>NZ_JBIBFR010000003.1:0-430614 GCF_042956125.1 Streptomyces sp. NPDC008313
TCCGCGCCAAGTACCTCGTGGACGCGCGCTCGTACAACCAGGTCAACGGCATGCCGTTCAAGGCGGAACAGCTCGCCACGGTTCTCAAGGAGGCCCTCCATGCCCATTGAGACACTGTCCCTGGTACCGAAGAGCGAAGTCGCTCTGTCCGCCAAGGACTTCAAGTCGGACCAGGAGGTCCGCTGGTGCCCCGGCTGCGGTGACTACGCGATCCTCGCCGCCGTCCAGGGCTTCATGCCCGAACTCGGCCTGGCGAAGGAGAACATCGTCTTCGTCTCCGGCATCGGCTGCTCCTCCCGCTTCCCGTACTACATGAACACCTACGGGATGCACTCCATCCACGGCCGCGCCCCCGCCATCGCCACCGGACTCGCCTCCTCCCGCCGCGACCTCAGCGTCTGGGTCGTCACCGGCGACGGCGACGCCCTCTCCATCGGCGGCAACCACCTCATCCACGCCCTCCGCCGCAACGTCAACCTCAAGATCCTCCTCTTCAACAACCGGATCTACGGACTGACCAAGGGCCAGTACTCCCCCACCAGCGAAGTCGGCAAGATCACCAAATCCACACCCATGGGCTCGCTGGACACGCCGTTCAACCCGGTGTCCCTCGCCCTCGGCGCCGGCGCCTCGTTCGTCGCCCGCACCGTCGACTCGGACCGCCGGCATCTGACGAGTGTGCTGCGGCAGGCCGCCGAGCACCCCGGCACGGCCCTGGTGGAGATCTACCAGAACTGCAACATCTTCAACGACGGCGCCTTCGAGGCGCTGAAGGACAGACAGCAGGCCGAGGAGGCGGTGATCCGCCTCGAACACGGACAGCCCATCCGCTTCGGCGCCGACCGCGCCAAGGGCGTCGTCCGCGACCCGCGCACCGGCGACCTTGAAGTCGTGGCCGTCACGCCGGAGAACGAGGCACAGATCCTGGTCCACGACGCGCACTCCACGTCCCCGACCACCGCCTTCGCCCTCTCCCGCCTCGCCGGCCCCACGGGACATGGAGAAGCGGGCCTGCACCACACCCCCATCGGCGTGTTCCACGACGTCGAGCGCCCCGCGTACGACGCGCTCATGGCCGACCAACTCGACACCGCCGTCGAGCAGAACGGCAAGGGCGACCTCGCCCTGCTCCTCGCTGGCAACGACACCTGGACCGTGGAGGACTCCTCATGACCTACGTCATCGCCCAGCCGTGCGTCGACCTCAAGGACAAGGCCTGCGTCGACGAGTGTCCCGTCGACTGCATCTACGAGGGTCCGCGTAAGATGTACATCAACCCGGACGAGTGCGTGGACTGCGGGGCCTGCGAGCCGGTCTGCCCCGTCGAGGCCATCTTCTTCGAGGACGACACACCTCAGGAGTGGTCGGAGTTCCGCATGGCGGACACCGAGTTCTTCGCCGAACTCGGTGCGCCGGGCGGCGCCGCGGGACTCGGCACGGTCGAGCACGACCACCCCATGGTGGCGGGCCTGCCCGTGACGGCGTCGCCGTGACGTCCGGGTGAGTTCGGGCCACGTTCGGGCGCCTGTCATTGACGCGCCTTCCGCTCCTCCTTAGCTTCATGACGCATCTGTCATCACGTCAGTCACTGACGCGGGGAGGGACCGGACGTGCGTCGAAGTCTGTGGAGAGCGGCGGTCGTGGTGCTCGGGCTGTGCGCCGCCGCGATGCCCGTGGTCCCGGCCGGGCCCGCCTCCGCGGCGGACCGGCCCGGCGGTGTGCCGAGCGGGCCCTCCGCGGTCGCGGACGGCGGATCGGCCGCCCCGGAGGGCGGACCCCGGACGGCATCGGGCGGATCCGCGGCGCTCCCGCTGGAGCGGCTCTTCGACAACACGGCGGTCAGTGACGACGCCCGGCCCGGCGAGGCGGACTTCGACGGTGCCGGCGGTTCCCTGTCGGCGCGGGATCTGGCGGCGGCGGGATGGACCCCCGGGCACTCGCTGACGGTCCAGGGCGCGCGGCTGACCTGGCCGCGCCGGGACGCGGGCGAGCCGGACAACGTAAGGGCCGACGGCCAGCGGGTCCGGCTGCGCGGTCACGGCGACGCGCTCGCCTTCCTCGTGGCGGCCACGGGCGGCGCCGAGGCCGGCGGTACCGGCACGGTGCGGTACGCGGGCGGCACCCGGTCCCGGTTCCGGCTGAGCGCCCCCGACTGGCGCACCGGCCCGCTCGCCACGAAGGCCGTGGCACTGCCCCGCATCAACACGCCCGCAGGCCCCCTCGCGCACCAGGCACGGCTGTACGTGGTCACGGTGCCGATCGCCGAAGGCCGCGAGGTCGCCTCGGTGGAGCTGCCGCGCGACGACGCCCTGCATGTGTTCGCCCTGTCGGTGCG
This sequence comes from Streptomyces sp. NPDC008313, assembly GCF_042956125.1. NCBI lineage: Bacteria > Bacillati > Actinomycetota > Actinomycetes > Kitasatosporales > Streptomycetaceae > Streptomyces > Streptomyces sp. NPDC008313. The sequence goes on from NZ_JBIBFR010000003.1 coordinate 2,336, forward strand.
CCCCTCCACCCGGGGCTGGACGGGGAGCTGGGCGGCGTCGTCGTCCGGGTACACGGCCGTCGGCCCCTGGACCGACCGGACGCTGCGGCTCGTGGTGCACACCTCGGCGGGCGGCCCCCGGGTCCGGATCCGGCTCGACAACACCTTCGCGTCGTCGCCGGTACGGGTCGGGAGCGCGACCGTGGCCGTGCGCGCGTCCGGCGCGGCTCCGGTGGCGAGGCCCGTGCCGCTCACGTTCCGCGGCTCGGCGGGGACGGTCGTCCCGGCGGGGGCGCAGGCGTTCAGCGATCCCGTGGACTTCGGCGTGCCCGAGGACGCCGATCTGCTCGTCAGCTTCCATCTGCCGGGGACGGTGACGGCGGCGCCCGTGCACCGGCTCGCGGTACAGCGCTCGTACGTGAGCGAACCCGGTGACCACGCGGGCGACGGCTCCCCGGCCGCGTACACCTCGACGATCACGAGCTGGCCGCTGCTGACCGGGGTGGACGTGGGCGGCGGGCCGGGGTCGGTGGTCGTGCTCGGTGACTCGATCACCGACGGCGAGAAGTCGACGCCGGACGCGAACCACCGCTGGCCCAATGTGCTGGCCACACGTGTGCTGAACCAACATGTGGTCCCGCACTATGGCGTCCTGAATCAGGGGATCTCCGCGAACCGTGTGGTCGGCGACCGCTATCCGGGCGACGGGGTCTCCACCGACACGGGCGGGGTGAGCGCGCTGCACCGGCTGGACCGTGACGTGCTGGCCCAGACGTCCGTGCGTACGGTCGTCGTCTTCGAGGGGGTCAACGACGTGCGCTGGGGGGCGTCGGCCGACGAGGTCGTCGCGGGCCTGCGGGAGATCGCCGCGCGTGCGCACGCGCGCGGAGTGCGGGTCGTGGCCGCGACCGTCGCTCCCTGCGAGGGCGAAGCCCGGTGCACCGCGGCGGCCGACACCCGGCGGACCGCGGTGAACACCTGGATCCGGCAGGAGGCCGCCGACGAGGCCGGGATCGACGGGGTACTCGACTTCGACGCGGTGCTGCGCGACCCCGCGCACCCGGCGCGGCTGCTCGCGGCGTACGACAGCGGCGACCATCTCCACCCGAACGACGCGGGCCTGGCGGCGATGGCCCGCTCGGTCGACCCGCGGGTGCTCGGACGGTGACCGGCCGGACCCCAGGCGGGCCCGAGTCCGTCAGACGTCCAGGTCGACGACGACCGGGGCGTGGTCCGAGGCACCCTTGCCCTTGCGCTCCTCGCGGTCCACGTACGCGTCGGTGACGGCCTTCGCGAACGGCTCGTTGCCGTAGACCAGGTCGATGCGCATGCCGCGGTTCTTGGGGAAGCAGAGCTGGCGGTAGTCCCAGTACGTGTACGGGTGCTCGTACTTGAGGGGGCGCGGGACCACGTCCGACAGTCCCGTCTCGCGCAGCGCGGCGAGAGCCGCGCGCTCGGCCGGCGTGACGTGCGTGGCGCCGTCGAAGGCGGCGATGTCGTAGACGTCGTCGTCGGTGGGCGCCACGTTGTAGTCGCCGAGCACGGCGAACGGGCGGCTGCCCGCCGCGTCCCCGGCGATCGCGGCCTTCAGGGCCTCGAACCACTGGAGCTTGTACGCGTAGTGGGGGTGCTCCGGCTCCCGGCCGTTCGGCACGTACACCGACCAGACGCGGACCGGGCCGCACGTGGCGGCGAGGGCGCGGGGCTCGCGCACGCCGTCGTAGCCGGGGTCGCCGGGCAGTCCCTGGACCACGTCCTCGATGCCGACGCGGGAGAGCACCGCCACCCCGTTCCACCGGCCGGTCGCGTGGACCGCCGTCTCGTAGCCCAGCTCGCGCAGCTGGTCGGAGGGGAACTGCTCGGCGGTGGTCTTGGCTTCCTGAACGCACAGCACGTCCGTGCCGCTGCTCTCCAGCCAGGCCAGCAGCCTCGGGAGACGGGCGGTGACCGAGTTCACGTTCCAGGTGGCGATGCGCATGGTCTCCAACCTACCCGGCGGGTACGACAACCGGCCGGGGCCGGGTGATCAGACCTCGGCCGAGTCGCCGGGGGTGAGCCGCAGGTGCTCGGAGCCGCCGAGGGAACCGATCTGCCGGTCGTAGACGGGCCGGGCGAGGTCCGTCAGCAGCGCGTCGTGGATGTCGTAGGCGCGCTGCGGCTTCACCTCGCGGACGTAGTCGATGACCTCGGAGATCTTGTTCCACGGGGCCATGACGGGGAGCATCAGCGTCTCCACCTGCCGGTCGGGGACGGTGAGCGCGTCGCCCGGGTGGAAGAGGCGGCCGCCGTCGACGAGATAGCCGACGTTGGTGACCCGCGGGATGTCCGGGTGGATCACGGCGTGCAGTTCGCCGTGCACTTCTACGTCGAACCCCGCGGCGGTGAACGTGTCGCCGTGACCGACGGTGTGCACGCGGCCCGGGAACGCCGCCGAGACCTGCTCCGCGACGGACGCCAGGGTCCACAGCTCCAGGTCCGGGCGGGACTCCAGAGCGGCGCGCAGCCGCCCCTCGTCGAAGTGGTCCGGGTGCTCGTGCGTGACCAGGATCGCGTCCGCGCCGGCGGTGGCGTCCTCCTCGCTGAACATCCCGGGGTCGATGACGAGCGTGCGCCCGTCCTTCTCGATGCGGACGCAGGCGTGCGACTTCTTCGTGAGCTTCATGTCATCCATCCTGCCCCGTCCACGGGGCGGGAAGGGCCGCTCAGCCGGGTGCTGCCACTGCCCGGATCACCAGCACCCGGACGGCGGTCCCACTCCGGCGTCCCGCTCCCGCGTCCCATCTCTCCCGCTTCTCACTCCTGCGGCGTGGTCTCCTCGCGGATGACCCGCTGGGCCACCGTGAACGCGCTGTTCGCGGCGGGGACCCCGCAGTACACGGCCGCCTGGAGGAGCACCTCCTTGATCTCGGCGGGGGTGAGCCCGTTGCGCAGGGCCGCACGGGTGTGGAAGGCGAGTTCGTCGAGGTGGCCGCCCGCGACGAGCGCGGTCAGCGTGACGCAGCTGCGCGTGCGCCGGTCGAGACCGGGCCGGTTCCAGACGCCGCCCCACGCATAGCGGGTGACGAACTCCTGGAAGTCACCGGAGAACTCGTCCGCCGAGGCCAGCGCCCGGTCGACGTGCGCGTCACCGAGCACCTCCCGGCGGACCTTCAGCCCGGCCTCGTACCCGTCGATCCCGCCCACGGCCTCCGGCTGGACGGCGGCCGGGGCGATCTCGGCGACGGGCGCGGCGGGCACCGGCGCGCCGAGCACCGGCCTGACCGGGCCGGCCTGGATCGCCGTCTGGCCGGTGACGGTGAGCTGCCCGGTGCCCGTGTCGAAGGCGGGCTGCCAGGCGGTCGAGAAGTGGCGCACGAGCAGGTCGGTGACGGCGGCGGGCTGCTCCACGGGGACCAGGTGCGAGGCGCCGGGGACGACGGCGAGGCGCGCGTCGGGGATCCCGGCGACCAGGGTGCGGGCCTCGGCCGGCCCGGTGACCTGGTCGTCGGAGCCGACCAGGACCAGGGCGGGGACGCCGATCCGGCCGAGTTCGGGACGGATGTCGAAGGCGGCGAGCGCCTCGCACGCCGCGATGTAGCAGCCGGGGTCGGTGGTGCGGACCATCTGCACGGCCCACTCGGTGATCGCGGGCTGAGCGGCGGCGAAGCCGCTCGTGAACCAGCGCTCCGGCGAGGTGCGCGCGATCGGGTCGAGCCCGTTCGTCCGTACGATCACGCCCCGCTGACGGAACTCGTCGGCCGAGCCGAAGCGGGGCGAGGCGGCGATCAGCGCGAGCGAGGCCACGCGCTCGGGGTGGCGCAGCGCCAGCTCCATGCCGACGGCCCCGCCGAACGCACAGCCCGCGTAGCCGAAGCGCTGGACGCCGAGCCCGTCGAGGGTGGCGAGCAGCCGCGTCGCGAGGTCGGTGACCGAGCCGGACGGGTGGGCGGGCGCGCCGCCGTGCCCCGGCAGATCGAACCGGAAGACCCGCCACTGCTCAGCCAGCTCCGGAACCTGCCGGTCCCACATGTGCCATGTAGCACCGAGGGAGCATCCCAAGACCAGGACCGGAGCCTGTTCTGGCCCGTCAAAGCGGTATTGCAAGGTTTCGACGTTCTTCTCACTCACCCGCTCACGCTCCCACATCTCACACTCTCTTCGTGAGCGGGGGCCGGGTCGCTCGCGAGACCTCCCCACGTATCCGCTGCCGGACGAAGATCCTCCACATCCGGCTTCACATACCAGCGCTTCGTGGTCTTGACGTTGGTGTGCCCCGCCCACCGGGCCAGGAGGTGATCCGGCACCCCGTTGTTCGCGAGGTATGTAAAGCAACTCGCGCGAGCGTCGTACAAGCGGACCCGCCGCAGCCCGTGCTCGTCCATGACCTTGTACGCCCGCTCGCGCAGCTGCCGCCCGTTGAGTGCTCTGCCGAGTTCGTCCACGAGCACGTACCCGCTGTCCTCATACCTCTCCCCCGCCGCCAGCTTGTCGGCCACCAGCATGGCCCTGAAGCACTTCAGGGCCTCCCGGACCAGATCGGGCAGGGGAAGCTGCCGTTCACCGGCGAGAGATTTCGTGTCCTTCTCCACCACGGTCTTGTTCCCCATCACCGTTCGCGTGTTGGCGACAGTCAGGGTGGCCTTGGGCAGGTCGACATCGGCCCAGCGCATGCCGCAGATCTCCGCCGGCCGCAGGCCCATCAGACAGAGAAGGAGGGGGCCGTAGAGGCGGTCGTCCTTCACCGCACGCACGAAGGCATGAACCTCCTCGACGTTCCAGGGCTGCACCACCGCCTTGGCCCTGCGCTCCGCCTTGCGCACTTTCCGAGGGATCGTGACCTCGTGGGCGACGTTCGCGGCAACCAGACGCCGGGCCACTGCCCGGTTCAGTGCCTCCTTCAGCCGGGCCAGGGACATCTCCACCGAGGTCACCCCGAGACCCGTGCCCGTCTCGCCACCACGAACGCGGCCCTCCCCAAGCGCCCACCTCATCCACGCCTCGACGTGGTCCTCGGTCAGTTCCTGGAGCCGGAGGTGCCCGAGCTTCCCCCGGACACGGCCCAGGGTCATCGTGTAGCTGTAGATGGTCGTCTCTTCCAGGTCTTCGGCCTTCTTGGCGAGCCACTGATCGAGCCATTCGTTCACCGTGATCTTGTTGGGCTCGACGAACGCCCCCTCGTAGCGGCGGTTCGTGATGCGGGCGTACTCAGCCTTCGCTTCCCTCAGCGTGCCGAAGGTACGGGTCAACTGCTTGCGCTTCCCGGTAACGGGATCGGTCCCGACATCGACCACAAACCGATACCGGGCCTGACCCTTCGCATTCGGAGGAAGCTTCTTGAACGGGACGGACAGGGTTGCTCACTCTCCTCAAAAGCGTGGCCCCCTTTCACGCAGGCACAGACGCCGCTGCGTTTCAGCGAAAGGCACCACGGTCGGCAGGGCAGCAGGCGACAGGACCGCTCGCTCCCCCGGGAGCCTGCGGCTCGGTCCACCTTGTCCGGTACGGCTCCCTCGCTGAGTCCGGCCGGATGGCACACCTTCAATGGTCGTCACCATCGCCGGTTTGGCTAACCGGCGATCATGGTCTATATTGCGCTCGCCGCCGACGGTGTCAGCCATCACCATCCCCGATGCGACCTCACTCAGGAGCCCACCCCGAAGGATCGGACCACAGGGTCACGTCATCGGAGGATGAGCACCAAAGCTCATCCCGTGAGGCAGTTCAGGTTGCGGGTGCCGTGCACCACGAGGAAGTGCAGCGCGGCCACCACAGACCGTATCGCCCGTACCCTTCGTGGTGTCCACGGCGTCACACAGCGGGCGCCATACCACTGGAGGCAACACCTCGTGCTGATTGCTCAGCGTCCGTCCTTGACCGAAGAGGTCGTCGACGAGTTCCGTTCCCGGTTCGTGATCGAGCCGCTGGAGCCGGGCTTCGGTTACACCCTCGGCAACTCCCTGCGCCGCACGCTCCTGTCCTCGATCCCGGGTGCGGCGGTCACGTCCATCCGCGTCGACGGCGTGCTGCACGAGTTCACCACCGTGCCGGGCGTCAAGGAGGACGTCACCGACCTGATCCTCAACATCAAGCAGCTGGTCGTCTCCTCGGAACAGGACGAGCCGGTCGTGATGTACCTGCGCAAGCAGGGTCCGGGTCTGGTCATCGCCGCCGACATCGCGCCCCCGCATGGTGTCGAGGTGCACAACCCCGACCTCGTCCTCGCCACGCTCAACGGCAAGGGCAAGCTGGAGATGGAGCTCACCGTCGAGCGTGGCCGCGGTTACGTCTCCGCCGTGCAGAACAAGCAGGTGGGCCAGGAGATCGGCCGTATCCCGGTCGACTCCATCTACTCGCCGGTGCTGAAGGTCACGTACAAGGTCGAGGCGACCCGTGTCGAGCAGCGCACCGACTTCGACAAGCTCATCGTCGACGTCGAGACCAAGCAGGCCATGCGTCCCCGTGACGCCATGGCGTCGGCCGGTAAGACCCTGGTCGAGCTGTTCGGTCTGGCCCGTGAGCTGAACATCGAGGCCGAGGGCATCGACATGGGCCCGTCCCCGACGGACGCCGCCCTCGCCGCCGATCTCGCCCTGCCGATCGAGGAGCTCGAGCTCACCGTTCGGTCGTACAACTGCCTCAAGCGTGAGGGCGTCCACTCCGTGGGTGAGCTGCTGGCGCGTTCCGAGGCCGACCTGCTGGACATCCGTAACTTCGGTGCGAAGTCGATCGACGAGGTCAAGGCGAAGCTGGCCGGCCTGGGCCTGGGCCTCAAGGACAGCCCGCCCGGATTCGACCCGACCGCCGCTGTCCTCGGTGCGGACGACGACGCGGACGCGGGTTTCGTGGAGACCGAGCAGTACTGAACGCTGCGCTGCGTCGGCCATGGAGACAGCGTGGTGTGCGGGTCTCGGACCGGCTGACTGACACTGCGCCACGCGATGACCCGGTGCCGGCGGTGGGGCTGGCGCCAGGGGCGGGACCTCTCCCCGGTCCCAGTCATGCTCGCCGAAGCCCTGGTCAGGTGCAGCAGTCACAGCCAGGTCGGCAGCCGCATGCGTCGCCCGCCCCGGCGTCGGCAGCCGAACCCGTTGCGGCGGACGGGGCGCAGCAGCCCTTGCCCTGCCAGGCGTCGCGGCCTTCCTTGACCGCGACGGCCGCGATGACGAGGGCGGCGACGGGATCGGCCCAGGACCAGCCAAGGGTGGCGTTGAGGACCAGTCCGACCAGGAGCACGGCGGAAAGGTAGGTGCACAGCAGGGTCTGCTTGGAGTCTGCGACCGCGCTGGCGGAGCCCAGTTCCCGGCCCGCGCGGCGCTGGGCGGCGGACAGGAACGGCATGACCGCGAGGGACAGCGCGGCGAGCACGATGCCGGGGAGGGAGCGTTCGGCCTCGCTGGTGCCCGCCAGTGCGCGGACGGCGTCGGCGGTGACGTAGGCGGCGAGGGCGAAGAACGACAGCGCGATGACGCGCAGGGTGGTCTTCTCGCGGGCCTCGCGTACGGCGTGCTCTCGGGCGGAGAACTGCCAGGCGACCGCGGCGGCTGAGGTGACCTCGATGAGCGAGTCGAGGCCGAAGCCGATCAGGGCGGTGGAGGAGGCGAGGGTTCCGGCGGTGAGGGCGACGACCGCCTCGATGACGTTGTAGGTGATGGTCGCGGTGACCAGCAGGCGTATCCGGCGGGCGAGCGCGTCGCGGCGGGCCGGGGAGGGGCCGAGGGATATCGCGGTCATCAGCAGCACCCCTTTGCGTCGGCGTCCAAGCAGGTGCGGTCAGTCTCGACAGCGACCACAGCGGTGCGCAGGTCGTCGAGCGCGTGGCCGAGGCGTTCGTCGGCCAGCTCGTAGCGGGTGCGGCGGCCGTCGGGCACAGTGACGACCAAGCCGCAGTCACGCAGGCAGGCGAGGTGGTTGGACAGCCGGGTGCGGGAGACGCCGAGTGCTTCGGCGAGGTCCGCAGGGTAGGCCGGGGTCTCGCGCAGGGCGAGCAGGATGCGGCAGCGGATCGGGTCGGCGAGCGCGCGCCCGAACCGGGCCAGGACGTCGATGTCGGAGGCAACAGTCAGCACACCCATGACAGTACAGGAATTCCTGAATTCAGGAAATCATGGACCGTGATGGGCTTCGGTGGTCCGGTGATCGTGGACTACAGCCAGCCGTTGCGTTTGAAGCCTCGGTGGATGACGAAGCATGCGGTGGCGAGGACGAGGGGGTAGCCGGTAGCCGAAGCGCCAGCGCAGTTCGGGCATGTGGTCGAAGTTCATGCCGTAGACGCCGCACACCATGGTGGGGACGGCGATGATGGCGGCCCAAGCGGTGATCTTGCGCATGTCCTCGTTCTGAGCGACGGTCACCTGCGCGAGGTGGGCCTGGAGGATGGAGTCGAGCAGGACGTCGAAGGCAGTGATCTGTTCGGTGACGCGGGTGAGGTGGTCGGCGACGTCCCGGAAGTACGCCTGTATCTCCTTGTCGATGCAAGCGCGGGGTTCGGTGGCGAGCCGGTCGAGAGGGCGGGCGAGAGGGACGACGGCGCGCTTGAGTTCAAGGAGTTCGCGTTTGAGCTGGTAGATGCGGCCGGCGTCGGCGTTTCGGGGGCTGTGCGGGGAGAAGACGTCGGTTTCGACCTGGTCGATGTCGTTCTGGACGGCGACGGCGACGGTGACGTAGTCGTCGACGACGGACGGCCACCTCCACTACGCCCACAACTACGTCCAGCGGACCCTGTACCACGTGGCCTCCGGCGAGAGCGTGCCCGAGGGGCGGCACACCCTGCGCTTCGAGTTCGAGCCCACCGGCGCCCCGGACATCGCCCACGGCAAGGGCGCACCCGGCCGGGCCCAGCTGTACATCGACGGGCGCCTCGTCGGCGAGACCGACATGCCGGTCACCACCCCGATCGCCTTCAACCCCGGTGGCATGTGCGGCGCCAACCCCGGGTCGGCCGTCACCCCCGACTACCAGACACCGTTTCGCTTCACCGGCACCCTGCACAGCGTCACCGTCGACCTGTCCGGCGACCTCATCGTCGACGCCGAGAGCGAGATGCGCATGCACATGGCCCGCCAGTAGGTGCGCGCCCCAGAGCCAGCCGGTCATCGCCAAGCCCGCGTGCATGCGGCCAGGTTCGGGCCCGGCGCCGGGCCCCAACCGCTTGGCCACGTATTGACGCTCACTGTGACGGCCCCCAAGCTGGTACGAGGGGTCGGTCGAAGGGACCGCGGCCATGAGTGGTGGACAGAGCGAACTCCCCCGGCTTTTGACGGCGGCGGAGACGGCATCGCCGGTGGACGCCGTCGACGTGGTCGCAGAGGACCTGCGGCGGCGCTTCAGGGCCACGGAGGTGTCTTTCCTCATTGTGGATCTGACTGGGAAGGCGGTGGCGCGGCTGTCCACCGCCCCCGCGGACGGTGGCCGGGAGGCGGAGCGGATCCCCCTGTTCGGCAGCGTCTACGAGGAAGTGGTTCGTACCCAGCGGCTGTATCAGGAGGCGACCGGACAGGGACAGCGGGTGATCGTGCCGGTCACCAACCGGGGGGATGCGATCGGGCTGCTGGAACTGCTCCTGCCGGCCGCCCCCCACGACGACGTCCTTGACGAGGTCGCGGAAGCCGCCCACCTCCTGGCCTACATCGTGATCGCCAACGGGCGCTTCACCGACCTCTACACCTGGGGCAAACGCTCCGTACCCCCCACCCTGGCGGCAGAGATCCAGTATCAGCTGCTGCCCCCGTCACTGTCGTGCGAGGCGGCACAGTTCACACTCTGCGGGAGCCTGGAGCCCTCCGAAAACCTCAGCGGCGACACCTTCGACTACAGCCTGGACCGCGACACCCTGCACGTGTCGGTGACCGACCCCATGGGCCACGACATCGCTGCCGCCCTGGCCGCCACGGTCCTGGTGGCCGCCCTGCGCGGCGCCCGCCGCGCAGGGGCGGGCCTGGCCGAGCAGGCCCACCGGGCCGACCAGGCGCTGGCCGACCACGGCCACGGTCACGCCACCGGGCAACTGCTGCGCATCAACCTCCACACCGGGCAGGCCCAGCTCGTCAACGCCGGCCACCCCTGGCCATTGCGCATGCGCGAGGGGACTGCGAAGGAGATCACCTGCGAGGTGGACCATCCCTTCGGACTGTCCATGTCCGCGCCCCACCCCTACCGCGTTCAGGACATCGATCTACGCCCCGGTGACCGTCTGCTCATGTTCACTGACGGCATGCTCGAACGTCATGGTGAGCAGGTCGACCTGCCCGCCCTGCTGGAGGGAACCCGGGACCTGCACCCGCGGGAGACCTCGCTGATGCTTACGTCCGCAGTCCGGGACGCTGCCGGCGGCCGGCTCGAAGACGATGCCACCGTGATGTGCCTGGACTGGCACGGCCCTCAGGAAACCCAGCGGCACGTCAGCTCCGGCGCGGACACACGGCAAGCCTCAGCCAGCCGCACCCAACAGCAGCCATGACCAGACCCGGAGCGGTTCACCACCGACACCGCGGCCGAGCTGTACGGTCGCGGCGCCTGACACCTCACGCCTGGCACCACGACATCTAGGTTGCCTGCACACAGGGCTGTTCCTGCTTGTTAGGGCGTTGGCGGGGCCGCCGTGGGCGCGGTCAGGGCGGCAGGGGCGAGTACCCACAGCAGGGCTCGGCCGGTGAGTGGTGTCGTGGCGATCAGGGGCAGGTAGATCTCGACGAGTGATCCGTCGCCGGTGAGGACGTCGAGGTCGCTGGTCAGGCGCCCCAGCAGGTAGATGACAGCGTCGACGATGAGCCATGAGGCGAGGTTGGCTCCGATCCACCAGGCCCAGCGCCGGGTGACCTTGGGGAGCACCATGGACTGCGACAGGCCGAGCAGGGGGGCCGAGGGCCAGGCTCTGGCTGGCGGCCAGCAGATAGGTCGTCGATACGTCTCCGTCGGTGTCCTGGGCGCTGATCACCGCTGGCATGATCACGAGGAGCCAGGCCAGCAGTGCCGGGCCGATGTTGGCGGTGATCCACACCTTGCGGGGCAGGGGTACCCGCTGCCGGACGACGAGATACAGGCCACTGCGACGGCAAGCCCCGCACCACCACCGCACCATCGCCTCAGCGCAGTTGGTGCTTGCCCTTGTAGTAGGGGCCGCCGAACGCCAGGATGCGCCGCGCCGACGACGGCATCGACGGGTCCATCCTCGACGCGGACGGCAACCCCAGCGCGGTCCCTACGACTGCCACGTCTGCCACCAGCCCTACGAGCGCTCGGACCTGGCCGCCTGCGCCACCCACGACGCGGTGGTCTGCTCACTGGGCCTGAGCACCGACAAGACCGGTGACCACGTCCTGCCTGCGGCATCCGCTGTCTGACGTCCGATTGCGCCGAGAAGAAGGCGAAAAGCTCCCGCAAGTCACGTCCTTGCGGGAGCCCTTCGTTGTGTCGCCTGCAAGTGAAGGTTGAGAAGACGATCACGAGCAGGACATCTGTGCGGACGCGGTTACGGCGTCACGGCGTTCACGGCGCGAGCAGCAGGCTGTCGCCGCGCTCCTTGGCGGCGGCGTATCGCCGTGCCACGTCCTGCCAGTTGACGACGGCCCACATGGCGTCGATGAAGTCGACCTTCTGGTTCTTGTACTGGAGGTAGAAGGCATGCTCCCAGGCGTCGAAGACCAGGATCGGGGTGGAGCCCTGACCGACGTTGCCCTGGTGGTCGTAGACCTGCTCGACGATCAGGCGCCCAGAGAGCGGCTCGTAGGCCAGGACACCCCAGCCGGAGCCCTGGGTGGTCGCGGCGGCCTTGGTCAGCTGCGCCTTGAAGCCCACGAACGACCCGAACGACTCGGCGATGGCGTCCGCCAGCTCGCCCACGCCGTCCTTCTCCAACGGCTCGCCGCCGCCGTCGCCGGTCATGTTGTGCCAGTAGATGCTGTGCAGGATGTGCCCGGAGAGGTGGAAGGCCAGGTTCTTCTCCAGGCCGTTGATGGAGCCCCACGACTCCTTGTCCCTGGCCTCCGCGAGCTGCTCCAGGGTGTCGTTCGCGCCCTTGACGTACGCCGCGTGGTGCTTGTCGTGGTGCAGCTCGATGATCTGGGGGTTGATGACCGGTTCGAGCGCCGCGTAGTCGTAGGGAAGCTCCGGGAGCGTGTAAACCGCCATGTCCAACGTCCTCCAGGTAATTGCCACTGATGTGCAGTTGCACGCTAGCAGCAAAAGGCCGGGTGCCGATCAGGCGTTGGTCCTAGGACCGCGGTCGCGTCGCACAGTCAGGGGGCGTTCCACCGTTGGAAGAAACTCGAGATCACCTGCCCGCAACGGCACCGCCGGAGCCCCGCGTTGACGCTGAGGCGACACGGACTGCGCTGCACTCCGGCCGCCTGCGGTTACTGGCCCTCCTCTATGCCTGCGAGCGCCACCTCTCCCCCGCGGAAGCCTGTAGGTGCGGGCCTTGACCGCGGAGTCCTTGGCGAGCTTGAAGATCCGGGCGCTGTGCATATATGACCGAAGTGTCCAGTCACAGGCGTGTCGACTGTCGTTGCGGGACAGCACCTGCAGGTACCGAGCCACAGGGCGTGTCCCAATAGGGGCCTTGCCGAGTTTCAGGCGCCATCACGGTTCAGACCGCCCGAGCGGACCGGTGCCGTCCACCCAGCACGTCACCGGACGGGACCTCGCCCGCACCCTGCGCGCCCGCTTCCCCGACCTGCTGATCGTGATCCCCACCGCTCCCACCGACGACATCGACGTCATCGCCGGCCTAGACGCAGGCACCGACGACTACCTGGTCAAGCCCTTCAGCCTCACCGTTCTGCTGGCCCGCCTCTGCGCCCACCTGCGCCGACAGACCAGCACGTCGCAACCGCAGCCCCCACTACGGTTCGGCGACCTGGTCATCGACATCACGTCCCGCCGCTGCACCCTTCATGACACGGAGATCGCCTTGCGGCCGAAGGGATTCGACCTGCTCGCCCTGCTCACCAGGAACCCCGGCATCGCCATCTCGCGAGAAACGCTGATGGCACCGGTGTGGGACGAGAACTGGTTCGGCCCACCAAGACCCTGGACGTCACCATGGCCGGCCAGCGCCGACGTCTCACCCAGGCCGCCGCCTCACATCGCCACGCTCCGAGGGCGTGGCTACCGCCTCGAGCGCTGCGGCTGGAGCGATGGGGCCGGGACGAAGAGTTGACTGGCCCTCGCCTGCTCGCGCGTTAGGGCCTGCACTCATTCGGCCCCCGCCATCCGGTCAGCGACCGCCCCACGCGAGGCTGCGGCCGCATTGCGGTGTCCGAAGCTCCCCGGCGTGTGCCGAGGAAGCGCGGTTCTCTGCGCTGCCTCGGCACACTGAGCCCGTCGGCCGAGTGGGCCGGTCGGGCGCTGTGCGGTCTGTCAGCCCATGTCCGTCAGGAGGGCATTCAGTTCTTTCTCCTGCTGCGCAGGCGACATCGGCGGGTTCGAGTGGTCGATGCCGAACGTCTTGAGCATCTTGTCCATCTGGGCGTCGATGGAGGTCCAGCCGGTCTGGTCCAGCGGCTGCAGCGACGCCTGGTCGGCGTCCCACAGGTCACGCAGCTTCTGGGCGGCCGCGTGGGCCCCGGTCTCGTTCCCCGAGCGTGCGTCCTTGAGCGAGGTGGAGGCGAGGGTCTTCAGCGCGGCGACCTTGGCGGGCGGGAACTTCTTCACCGCCTGGCCGGGGGCCATCTGGACGGCGGAGGTGTTGTCCTCCTCCGGCGCCGGGCCGACGTGCGGCTGGCCGTGGGCCCAGACGAGCAGGCCCGCGGTGGCGACGGCGAGCAGTCCGAAGCCGGCCAGCGCGACGCGCTCCTTGCGGGGGTCGCCGGTGGTGTGTGCGGCGTGGGTCGCCTCGTGGGTCTCGGTCACGTCAGAGCGCGTCACCGTCAGGTAGATCACCGTGGCCAGGATGAGGCCGAGGAAGATCAGGCTGGTAGTGAACGTGCCCGGGGCGAGGCCGCTCGGCTCGCCGGGCTGGGCGACCTTCGGGGAGGCGAGCCAGTCGCCGATGTTGGCGCCCAGCGGGCGGGTCAGGATGTAGGCGAGCCAGAAGGACAGCACCGGGTTGGCGCCGAACTTCCACAGCGCGGTGATCGCCGCGATGAGGCTGAGGGGCAGCAGGACCGAGACTCCCGGGCTCCAGCCGGTCAGTTCCAGGGTCCAGTCGCCGGTCGCGGTGCCGAGCGCGAAGGTGACGAGCACGGCGAGCCAGTAGAACGACTCCCGCGGAAGCGTGGTGACCGAGTGGATCGACAGGGTGCGCTCCCGCGCCCACCACACGCTGAAGACCGCCGCGAGCAGCACCGAGAAGACCGCGGAACTGATCCACAGCGGCACGTTCAGCTGGTCGGTCAGGATGTCGGTGTACAGGGTGCCGGTGACGCTGACAACGACCACGGTCAGCCAGTATGGGAACGGGACGTACCGCTTCAGCCGCAGCTGGACGGCCAGGGCCACCACGAACACCGCGGTGAAGATCCAGGCGGTGTTCATCAGGCCGACGCCCAGCTTCATGTTGATCCAGTCGGCGAAGCTCTCACCGACGGTCGTGCACAGGACCTTGATCACCCAGAACCAGATGGTGACCTCGGGAACCTTGTTGAGCATGAGACGCCCACTGCGCGCGCGTGCTTCCGTTGTCGTTGTCATGCGGGGAGGTTTACGCGGGGAATCTGCACATAACCTGACTACGCGGCTGCACGGGCGGCCGGGAGTGTCATCTCGACGTGACCGCGGCCGTCCGCGATCGCGCGGACCTCCACACCGGCCGAGGCGGCGATGCGCCGGACCACTGGCAGCCCCAGCCCGTACCCGTCGCCACCGGTCACCCCCACTTCGAGAACCCGGTCGACGTCCGCGGGATCGAATTCGGGGCCGTCGTCCAGGACATCGACCACGATGGCCTCGCTCTGGTTGCGCGCGGTGATCCACACCCGGGACTTCGCATGCCGCAGGCCGTTGTCCAGCAGGGGTGCCAGCAGCGACACGGCGACGTCGGCCGCCACGGCGACCTCGACCTTCGAGGGGAAGGCGACCTCGACCGCACGGCCGGCGATCGCGCGCCGTGCGGCGGAGCGCAGGTCACACCGGGTCCCCTCGTCCGTCCGTGCGCGCGCGGCGCGCAGAAGCGTCGTGATCGCCGTATCGAGGCGGCCGACCTCGCTCAGTACCGCCTCCGTCGGCACCGGCTCGCCGGACAGCTGCGCCAGTTGCGCCTCGGCCCGCAGGACCGTGAGCGGTGTCCGCAGTTCGTGGGCGATCTCATCGGTGAGCCGGCGCTCGTCCGCCAGCGCGTTGTCGACGCGCTCCAGGAGATGGTCCAGGGTCCGCCCCAGTTCCCCGAACTCGTCGCGGGGGATGCCGAGGTTGAAGCGGCGCCCGGGTTCGTGCTGGCCCCAGTCGTCGGCGAGGGCGGCCATCTCGTGCACGACCCGCAGCGCGCGGCGCACCACGAGGTGTGCGACCCCGCCGGCGAGGAGGATCGTGAGGCCGCCCAGTATCAGGGACAAGGTCAGGCTGCGCTGCTCGGATGTCTCGTAGGGCGTGAGGTCCACCCGGGCGATCACCATGACGTGGTGGCCGTCCATCGGGACCTTCCGCGCGTACAGGAGGTAATCGTCGACCGTCGCGGTCTGCGGTCGCCCGGAGTCCGCCAGCTCCTCGACGCGATCGACCAGGCTCGGCGGGACGTTTCCGTCGATCAGGCGGCCGTCGGCATGCACCCAGGCGACCTCGTCGAGCGCCTCGCTGCTGCTTTCCGTGAGTACGACACGGCCGCCTTTGGCGGTGACGTTCGCCGCGAGGGCCTCGGCGCGAGTATGTGCCAGGTCGTGCGCGTCAGCGTCCGTCACCCGGCTCAGCAGTACGTGCGAGACCACGACCAGGATCGCGACCACGGCGGTGGCGATCAGCACGGTGAGTGCGACGACCCGCTTACGGAATCCCGTCACTGCCATCGGTAGCCCACGCCGCGGACGGTCGCCAGACGCTCGGCCACACCCAGCGAACCGAGCTTCGCCCGCAGCCGGCGCACATAGGAGTCGAGGGTGTTGTCGCTGACCTGCGCCCCGTGCGGCCAGCCGGCGGCGACGAGGGCGTGGCGGCGTACCGCGTCGCCCTGCGAGGCGATCAGGCGGCCCAGCAGCCGGAACTCCGTCGGGGTCAGGCTCATGCTCACCGAATCGTAGGTCACCACGTGCTTCGCCGGATCGAGGACGACCTCGCGCGGTGCGGGCGCCACGGTGGCCCGGCGCAGCAGCGCCCGGACGCGGACCAGCAGTTCCGGAATGTCGAAGGGTTTGGTCATGTAGTCGTCGGCGCCGGCCTCGAAGCCGCCCACCTTGTGATGCAGGCCGTCCAAGGCGGTGAGCATCAACACCGGCGCGTCGACGCCACGAGCCCGCAGGGCCAGGCACACGTCGCGGCCGTCGGCGTCCGGGAGCCCGAGATCCAGGACGACCAGATGGGGCGCCGGTGCGAGCTGCCGCAGCAGGCTGTCGGCGGTGGCGGCGACCGAGACGGTGTGGCCGTCGTGCTCTAGGTGTTCTGTCTCGGGAGGTTGTGGACGGGTGAGCCAGGTCTCGGTTGAGGGATCTTGAACGGGTGAGGGCCTTCCGGTTCGGTGTGGATTGCGACGTCTACACCCGACAGAAAGGCCCTCGTGCCCCACCGTAATGCACCCCTGACCGAGACCGGACGGCTGCGTCTGGCCCGCTGCGTGGTCGAGGACGGCTGGCCCCTGCGCCGCGCCGCGGAACGCTTCCAGGTCTCGCCGACCACGGCCCAGCGCTGGGCCGACCGCTACCGGCAGTTCGGCGAGGCCGGGATGAGTGACCGCTCCTCCCGCCCGCGCACCAGCCCACGCCGCACCCCGACCCGCACCGAACGCCGGATCATCAAGGTCCGCATCCTGCGCCGCTGGGGCCCGGCCCGCATCGCACATCTCCTGCGCCTGGTGCCCTCGACCGTGCATCGGGTGCTGACCCGCTTCGGCCTGGCCCGCCTCACCCACCTGGACCGGGCCACCGGCCGCGTCATCCGCCGCTACGAGCGCGAACGCCCCGGCGAGCTGGTCCACGTCGACATCAAGAAGCTCGGCAACATCCCCGACGGCGGCGGCCACAAGGTGCTGGGCCGCCAGGCCGGCCGCAAGACCCGTTCCGGGACCGGCTACAGCTACCTGCACACCGCCGTCGACGACCACTCCCGCCTCGCCTACAGCGAGATCCACGCGGACGAAAAGAAGGAGACCGCCACCGCCTTCTGGACCCGCGCCCAGGCGTTCTTCACCCAGGCCGGCATCACCGTCGAACGCGTCCTGACCGACAACGGCTCCTGCTACCGCTCACGCGACTGGCGCGACCTGCTCACCACGGCCGGGATCACCCACAAACGCACCCGCCCCTACCGCCCCCAGACCAACGGCAAGGTCGAACGCCTCAACCGCACCCTGCTCGACGAATGGGCCTACGCACGCCCCTACCGATCAGAGCAAGAACGACGCGACGCGTTCCCGCAATGGCTCCACACCTACAATCACCACCGCGGACACACCGCGCTCAAGGGCCAACCACCCGCCAGCCGCGTCCCCAACCTCACAGGGCAATACATCTAGGGCGCGCTTGAGGACGCCGCGGACCGCCGCGTCGTCTTCACACACCATGATGAAAGCCACCAGCTGACCCTAGATACTCCCGTCCCAGTTCTCCATCTTCCCTGGTCAGCCGCTGAGGGCGGGGAGCAGGCCACTGTTGACGGCCCCACGTGCGAGCTGACCCGCATAGAGCCATACGGTCACAGGTATCGACGCCTGTCGCACCTCGAGGACATGCTGCGGCAGCCTACGCGCACGGCCGCAAGCTGCTCCCGGGTTTTACCCCCGCATTACTGTTCCATGACCATCTGACTACAGGTCTGTAGTCATGATGGTCCAGCCTTAGTTAGGGTTGCCTACGCTAATGGGCGTTGCTCGTACGGAGGCCGCCCGGGGAGGGGCGCATGTGGGATGACGCGTTTCCGAGTTTCCTGATCGGGCTGCGGGAGGGGCTCGAAGCGGGACTCATCGTCTCCATCCTCGTCGCGACCCTTGTGCGGGCGGATGCCCGCTCCCGGCTGCCGCAGGTGTGGACAGGCGTACTCGCGGCGATCACGCTCGCCATGAGTTTCGGCGCGGTCCTCACCTTCACCGCAGCCTCCCTGTCGGCGACCGCGCAGGAAGCCTTCGGCGGCACCCTCAGCGTGATCGCGGTGGCGTTAGTCACCGCCATGGTGTTCTGGATGCGCCGCTCGGCCCGCAGCCTGTCCGGTGAGATAAAGGAGAAGGTCACCGGAGCCCTGGCCATGGGTTCGGGTGTGCTGATCCTCACCTCCTTCCTCGCCGTGGGCCGGGAGGGTCTGGAGACCGCGCTGTTCCTGTGGACCACGGCCCAGGCGGCCGGCGAGTCCTCCGGCCCTCTGACCGGCGCCGCCATCGGGCTGATCCTTTCGGCCGCCCTGTGCTGGGGCCTGTACCGGCGGGTCCTGAAGATCAACCTGACGAAGTTCTTCACCGCCACCGGCGCGGTCCTGATCGTGATCGCGGCCGGCGTTCTCGGTTATGGGCTGCGCGACCTGCAAGAGGGCGGAGTGCTGCCCGGCAAGGCGGCGTACGCCGTCGACCTGAGCGGCAGTATCGACGCCGGCTCCTGGTACAGCACCCTGGTGCAGGGCGTGTTCAACCTGACGCCGGCCATGACCTGGCTGCAGGTCTTCGGTTACGCCGGCTATCTCGCCGTGGTCATGACGCTGTTCGTGCGCGGCCTGCGCGCCACGGCGCCGAAGCCGGCCTCCGGCAGGGCGGCACCGGCCCCGGACGCCCCGACGCCCGCGCGGCGCCGCCCTGCCTGGGTGGTTCCCGTCGCCGTCGTCACCGTCCCCGCGCTCCTCGCGGGCCTCGCCGTCGCCTTCGGCCGCCCCAAGCCCGCCGCCGCCCAGACCGTCGCCGTCTCGGAGAAGGACTGCGGCGAGGGTTTCACCGCGCCCAGGGCCGGCCGGCAGACCTTCCAGATGCACAACACCGGCGACAAGACTGCCGAGGTGTACCTCATCGACCCGGCCACGAACGCCGTCTACGGCGAGATCGAGGGCCTGGCCCCCGGCACTACCCGCGCCCTGGTGGCCACCGTCGCCGGCGGCACATACGCCTGGTGGTGCGTACCCAGCGGCGGCACCGCGGTCACCTCCGAGGCCGTCCGGGTCACCGGTGGCGGGGCTGCGAAGGCGGTCGTCCCGGTCTCGGAACACGACCTCTCCGGCCCGCTCGCGCAGTACCGGACGTACGTCGACGAGGGCCTGGCCGCTCTCGTGCCCCAGACCCGCACCCTGGCCGACGACATCAGGCACAACCACCTCGGCAAGGCCCGCACCGACTGGCTCACCGCGCACCGCACCTATGCCGCCCTCGGCGCCGCCTACGGCACCTTCGAGGACTTCGACCAGAAGATCGACGGAAGGGCCGACGGACTGCCGGACGGCGTGCACGACAAGGATTTCACCGGCTTCCACCGCATCGAGTACGGCCTGTGGCACGGCGAGCCCGCCACCTCGCTCACCGCGCCGGCCCAGCAACTGGCCGCCGACGCCGCCGGCCTGCGGAAAGCCTTCCCGCACCAGGACTTCGACCCGTCCGACCTGCCGCTGCGCGCCCACGAGGTCCTCGAGAACACACTGCAGTTCGAACTGAACGGCGACACGGACGAGGGCAGCGGCACCAACCTCGCCACCGCCGACGCCAACCTCGCCGGCACCCGCGAACTGCTCACCGTCCTCAGGCCGCTGCTCACCAGCCGCTCTCCGCACCTGCTGACGACCGTCGACGCGGACATCGCACGGCTTCAGAAGCTCCTCGACTCCGCCCACCATGGCAGCTACTGGACCCCCGTCGGACAGCTCGACGCCACCCCCCGCGCCCGCGTCAACGGGGCCACCGGCCAGCTGCTGGAGGATCTTTCCCCCGTCCCGGACCTGCTGGAGATCCGGAAGTCCGCCTGATGACCACCGCACACCACCGCATCGACGACCCCGCCCGCAGCGAAGGGAACGCAGCCATGCCGTCCGCCGAAACCCCCGCCCCGCAGGGGAGCTGCCCGGCCGGCGCCGACCGCCGCTCCTTCGTGAAGACGGCCCTCGGCGCCGGAGCAGCCGGCGCGGTTCTGGCCGGAGGCGGCCTCGCGCTCGCCGAGAGCGGCGGTGGCACCGCACAGGCGGCCGCGCAGACGGAGAACGCCGCCGCCGTCCCCTTCCACGGCCTCCACCAGGCCGGCATCACCACCCCCGCGCCGGCCGCCGCCACCTTCGTCTCCTTCACCGTCATCGCCGAAGACCGCGCGCAGCTGGTGGAGTTGCTGAAGACGCTCACCAGCCGGGCCCGCTTCCTGACCTCCGGCGGCATCCCCGCCGACCTAGGCGTCGGCGCCCCGCCCTCCGACAACGGCATCCTCGGCCCGACCGTACCCGCCGACGGCCTCACCATCACCGTCGGCGTCGGCGCGTCCCTCTTCGACGACCGCTACGGCCTCGGCACGGCCAAGCCCCGCCGCCTCACCCCCATGCGGACCTTCCCCAACGACAACCTCAAGCCCGCCGAATGCCACGGCGACCTGTCCCTGCAGATCTGCGCCAACAGTCAGGACACCGTCCTGCACGCGCTGCGCGACATCGCCCGGCACACCCGTGGGGCCATGCAGATCAAGTGGCGCATCGACGGCTTCCAGAACGCACCCCGCCCCACCGGCGCCCAGCGCAACCTGCTCGGCTTCAAGGACGGCATCGCCAACCCAGACGTCGCCTCGTCCCGAGAAAGCAACCGCCTCATATGGGTCGGGGGCGGCGCCGGCGAGCCCGCATGGACCAGGGGCGGCAGCTACCAGGTCATACGGATCATCCGCATGCTCGTCGAGTTCTGGGACCGGGTCTCCCTCACCGAGCAGGAGAAGATGTTCGGCCGCCGCAAGGACACCGGCGCCCCGCTCGACGGCGTCAAGGAGACCGATGTCCCCAACTACGCCAAGGATCCGCACGGCACCGCCATCCCCCTCGACGCCCATATCCGCCTCGCCAACCCACGCACCGCCGCCACGGACGACTCCCGTATCCTGCGCCGCGGCTACAACTACGACCGCGGAATCGACGATGTCGGCAACCTCGACATGGGCCTGGTCTTCTGCTGCTACCAGCAGGACGTCAAGCGCCAGTTCGAGGCCACCCAGACCCGGCTGATCGACGAACCCCTCGTCGACTACATCTCACCCACCGGCGGCGGCTACTTCTTCGCCCTGCCCGGAGTCCGCGACACCAAGGACTGGTTCGGCCGCGGGATGCTCACGAGCTGACACAGACTTCTCAAGCCCGTCCCCGGGCCGTACAGTCCCGGCTTTCGAAGGTGTCCGTCGCTCGATGCCCGGCCGCGCAGCGGCGTGGTGACCAGAACGCCCGGTGCCTGCTCGCACGTTCACCACTCAGTGGGCGGGCGTGGACCGCACGGCCCGGGTGAACCCCAGCACAACCAGCGCGGCGGCCTGGATGCCGGCGACGACGACGATCAGAAGGGGAACGGAGACCTCGTACAGCACCCCGGCCAGGGCGCCACCTGCCAACGCAGCCATTCCCATGATCCCGGCGAAGACGCCGTACGCGGTGGCCCGGCGGCCCACGGGGACGAGGTCGGCGACGGTGGCACGCAGCGTGGACTCCTGGACCCCAACGGCGGCGCCCCACGCCAGAGCACCCGCCACGGCGACCCCCACCGTGTCGGTGAAGGCCAGGGCCGGAACGGCGGCGGACAGCAGCGGCAGGACCACCAGAACCTGGGCGCCGAACCGGTCGTACAGCCAGCCCGTGGCCAGCGCCGCCACCGCGTCAGCCGCCATGGCCGCCGCGTACAGCACCGGCACCATCGCGGTCGGCATCAAGTGGCGGACGACCAGGTGGTAGGAGAGCACACCGAAGGTGGCGAAACCGGTCAGGGTCACGGCGGTGAAGACCGCGTAGGCCCAGAAGGCCCGTGGCAGCTTCCTCTTCTGGGACCCGGCAGGGCCCGGCTCCTCGGACGCCGCCGCGCCGACGGTCGTCTCGTAGCCCACCGGATCGGGGACCCTGGCACGGAGCCAGAGCAGCAGCGCGATGGCGGCCCCACCGGGCAGCGCGAGCACCCCGAGCGCCGGGGCGTAGTCCCCGCCGGTGAGGGCGAGGACTCCGGCCACCGTGAGCGGGCCGATGAGCGCGCCGACCTGGTCCATCGCTTCGTGCACCGCGAAGCCGCGGCCCCGGCCGGTGGCGGCGGTGGCGTGCGAGAGCAGCGTGTCCTTGGCCGGGGAGCGCACGGCCTTGCCGACACGTTCCGCGATCACCAGGGTGCAGGCCAGCCACAGCACGCCGGTCAGGCCGAGCACCGGGACGGTGGCCGCGGTCAGCACGTATCCGGCGATCGTCCACGCCCAGAAGCGGCGGCTGCGGTCGGCCAGCGGTCCCGAAGCCAGACGCAGTCCGAGCGCGGCGGCCTCGCCCACCCCCGTGACCACGCCGACCACGGCCGCGGAGGCGCCCAGATGGGCGAGCAGCGGGCCGGTGACGGAACGAGCGCCCTCGTAGACGAAGTCCATCAGCAGACTGACGCCCCCGAACACCGCCACGAACCGC
The DNA here is from genome assembly GCF_042956125.1 of Streptomyces sp. NPDC008313. Taxonomy (NCBI): domain Bacteria; kingdom Bacillati; phylum Actinomycetota; class Actinomycetes; order Kitasatosporales; family Streptomycetaceae; genus Streptomyces; species Streptomyces sp. NPDC008313. The sequence goes on from NZ_JBIBFR010000003.1 coordinate 24,947, forward strand.
CACGCCGAGAGCCCCCGGGCAGGTGGGTCCGACGGTTCGGGCGTGGCGGACGTGGTGCGGGCGGGCTTCACGAACTCCTCCCCAGGGTGTCGCGTGCCTGGCAGGCCGGACATGGCCTCTTGGACATCGGACCACCTCCTGGGGGCGCTCTCCTCTTCACCTGACGATCCGGCAAGCGCATCTTCTCTCGACACGCAGCAGTCAGGTGGGCAGGCGGGCGCAGGACACTGACCCGCACCCGCCGTACGTGCTGGCGCCTTTCGCGCTCACTCGGCCCGCTCGGTGGCCCGGTCGTACTCGCCCGTCTCCGGAGGCAGGGCCGCAGACCGGGCGAGGCTGCGACGCTCCTGAGTGTGGGCGTAACCCGTCAGGCCGACCAGTACGGCCAACAGCACAGCCGAGGAACCCGCCGTGCCGAGGTCGAGACCGCCCTTCGCGACCGGCTTGGTCAGGAAGTCGCCGGCTGTCGCGCCGAGCGGGCGGGTCAGCACGAAGGCGATCCAGAACAGGAGCACGTTCGGCACGGCGGGCACTCGCATCAGGGCCACCAGCACCAGCAGCACACCGGTCACCAGTGCCGCCCCGCCGGCGTAGCCGAGGCCCGAGCTGTCGGACAGGAAGTCGCCCATCGAGGTGCCGAGGGTGTTGGAGACGAGGATCGCCGACCAGAACAGCGCCTCCCCGCGGAAGCTGACGATGTCACGGATGACGAACTTCATTCCGGTCAGCTTCCAGACGGCGAAGAGCACGACCAGCACCGAGATCAGGATCGCCGCGCCCGCCGGGTAGCCCAGACCGAGGCCCTGCGGTCCCCAGCCCAGCGAAGCGGCGCCGCTCGAGAGGTACTTGGCGCTGGCGTCGCGGTTCATGAAGTCGGACATCGTCGTGCCGGCCATGCTGGTCGACAGGATGACCGTCCAGTAGAAGGACGGGTTGTAGCGGCAGGAGCGCAACTGAACGACCAGGGTCACCACGAAGAGCAGGAACAGGGCGATCGTGGTGAGGAAGTAACCGAGCTTCAGGGTCTGGGCGAACAGGTCGCCGGCCGTCTCACCCAGGGTCGTCGCCGCGATCTTCATAATCCAGAAGGCGAGGGTGACCTCGGGCAGCTTCTTCATCACCGACCCGGCCGTGGTCCCGGCACGTTGCTGCCCGGCGGCAACGTCTAAGTCGGTGAGGACTTCGGGATTCTCCATGGTTGGACACTCCTTCGTGGGGGGTGTGCAAGGGCACCCGTCTCCGCGAGGGGGACGGGCGCCCTGCGACAAACGGGCCGATCGCGCAAGCCAGCGCGTATGTGTCCGACCTTGTCGGTGATCGCCTGAACGCTTCCTGAACGCCTTCCGAACCGTTCAGGCCGCCTGCCCCGTCACGCGCGCGGGGTCCGCGACGTCCTTGCGGGTCACCGCCAGGTACACCACCAGGCCGAGGATGACCGCCAGGAAGAGGCCGCCGGTGACGATGGTGCCGAACCCGAGGCCGCCGTCGCCGGCCGACTGGGAGAGGTAGTCGCCGATCGAGGCGCCGAGCGGTCGGGTGAGGATGTAGGCGATCCAGAAGCTCCACACCGCGTCCAGGCCCAGCGCGAAGTGCGCGATCGCCACCGCGGCGATGACCAGCGCGAACAGGACCGCCGAGAGCCAGTAGCCCAGGCCCACGCGCTCGGAGACCAGATCGCCGCCCGCCGTCCCGAGAGCGAAGGTGAACAGTACGGCCAGCCAGTAGTACGCCTCGCGGCTGGTGGTGTCGATGCTGTGGATGGAGAGGGTGCGCTCGCGCCGGTACCAGACGACGAACGCCACGGCGAGGAGGACGGCGAACGCGGCGGTGGTCGTCTCCAGCGGCACGCCCATGTTGTCGGTGAGGTTGTCGCTGATCAGTGTGCCGACGACGCTGATGAGGGCGACAGCGAGCCAGTACACGCCCGCGCGGTACGCCTTGGTGCGGAACTGGACGACGAGGACGACCGCGAGCAGCGCGCTCATGAGCACGGAAACGCCGGTCAGGCCCAGACCGGCCTTCTCATTGAGCAGGTCGGCAGCGGTCTCGCCGCCCGTCGTGCACAGCGCCTTGATGATCCAGAAGTAGGCGGTGACCTCGGGGACCTTGTTCCAGCGCAAACGGTGGGACGAACGAGCGGAAGCACTCGTGCCCGGTTCGGCCTCGGGGGTCTCGGAGAGTCCGTAGGTCATGGGCAGGACGTTGCCAGCGGTTACCTGAACGCATCCTGACTGCCGCGCGGCTTTCCCGGCCCCCCGGGTCGGGCCTGATCACGATGGGTCCATGCACTCCCGCGCCGCGTCCTGGCTGCGACACCGGCTCGGCCGCGCCGTCGTCCTCGCCTACGCCCTCGCCCTGGTCCTGCCCGGACCCGGCCTGTGGCTGCGCCGTTCCCATCCCCTACCTCCGGCGCACCTGACCCTGCACACCGCACCGCTCCTGCTGTCCCTGGTGCTGTTCTCGGCCGGGCTCCAGGTCCCCGTCCGCGCGCTGGGTGCCCTGCTGCGGCATCCGAAGGCCCTGCTCGCCGGCCTCGTGCTGCACCTGGCGATCCCCCTGGCGGTCGTGCCGTTCGTCGCCTTCCTCCTGCGGCGCACCCCGGACACCGACGGCGGCAGCGGACTGCTCACCGCGATGATCCTCGTCGTGGCGATGCCGGTCGCCGCCGGGGCGACCGTGTGGACCGACAAGGGCGAGGGAGATCAGCCGACGATGGTGGGCCTCGTCCTGGCCTCCACCCTCCTCAGCCCGCTGAGCACGCCCGTGCTGCTGGCGACGCTGTCGCCGCTGCTCAGCGGCGGCTACGCGCACATCCTCGCCGACACCGGCCGGCTAGCCCAGGGCGGATTCGCCCTCACCGCCGTGGTCCTTCCCTGCGCTGCGGGCCTGCTGGGCGCACTCGTCCTGCCGACGCGATGGCTGGGCCGCCTGGTCACGACGGTGACGCCGTCGGCCATGGCCGGATCGCTCGTCCTGACCTACGTCAACGCCAGCGGCGCCCTCGGATCCATCCTCACCCGGCCACGCCCGCTGCTGCTCGCCGCCGCTCTGGCCGTAGCCGCCCTGGTCTGCCTGCTCTCCTTCGTCCTCGGCCGCGTCGCCGCCCACCTCCTGCGGCTGGAGGCGGCTACCGCCTCGTCGCTGACGCTCGCCTGCGGCATGAACAACAGCAGCGCGAGCGCGGTACTGATCACCGCGTCCCTGCCCGACAAACCGCACGTGCTGCTGCCGGTCCTCGCCTACGGGCTGCTGCAGAAGACCGCCGCGAACCGCATCGTCACCCGGCGGCGACCGGCTCCCACCGCAGCAGGCACCTGAACCCTCCTCAGCCGGCGCCCTCGGAGCCGGGCTCCTCGCGGCGTACGGGGATGAGCAGGGTGAAGGCGGTTGGATGGCGGCCGCTCAGGGAGAGTCTGCCGCCCAGGGACACGGCCAGATCGTGGGCGAGGGACAGGCCGATGCCGGAGCCCTCCCCCGCGCCGGTGCGGCCGCGGTCGAACAGCCGGGACGCATCGCCGTCCACCGCGCCCTCGTCGGTCACATCGAAGGCGACGGCTTCCCCGAGGTCGCGGGCCGTCAGACGCACGGTGCCGCGCCCGTGGACGCGCGCGTTCTCCAGCAGGACGCCGACGATCTCGGTGACGGGGGCACCGAGGACTCGAACGTCGCCCCCCGTCTCAAGGGCCCCTGCCTCCAGGCGTCTGCCGTCGCGGGCGAACAGTCCGTGCCAGCGCTCCTCGGCCTCGCGCAGCAGCTGTGACACGGGCGTGTCCGGGGCGGGCCGACGCGGCAGGCCGTGGAAGCGGGACAGGCGCAGCACCTCCTCCACCGTGCGGTGCAGGCGGCGCGTGGTGGCCAGGGCCTCCTCCAGGGCGGGCCGCAGCCGGGCGTCGTCGTCCTGGGCGATCCCCGCCTCCAGGGTGAGCTGCAGCCCGGTGAGCGGGGTGCGTAGCTGGTGGGAGGCGTTGGCGGTGAAGTCGCGCTCGTGGCGCAACAGTTCGGTCAGGCTGTGCAGCATCTCGTTGTGGGTCCGCGCGACCTGGTCGATCTCGGCGACGCTGCTGGGCGCGGCCCGGGCGCTCAGGTCGCCGGCGGTGACGGCCCGGCAGTGCCGGGAAAGGTCCTCCAGCGGCGCGGCCAGCACCCGCGCCTGCCTGCGGGCGACGAGGACCGCCACCGTCAGCGCGAGGGCGCAGACCCCGGCGAGGACCGCCCAGGCGATCAGGACACGGCTGCGTACAGCAGCCCCTGGTGAGGAGGCCCGTACGACGCCGATCACCCGCTCGGCGTGCGAGACGGGCACCACCACGACCAGGTCACCGCTCGACCGGCCGCGCACCACCTCCGCGGCCAGCGCCCGTCGCACGGCCGCGTCCCCGGTGCGGGGGCCGGTGCCAGCCCGCAGGCGCAGTGCGGGATCGTACAGGCCGAGGCGTCCGCCGGCCGGGGGCGCGGGCAGTTCCACGGGGTCGCCGGTCGCGTAGTCCGGGCTGACGCGTACGGCACCCGACAGAGCCGCCCGTTCCAGCGTGTCGCGCTGATCGGCGTACAGGGACGACCTGATCGCCAGAGCCAGCGGGACGGCGAGGAGGACGACGGCGACCAGGGCGGCGGTGAGGGCGACTCGCACCACGCGCTGTCTCATGCCCCCATCCTGCGGGCCCCCGACCGGTCCCTGGGCGGTCCGCCACGCGCTTTTGCCGTCGTCTAACCGTCGGCGTGCGGGCTGTTAACCGACGCCTCTCTAGCGTCGGTGACATGACCGGAGAGCAGTTCCCGGCAGTTCCTCGGGAGGGCAGTGGCATGTCGTACAAACGTACTTCCGCCGGCCTCGTCGCAGTGACGGTGGTCGCGGCGGTGATCGCGGGGTGCTCCGGATCGTCGTCCGGGGCGCACTCCGGCTCGGGTTCGACGGCCCCGGTGCGGGCGAATCCGGCCCCCACCGAGTCGAACCCGCCCGGGGACATCCCCGACAACCAGGTGTTCGTGGCCTACCGCCCCACCGGCGGCTTCACCGGGTTCACGGTGAAGGTACCGGAGGGCTGGGCCCGCACCGACAAGGGCGGTACGACCGTCTTCACGGACAAGCTGAACAGCGTCACCATCGCCACGGCCAACGCCTCCACCGCCCCGACCGTCACCTCCGTCAAGAACACGGTCGTACCGCAATTGCGCGGGAAGGTGTCGAAGTTCGCATCGCCGAAGGTGTCGCAGGTGACCCGTAAAGCGGGCCCGGTCGTCCTTCTCACCTACCAGGGCGACTCGGCCAAGGACCCGGTCACCAGCAAGGTGGTGCGGGACGCGTTCGAGCGCTACGCCTTCTACCGGCAGGGCCACGAGGTGGACCTGACGCTGTCCGGCCCGGTCAACGCCGACAACGTCGACCCGTGGCGGATCGTCAGCGACTCGTTCGCGTGGCGGTGAGTGCGATGCACGCCGGACCGTCCGACGAGGACGTCGTGCTGGCCGCCCGGGAGCTCTACCGCTTCTACCGGGCCGGTGAGGAGGAGACGCTCGCGTTGCGCGGGGTGTCACTGCGGGTGCGGCGCGGGGAGACGGTCGCCGTCGTCGGCCCGTCGGGGGCGGGCAAGTCGACCCTGCTGGCGTGCCTGGCCGGGCTCGACGAGCCGTCGGGCGGCGAGGTCCGGGTGGCGGGCGTGCGCATCAGCCACCGGCCCGAGACCGAACGCGCCCGGCTGCGCGCGCGGCACGTGGGAGTGCTTCTGCAGTCCCGCAACCTTCTGCCGCATCTGACCGTGCGCGACAACATCCGACTCGCCCAGCATGCGGTGCGCGGCCGTCCCACGGTGCGGGCCGGGGTGCTGCTGGAGCAGGTGGGGCTCGGGCGGCGGGCGGGCGCGCTGCCGCGGCAGCTGTCCGGCGGTGAGCTGGCCCGGGCCGGGCTAGCCGTCGCGCTGGCCAACTCCCCGGCCGTCCTGCTGGCCGACGAGCCGACCGGCGAACTCGACGGCATGACCGAGAAGTTGGTGCTGCGGATGCTTCGGGACCGGGCGACGGACGGTTGCGCGGTGCTGATCGTGACGCACAGCGCGGAAGCGGTGCGGGGGGCCGACCAAGTGATCACACTGGACGACGGGCGGGCCCACGAGGGACGCGAGGGAACCGCTCAGGCCAAGGAGAGCAGCCATGTCCTCCGCTGACCTGCTCGTCTCCTGCCGGGGTGTCGCGCTCACCTTCGGCCGGGGCCCCACCGCGGTGGTGGCGGTGCACGGCGCCGATCTGGACGTCCGCTCCGGCGAGCGGCTGGCGATCGTGGGACCGTCCGGGTCGGGGAAGTCGTCCCTGCTCCATCTGCTGGCCGGGCTCGAACGCCCCACCAGCGGCACGATCACCCGGCCGGGACTTCCCGGGCCGCGGGACATCGGCCTGGTCTTCCAGGCCGACAGCCTCATTCCCGCCCTCGACGTCACGGAGAACACCGCGCTGCCGCTCGTCCTCGCGGGACGTCCGCAGGAGGACACCCGCCGTCGGGTCGGCGAGGCGCTCGACGTGGTCGGCGCGGCCGGGCTGGCTGACCGGCTGCCCGACGAGATCTCCGGGGGTCAGGCCCAGCGGGTGGCCGTGGCCCGTGTGCTGGCGCAGGCGCCGCGGCTGATCCTCGCGGACGAGCCCACCGGCCGCCTCGACCACGCCACCGGCGCCCGCGTCCTGGACGCCCTGCTGGAGGCGGCCGACCGGACGGGCGCGGCTCTCGTCGTCACCACCCACGACCCCGCTGTCGCCGCCCGGCTCACCGTTCGGCGGGGCATGCGCGACGGCCGGCTGCTCGCACCCGAAGCAGCGGAAGCGCCGGATCCACGAGGGAGCCTGTCATGATCACCGCCTGGGCGGGCGGACTGGCCCGCCACCGCATCGGGCGGCTCCTGGCCGCCGTCGCCGGGATCGCCCTCGCCGTCGCTCTGGTCGCCGCGCTCGGCTCCTTCCTGACCGCGTCCAAGGCGACCATGACCGAGCGCGCGGTTCGCTCGGTCGCCGTGGACTGGCAGGTCGAGGTACAGCCGGGCGCCGACCCGAACGCCGTGCGGTCGCTGGTGCAGGCCGCCGACGGCACCCGGGCCGCACTGCCCGTCGGCTTCGCCCGCACCACCGGCTTCACCGCCACCGTGGGAGGCAGCACCCAGACGACCGGCCCTGGCGTCGCGCTCGGCCTGCCCGCCGACTACCGCAGTCACTTCCCCGACGAACTGCGCACGCTCTCCGGCTCCGGCACCGGCGTCCTGCTCGCCCAGCAGACCGCCTCCAACCTGCACGCCACCCCCGGCGACACCATCGGCGTACGGCTGCCCGGCGCCGGACTGCGGCCGGTGCGGGTGGACGGCGTGGTCGACCTACCGCAGGCCGACTCGCTGTTCCAGAAGATCGGCGCGCCCCCGCAATCCCAGCCCACCGCTCCCCCGGACAACGTCGTCCTCCTGCCCGCCGCCCGGTTCGCCTCCCTCACCCACGGAGCCACCGACGTCACCACCCAGATCCACGTGGCCCGCGACGCGGGACTGCCGGCCGACCCGGCCGCCGCCTTCACCTCGGTCACCGGCGCCGCACACCACCTGGAGGCCAAGTCGGCCGGCTCCGCGCTCGTCGGCAACAACCTCGGCGCGGCCCTCGACTCCGCCCGCCAGGACGCCCTCTACGCCCAGATCCTCTTCCTCTTCCTCGGCGTCCCCGGCGCCGTCCTGGCCGCCGCCCTGACGGTGGCGGTCGCCTCGGCCGGCGGCGAACGGCGCCGCCGGGAACAGGGTCTGCTGCGGCTGCGCGGGCTACGTCCCCGCCAGATCACCGCGCTCGCGGGCCTGGAGGCCGCACTGGTCGGGACCGTCGGCGGCCTGGCGGGTCTCGGGCTCGCCGCGCTGACCGGCCGCCTCGCCTTCGGCGCTGCCTCCTTCGGGGCGGGCGCGGGCACCTGGGCCCTCTGGTACGCCGTCGCTTTCGTCCTCGGCGTGGCCGTGGCCGCCGCTGCCGTGCTCGTGCCCGCTCTGCGGGATCTGCGCACGGTGACCGTCGCCGACACCAGGAGAGAGCCGCGCGGGTCGCGTTCGCCCTGGTGGCTGCGTTACGGCCTGGACTTCGCGCTGCTGATCGGCTCCTGGCTGGTCTTCCGCGCTTCCTCCGGTAACCAGTACGCCCTCGTCCTCGCCCCGGAGGGCGTGCCCAGCGTGTCCGTCTCCTACTGGGCGTTCCTCGGGCCAGCCCTGCTGTGGCTGGGCGCGGCCCTGCTGCTGTGGCGGCTGACCCTGCTGGTCCTCGCCCACGGCCGGCCGGCACTGGCCCGCCTCGCCCGACCACTGACCGCGACCCTCGCCACGACCACGGCGGCCGTGCTGTCCCACCGCCGACGGCCACTGGCCCGCTCCGTGGTACTGCTCGCCCTCGCCGTGTCGTTCGCGATCTCCACGGCCGTCTTCAACTCCACCTACCGTCAGCAGTCCGAGGTCGACGCCCGCCTCACCAACGGCGCGGACGTCACCGTCACCGAACCGCCCGGCGCGCAGGTCCGGCCGAGCGCGGCCGACACGCTGAACGTCTCCGGCGTCCGGCACGTCGAGCCCCTCCAGCACCGCTACGCCTACGTCGGCTCCGACCTCCAGGACCTCTACGGCGTCAGGCCCGCCACCGTCGCGAAGGCCACCTCGCTCCAGGACGCCTACTTCTCGGGCGGCACGGCCGATCAGCTGATGCGCCGACTCGCCCAGCGCCCCGACAACCTGCTGGTCAGCGCCGAGACCGTGCACGACTTCCAGCTCTCCCCGGGCGACACCGTCAACCTCCGGATCCAGGACGCCCGTACGAAAGCTCTGCGCACCGTGCCCTTCCACTACGCCGGGATCGTCAAGGAGTTCCCGACCGCGCCGAAGGACAGCTTTTTCGTCGCCAACGCCGCCTACGTGGCGAAGGCGACCGGCAGCAACGCGGTCGGCGCCTTCCTCCTCGACACGGGCGGCAGCCACCAGCAGCAGATCGCCGCACATCTGCACCGGCAGCTAGGCACCGGCGCCACGGTCACCGACCTCACGCAGACGCGCGGCACGGTCGGCACCAGTCTGACCTCTGTCGACCTGGCCGGTCTCACCCGGATCGAGCTGGCCTTCGCGGTGCTGCTGTCCGCCGGGGCGGGAGGGCTCGTCCTCGCCCTGGGCCTCGCCGAGCGCCGCCGTACCTTCGCCGTGGCCACCGTCCTCGGCGCGAAGAGCGGCCAACTGCGCGGCATGGTCCTGACCGAGGCCCTGCTGCTGGCCGCCGGCGGCCTGGCGGGCGGCGCCCTCATCGGCTGGGCCCTGTCCGAGATGCTCGTGAAGGTCCTGACGGGTGTCTTCGATCCGCCGCCCGCGAGCCTGTCGGTGCCGGGCGGCTACCTGGCCCTGACCGCGGGCGCGGCCGTCAACGCCGTACTGGCGGCTGCGCTGAACGGCATCCGCAGCGCCGGCCGGCCCGCCGTGGAGGAGTTGCGTGACCTGTGAGCGGGCGGGAGCGGGCGGGCCGCGCGCGTCGCCCGCTCCTACGCTGTCCAGCATGCGTACGCACGCGACCTTCGACCCGAGCCGTCACCGCGTCCTCGTCGTCGAGGACGACGACACCATCGGCCGCCACCTGGAGACCGGCCTGCGCGGCAACGGCTACGCACCGACCTGGAGCCGGACGGGCTCCGCAGCGCTGACCGAGGCCGAGGGGACCCGGTACGACGTGCTGCTGCTCGACCTGGGACTGCCCGACATGGACGGTCTGGACGTCGCGCGCGCCGTACGCGCCCGCCATCCGGACCTGCTGATCGTCATCCTGACAGCCCGCACGGACGACATCGACGTCATCGCCGGGCTGGACGCGGGGGCCGACGACTACCTCGTCAAGCCCTTCAGCCTGACCGTGCTGCTCGCCCGGCTCCGCGCCCATCTGCGCCGCCGGGTCGTCGCCACGCCGCCCCAGGAACCCGTCCGGCTGGCCGACCTCGTCCTCGACGTCGTGGCCCGCCGCTGCACGCTGCACGACACGCACATCGACCTGCGTCCCAAGGAGTTCGACCTGCTCGCCGTCCTGACCCGGCACGCCGGGGAGGCCGTCTCCCGGGAAACCCTGATGGCCGAGGTCTGGGACGAGAACTGGTTCGGCTCCACCAAGACCCTCGACGTCACCATGGCGGGCCTGCGCCGCCGCCTCGCGCAGGCCGCCGACGCCTCGGTCCACCCCGGCAGCCTGCCCCGCATCACCACCCTGCGGGGGCACGGCTACCGCCTGGAACTCTGACGGGTGCCGCGGCGCGGCAGCAGCGAGCTGGCCGTCGGTCTTCCCGGACGTCGCTCATCGGGTTCAGTCCACGCCGGGCCGGGCGAGGCCGTGGTCGTAGGCGAAGATCACGGCCTGGATGCGGTCGCGGGCTCCGATCTTGGCCAGGACGCGGCCGACGTGGGTCTTGACGGTGGACTCGGACAGGACGAACCGGGCGGCGATCTCGCCGTTGGTCCAGCCCTTGCCGACGGCGACGAGGATCTCCCGTTCGCGGTCGGTGAGGGAGCCGAGCCTCGGGTCCTCGGCGGAGTCGCCCCGGTGGGCGGGGACGTACTGGGCGAACTCGTCCAGGAGGCGGCGGGTGAGGGCGGGCGCGATGACGGCGTCGCCGGAGGCGACGGCGCGGATTCCGGCGAGGAGCTCCTCGGGGCGCGCGTCCTTGAGGAGGAAGCCGCTGGCGCCGGCGCGGATGGCTGCGTGGACGTACTCGTCGAGGTCGAAGGTGGTGAGCACGAGGACGCGTGAGCGGCCGCCGGCGGCGACGATGCGGCGGGTGGCCTCGATGCCGTCCATGCCGGGCATGCGGACGTCCATCAGGACGACGTCCGGGCGCATTTCGGCGGCCTTGCGGACGGCCTCGGCGCCGTGGGCGGCCTCGCCGACGACGTCGGTCTCGGGGACGGAGTCCAGGAGCAAATGGAAGCCGTAGCGTTGCAGCGGCTGGTCGTCCACGATGAGGACGGTGGTCATCGGTCACCGCCCCGGGATGTGAGGTCGAGGACGGCCTCGACGCTCCATCCTCCGCCGTCCGTCGGTCCCGCGCTGACGGTGCCTCCGTACAGAGCGGCTCTTTCTCGCATGCCCACCAGGCCGTGCCCTTCCTCGTTCGGCGGTCCCGGCTGTGCGGCCGGGCCGGTGTCCTGGACCCGGATGGTCAGCCGGCTGTCCTCGACGAGGATCGCCAGGAGTACCTGGGTGTCGGTGTCGGCGTGTTTCAGGGTGTTGGTGACGGCTTCCTGGACGATGCGGTACACCGTCAGCTGCACCCCACTGTCCAGGGCGTCCACCTCCCCGGAGGTCCGGTAGACCACCTCCAGTCCGGCGGCGCGCACCGTGGCGCACAGCGCTTCGATGTCCGCGATGCCGGGCTGCGGGCTGAGTTCGAGCCCGCGGGACGGACCGGCCCCGTCCTGACGCAGCACACCGAGCACGCGCCGCAGCTCGCCGAGGGCCTGTCGGCCGGTGTCACCGATGAGCTGCAGGGCCTCCTTGCCCCGCGCGGGCTGGAGGTCACTGGCGTAGGCGCCGGCGTCGGCGAGGGTGATGATGACGGACAGGTTGTGGCCGACGATGTCGTGCATCTCGCGGGCGACACGGGTGCGTTCGGTGGCCGTGGCCAGTCTGCTGCGCTGGTCGCGCTCGGTCTCCAGCCGGGCCGCCCGCTCGCGCAGTCCGGCCAGTTGGGCCCGGCGGATGCGGACCATCAGGCCGAGCGCGAGGGCCGCGGTCGCCGTGCTCAGCAGGAAGAACAGCGCGTCCCACACGGACACGGCCGCGGACGCGCGCACCGCGACCAGCACCATGGCGCCCGCCGTGACCGCACAGGCCCAGGGCAACTGCCGCAGCCGCCCGTGCAGGGCCAGGCTGTACAGGGCGACGAAGAGCGCGATGTCAGCGCGCAGCGCCGCGCCCAGGGACCATTGGAGGACGAACACCGAGGCGATGACACCGAAGGCCGCCATGGGCTTGCGTCGCCGCCACAGCAGGGGCAGTACCAGTCCTGCCTGCAGTGCCAGGATTCCCGCGACGGGCAACTCGGTGAATGCGAGCCGGAAGCGGCGCGGGCCGTCGCCGTCGTCCACACCGCCGCGCAGCAGGTCGGGCAGGCAGAACATCAGGAAGACCACGATGACGACCGCGGTGTCCAGCACCCACGGATGTGTCCGGTCGGCCTGCCGCAACCGCTGGCCGCCCCGGGACAGCCGGGCGACCAGCGGTCCCATCCCGCTGATGTCATCGGTGGTCACGGACGTCACCTGTCCATGGTGCGGGCGTCAGACGTCGGTGCGCGCGAGCCGGTACGCCGCGCCGCCCAGCGCAAGCGCCGTCCAGCACAGGAAGACCAGCAGCCCGGCGCCCGGCGACAGTGACGTCGAGTCGTGGGTCAGCGCGAACATCGACTCACCCGCGTTGGACGGCAGGTAGGGGCTGATGTCGTCCTGCCAGGAGCTCGGCAGCAGGGAGATCAGCCCCGGGATCAGCATCAGGACGGCGACCAACACCGAGATGCCCCCGGCCACCGACCGCAGCAGCGCGCCCAGGGCGGCGCCGATCACCCCGACCAGGCCGAGGTAGAGCCCCGCGCCCAGCAGGCTCCGCAGTACACCAGCGTGCGAAAGGCTCATGGCCGCGGGAGTGCCCGAGACGATTCCACTGCCGAACAGGAAGGCGACGAACCCACCCACCATCCCCACGACCAGGGCGACCAGCCCGAACACAGCCGCCTTGGACCACAGCACGGGCAGCCGGCGGGGCACCGCCGCGAGCGTGGAACGGATCATGCCGGTCGAGTACTCTCCCGCCGTGACCAGCACGCCGAGCACACCCAAGGCGAGCTGGGCGAAGTTCGTACCGAAGAGGGACAGGCTGACGGCCGTCGAATCGGCGAAGTCCCGGTCCATGTGGCCGGAGTCGATCCCCGACTTGTAGCGACTCGCGGAGATCAGGCCGAAGGCCACCAGGAACAGCAGGCCGAGGCCCAAGGTGATCCAGGTCGAGCGCAGGGACCACAGCTTGGCCCACTCGGAGGCGAGCACTCGCCGTCCTGTCACCCGGTAGGCGGGGCGGGCGGGAGTGGTCCTGGGTTCCTCTGCGGTTGCGGTGAGGGTGCTCATGCGGGCCTCCCAAGCGTCTCGATCGCAGTCGTGGAGCCGTGGTACTCCACGGCATCCTTGGTCAGGTCCATGAACGCCTCCTCCAGCGACACGCTTCGCGCGCTCAGCTCGAACAGCGCGATGCCGTGTTCGGCGGCCCTCAGCCCGATCTCGCGGGCGGTCAGCCCAGTCACCTGCAGCTCCTCGGAACCGATCCGGCCGGTGACATCGACGTCCGGCCCGGCGAGTACGTCTCGCAGCCGGGCCGGGTCCTGGGTGACGACCTTCACCGTGTCCCCGCCGGCCTCGCGGATCAGGTCGGCCACGGTCGTGTCGGCCAGCAGCCGCCCGCGCCCCACGATGATCAGGTGGTCCGCCACCAGGGCCATCTCGCTCATCAGATGGGAGGACACGAACACCGTCCGGCCCTCGTCGGCGAGCCCTTTCAGGAGGTTGCGGATCCAGAGCACCCCTTCCGGGTCCAGCCCGTTGACCGGCTCATCGAGCATCACCGTCTGCGGATCGCCCAGGAGCGCGGCCGCGATGCCCAGTCGCTGGCCCATCCCGAGGGAGAAGGCGCCGGCCCGCTTCTTCGCCACGCTGTCGAGTCCGGCGAGGCCGATCACCTCGTCGACCCGGCTGCCGGGAATGCCGTGGGTGAGCGCGAGCGCTTTGAGGTGGTTGTACGCCGAGCGGCCCGGGTGGATCGACTTCGCCTCCAGCAGGGCGCCGACCTCCTGCAGCGGGGCCTGGTGGCGGGCGTAGGGGTGGCCGTTCACGGTGACGGAGCCGCTCGTCGGGGCGTCGAGGCCGACGATCATGCGCATGGTCGTGGACTTGCCCGCACCGTTGGGCCCGAGGAAGCCGGTCACCGTGCCGGGCTTCACGACGAAGTCCAGCCCGTCGACGGCCGTCTTCTCGCCGTACCTCTTGGTCAACCGCCGTGCGTCGATCATTCGCGTTCTCCCTGTCGGGCTCCGGCGTCCGTCGCTTCGGACGCCTCACCGGCAACGCTAAGTGCCGAATCACCCGAATCCGGTGGTACCGGGAGGCTGAACCGTGGCGGGCGCGTAGTACCGCGGTACTACGTGGCAACCTGCGCTGCCTTCCGTGTTCGCCAGCCCCACGGCCGTCGCAGCAGGCACGCGGCCGATGCTGAGGGAGCCCATGCGGCGTCGCCGCACACCGGCACACCGTGGACGCCGGCGCCGACCGCCTTGCCGTCGCCGATGGAGCCTGGCTGTTGGCGGCACTGGCAGGCCGGCCACCCGGTGCTCGGCCCAGGCGCGGGCGCAGCCGGGCGGGTCACCGCCCGGTGCCACGAGCGTGACAGTGGGCAGGCGGCGGGCGGTTCGCCGGATGCCGGCCGACGTGGCGTTGGCGTCGTGGCCGACGGTCGCGGCAGACGGCCCGCGCGGTAGGCGATCGGGACGTCGTTCACTACCGTGACCGGACAGGGCGGGCGAACGCCCAGCCGGTGCAGCCCGGCGGCGACGGAGACACACTCGCCGTGGGGCGCCGCCGACGCACCGGCGGCCTGCTCCGGCTGCTGGAGCCGGTCCTCCCCTGTGGGTGATCATGCGGCGGCCGGCTGGCCTTCCGGCGGCGGGCCGCCAGCCCTGAACCGGTCAAGGAGCCTCCTCGCCCTGGGCGACCTCAACCTCGTGGTGGAAGTCCGCGACGCCTGCCGCTCCTGCGGCGACGGACAGGACCGTGCAGGCCACGAGGAGGAACGCGGTACGACGGGTGGTGCGCGGGCGCGTCCGGGTGGGTGCGAGAAGCGCCGCGACGCGTTGCGGCACCGGTCCGGTCGTCGCCGCGGGCGCGAAGTCCGGGCGGGTGGAGGTGGAGGCGTTTCCGGCGAGGGCGGCGCGGGCGATGGCCGTGGCGATCAGGCGTCGGTCGCCGGTGACCTCGGCGGCGGCCTCGTCGGCGGCTCGCTCGGCGGCGAGCCGGATGGTGTCGCGGGTGGTGCGCAGGGCGGGGTGGCAGTGGGCGGCGAGTTCGGAGGCGGCCAGGAAGTAGTGGTGCCCGGCCCGGTTGTGGGCGCGCTCATGGGCGAAGAGGGCCTCACGCTCGGCAGGTCCCAGACTGCGCAGCATGGCGGTGGTGACGACGATTCGGTGGGGCCGGCCGGGCAGGGCGTACGCGTCCGGATCGGGCGATTCGATCACGCACAGGTCGCCTGCGGCGGGGCGGCGGTCGGCCTGTGTGCGGGCGGTGCGGAAGGCGCGGGTCTGCCGGAAGACCGAGCGTGCGAGGGTCCAGACGCTGAGGGTGAGCACCCCGGTGGCCGCCATGGCGGCGGGGAGGACGAAGTAGTCCGAGGCGGTCCGCAGGGGGTGGATGAGTTCGCCGAGGGCGGCGAAGGCGGGGAGTTTGAGCAGTCCGGTCAGGACGAGGGCTCCGAGGGCGGCGACGCAGGCTCCCGCCAGTGCCAGGGTCGAGGCGGTGAGGACCCACAGTGCGGTGGCGGGGGCCAGGCGGTCGAGGGTCCGGCGGGCCAGCGTCGGCGCGAGGAAAGGCAGGATCAGCGGGAGGAGCAGCAGGGCGGTCATCGCTCGTCACCCTCCAGGAGCCGGCGCAGGTGCTGCTCGTCGCCGGGGCTGAGTTGGGCGACGAAGCGGGCCAGGACGGTCTCCCGGTCGGTGTCCCGGTCGAGTTCGGTGTGCATGCGCCGGGCGGTCAGGCCGGGCGCGTCCTGGACGGGGAAGTAGGCGTAGCCGCGGCCCTGCCGCTCCCTGTCGACGATGCCCTTCTCGTGCAGGCGGGTCAGTATCGTCGCCACCGTGGTCCGGGCCAGGCCGGAGCCGAGCTCGGCCTGCACCCGCCCGGGCGTGAGCGGGGCCCCGGCGGCCCACAGCGCGGCCATAACGGCGGCTTCGAGCTCGCCGGCCGACCGCCTCTCGTCCCTCGCGTCCTTCATGGGAACGTTCCTCACTCCGCCATCGTCTACAGTTCAGTAGGCCGTCTACAAGGTTGTAGTCAGTCGTCGGATGCCGCCGTTCCGCCGCATCCGACAGTCCGGAAGAACGATGAAGGGGCTCCCGACGATGACCACAGCCATGCACCTATCGTCGCAGCTCGCCGTCAATGTGCTGGACGCCCGGTCGCTGCTGGCCGCCTTCGGCGTGCTGGGCGTGGGCGTGGTGCTGTTCGCCGAGACCGGGCTGTTGATCGGCTTCTTCCTGCCGGGCGATTCCCTGCTGTTCACAGCCGGTCTGCTGTGCACGGGCGCCGACGACCGCGGTCTGAAACTGTCCCTCGCCCCGCTCCTGATCGCCGCGGCGGTGGGAGCGCTGGCCGGCGCACAGTGCGGATACCTCCTGGGCCGAAGAGCGGGCGGCACCGTGCTCGCCCGCAGTCACTCGCCCCGCCTGCACGAGGGGGCGAAACGCGCGGAGGAGCTGCTGGCGCGCTACGGGTACGCGAAGGCGATCGTCCTAGCCCGCTTCGTTCCGGTGGTGCGCACGGTCCTGAACCCGATGGCGGGCGCCCTGCGGGTGCCCGTGCGGACGTTCACCGTCTGGCAGGTGACCGGCGGGCTGGTGTGGAGCCTGGGGCTCACCCTGGCGGGCTACGCGCTGGGCTCCTCCGTGCCGAACGTGGACCGCTATCTGCTGCCGATCGTCGCGGTGATCGTGGCCCTGTCGCTGATTCCGGTCGCCTCCGAGGTGTACCGCTCGCGCCGGGCCGCGAAGGCGAAGGAGGCACGCGGATGATTCTCGCCTTCAACGGCTCGTCGGTCGACGGCTCGGCCTACACCGCCGTGGTGAACCTCGCTCGGCACTCCCCCGTCTGGCTGGACGACACGGTGTCGGCCTGGTCGACGTACGGGCTCACCCTGTTCGCGGTGCTCATGGCGGTCGGCTGGTGGCGCGCCCGGCGACTCGGCGCCACCGCGTCGGTGACGGCGCTCGCCGTGCCGTTCGTCGTGGTCGTGGCCTTCGGGGTGGACGCGATGCTGAAGCTGTTGGTACGCGAGGACCGGCCTTGCCAGAGCCTGCGGGTGACCACGCTGGAGGCGTGTCCGGCGCCCGGAGACTGGTCCTTCCCCAGCAACCACGCGGCCATCGCCGCCGCGGCGGCCGTCGCCCTGCTGTTCGTCTCCCGCCGCCTCGGCGCCCTCGCCGTGGTGGCCGCCTGCGCGATGGCCGTCTCGCGTGTCTGGGTGGGCGCGCACTACCCCCACGACGTGCTGGCAGGCGTCGTGGTGGGCGCCGTGGCCGCCCTGCTCTCCATGTCGGCACTGCGCAGGCGTGCGGAGGCCGCAGCCCTGCGGCTCGCGGCCACCCGTCTGCGACCGCTGCTGGTGGTGTCGTGAAGCGCGGCGAGGTCGCCGAACTGGCCGGCAGCTGCGGACTCGGAGCGTGGACGGCCTTCGGCGTGCTGACCATGGTCGTGGTCGGCCACGACGGCATACCGCTGTTCGCGGACGCCGACCTGCTCTCGTGGTCCATAGGCCACCGGCCCGACGTGGCGGTGGCGTTCGCCCGCGGGCTGACCGACACCGGGACCGGTGTCGTCCCGTATGCGCTGGCGGTGCTGGCCGCGCTCATCGCGGGGCGCAGCCCACGGCAGCGCGCGCTCGCCGTCGCGCTCTGTCTGGGCTGCCTTGGGGCGGGCCAGGCGCTGCGGTACGCGGTGATGGCGCTCGTCACCCGGCCGCGACCACCCCTGGCGGACTGGGCGACGCATGCCTCGGGATGGGCGTTCCCGTCCGGTCACACCACCACGGCGGCCCTCACCGCGGGGCTGCTGATCATCGCCGTCCGCGTGCGCGGCCCGCGCGGCACGATCCCGCTCACCCTGGTCATCGGCGGCTGGGGCGCGTCGGTCGGCCTGACCCGTGTCTACCTCGGAGTGCACTGGTTCACCGACGTCGTCGGCGGCTGGCTGTTCGCCCTCGGGTGGCTCGGCCTGTGCCTGGGCGCCTTGGCCCGCTGGCTGCCCGACCGATGGACCCCCGGCGCGGCGGACACGGACTCGGCGCGCGGGACGGCAGAACCGACGGGCAGCACAGCAGGGGGCCGAACGCACACGGCACCGGGACGGACGGACGTGGCACGAGAGCAGAGGGAGGACCATGCGCCAGACGATCCTGGTCGTCGAGGACGATCACGCCCTGCGTGACGTGCTGATGCGCGGACTGCGCGACGAGGACTTCGACCCCGTGCCCGCACCGGACGGCGCCACCGCCCTGCGACTTGGCACCGCCGACATCTGTGCCGCCGTGCTCGACATCGGGCTGCCGGACGCCGACGGACGGGACGTGTGCACGGCCATGCGCGCGAACGGATTCCTCTCCCCCGTCATCTTCCTGACCGCCCACCACCGGCTGAGCGACCGGCTGTCCGGGTTCTCGGCCGGAGGCGACGACTACCTGCCCAAACCGTTCCACCTCACCGAACTCGCGGCCCGCCTGCGGGCAGCCCTCAAACGGGCCGCACCACCGCCTGCCGCCACAGCGGGAGACCTGGCACTGGACGCCGTCCGGCACATGGTCAGCGTCCGAGGCACCCGAGTCGACCTGACACCGACCGAGTTTCGTCTCCTGGCGGCACTCATGGCGGCTTCCGGCGGCATCGTGCGCCGCCGCGAGCTGGTCCGGGCAGCCTGGCCCGAGGGCGCCCAAGTACACGACAACACCCTCGACCAGTATCTGACCCGCCTGCGACGCAAGCTGCGCGCAGCAGGCAGCGACCGGACCATCGGCACGGCCCGCGGGATCGGCCACCGCCTGTCATGAGCGGCACCCGCCACCGGCCGCGGCCCGCCGTGACCGCCTTCCTCCACCGTCTGGCCCCCCGCACGCTGCGCGGCCGGCTCTCCCTCGTCGCCCTCACCACGGCCACGCTGCTGGTGCTGGTCCTCACCGTCGCCTTCAACGCCGTCGCCCAACACCGCCTCCAGCACCAGGCGGACGACGAACTTCGCACCCGCGCCGCCGCCGTCGCGACGACCATCGACACCACCGGCACGACCGTACGCGTCCTGGAGACGTCCAACGACGCCCTCCTCGACACCAACGTGTGGATCTACGCCGGCGGACGCCTGCTGGAAGAGCCGCCGAACGCCGGCCGCCTCACCCGCGTCGCCGACGCCCTCGCCGGGCGCGGCGGGCGGCGGTGCGTCACCGCCGACGTGGACGGCCCTCTCCGGCTGTGCTCGCAGCCGGTGTCCGGAGGGAAGAGAGAGGCCACGGTGGTCACGGCGCTCGACCTCTCCCCCTACCGGAGTTCGGCCGACACCCTGCTCATGGGCTCGCTCGCGCTGGACGCCGTGATGCTCGCCTGCACCTACGCCCTGACCCGGCTGGCGGTAGGCCGCGCACTGCGCCCCGTGCGCACGATGACCGACCAGGCCACCCAGTGGAGCGCCGTGGCCTCCGAAGAACGCTTCGGCCATATGCGGCACCCCGTCGAACTCGCCCGCCTCGGCACGTCGCTGGACGTCATACTGGACCGCATCCGCACCCTCCTGCGCCACGAGCGCCGGCTCACTGGGGAACTCTCGCACGAGCTGCGTACACCCCTGAGCCGGATCATCGCCGAACTCGACTGGTGGCAGGCACGCCCCCGCACCGCCGACCAGACCCACGCCACCCACCAGGTCATCGCGGATGCCGCCCAGTCCATGCGCACCATCTGCGACACCCTCCTGGACGACGCCCGCGGAGGAACACTCACAGCGCCGGGCACCGCCGAGGTGTTGCCCACGCTACGACGGTTCACCGAACTGCCGTACGTGCCCAGCCACTTGACGGTCACCGCCGACGGCCCACGTGTAGAGGCCGGAGTCCCACCCGCCCTTTTCGAACGCATCATCAGCCCGCTTTTGACCAACGCCTGCCGCTACGCCCACGCCAAGGTCGCCGTCCGCGCGTACCGCGCACCCGACGGCGTACGCATCGAAGTCATCGACGACGGGCCCGGCGTACCGCCCCCGTTCACCGGACAGCTCTTCGAACCCGGTCAGCGCGCCGATCCCGGCGACGGACACGGCGGAGCGGGCCTCGGGCTGCCGCTGGCGCGACGCCTGGCCCGCTCCGTCGGCGGCGAGGTGACGTACGACCCCGGACACACCCCCGGGGCACGTTTCGTGGTCAGCCTGCCTGCCGGGTGACTGCGGAGCCGCGCGGCGCTTATCGGCCTATCACTGTGCGTTGTCGCGCCGGACGTCCTTACGGGAGACGGCCAGATAGCCGACGAAGCCGAGGATGGCCACCGTCCAGGACAGCGTGACCGGCCCCAGGCCCAGGTCGAGTCCGCCCCTGCCGTGGCCGACGGCCATCCAGTCGGCGACCGAGGCGCCGAGCGGGCGCGTGATGACGTACGCGGCCCAGAACGCGGCCACCGCGTTCAGGCTCCCCCACCGGTGAGCGACGGCCGGCACGGCGATCGCGGCGGCGTACAGGACGGCGGAGCCCAGATAGCCGAGCCCGATCGTGGCCGTGAGGTCGCCGGCGGCGGTGCCCAGCGCGAACGTGGCCAGCACGGCGGCCCAGTAGAAGGTCTCGCGGCGCCGGGTGTGGATGCTGTGGATGGACAGGGTGCCCTCGCTGCGGTACCAGAGGGCGAAGACGGCGGCCAGCGCGGCCATGAAGAACGGGGTCGAGAGCGTATACGGCACCCCGAGGCCGACGTGCAGGACGTCGGCGGCCATCGTGCCGAACACGCTGACCATGACGATCGCCGTCCAGTAGACCCAGGCCACGTACCGACGGACGGTGAACTGCACCGCTAGAGCGGCCACCAGGGCGATGCCGCCGAGGCCGACAGCGGGAATCGGGCCAAGCAGGTGGGCCAACCAGTCCGAGGCTGTCTCGCCCATACCGGTCGTCAGCACCTTGATGATCCAGAAGTAGACGGTCACCTCCGGCACCTTGCTCGCCGCGTGACGCACCCACATCGACTCGCCACTGTCCCGATGGCTGTGGCTCGTGAAGTGGCTGCTCGCCGTTCCGCACTACGTGGTGCTGTTCTTCCTCTGGATCGCTTTCAGCGTGGTGACCGTGATCGCGTTCTTCGCCATCCTGTTCACCGAGCGCTACCCCCGCGCCCTGTTCGACTTCAACCTGGGAGTACTGCGGTGGAGTTGGCGGGTCTCGTACTACTCGTACGACGCTCTGGGCACCGACCGGTATCCCCCGTTCAGCCTGGGCGAGGAACCGGACTACCCGGCACGGCTGGACATCGCCTATCCGGAGAGGCTCTCCCGCGGCCTGGTGCTGGTGAAGTGGTGGCTTCTGGCCATCCCGCACTACATGGTCATCGGCTTCCTCCTCGGCGGCGCCCACCTGGGCTGGTGGTCCGGTGGCCTGATCGCCCTGCTGACGGTCATCGCGGCCGTGATCCTGGCCTTCACCGAGAAGTACCCGAAGGACCTGTTCGACCTGATCATCGGCCTCAACCGGTGGGTCCTGCGCGTCACCGCCTACGCCGCCCTGATGACGGACGCGTACCCACCGTTCCGCCTGGACCAGGGCGGCTCGGAGAGGGCCACTCCGGGAGAGCGGGCGTAACCGCCGCGCCAGTGGCCACATCTCCGACCGTGCACGGGCTGGGTACCCGGCTTCGGACGGCGCCCGACCGTCCGAACACCGGCGCTTCGACTCCCGGAGTGCCTTGGCCCAGGTTGCGCCATGCGGGTTTGCGGCCATGGTGGAGTAATGCGGCCGGGAACAAGTCGCCGCTGGGTCCCGCCCCCGCCACGGCTTCGCATCGGCCGCGTGCTGAGACGTCCGTACCGGACAGGAGAGCGGCTCCACTTGAGGTCGCGGAGAAGGGACAGCCATCGTGGTTGCGAGGACCGGCGTTTTCGGCGCCAGGCATCTGGGGGCCGAGGCCACCAGCCCGGTGCGTGCCTACGAGTTCGACGCGGCGGCGGTTCGTGAGCTGTGTGCGAAGCACCCGAGGCTGGATCACGAACTCTCTACTTATGTCTCCGGCGTGCTCGCGCGCCGGCTGAGATCCGCCCGGGTGCGGCTGCTCGACCTGTACGCGCCCCACGGCGCGGGCGAGGTCCCATGACAACGCGAGACGAGGTGATTCGAAGTGCCGCAGACCCCGCACACCGTGAGGGATGTGATGACTCGGAGGGTCGTGGCTGTCGGCCGCGACGCGCCCTTCAAAGAGATCGTCCGGACCATGGAGCAGTGGAAAGTCAGCGCTATGCCCGTCCTTGAGGGCGAAGGCCGCGTCATCGGTCGTCTCCGAAGCCGACCTGCTGCCCAAGGAAGAGTTCCGTGACAGCGACCCGAGCCTCTTCGAGCAACGCCGGCGACTGTCCGACGTCGCCAAGGCCGGAGCAGCCATGGCGGAGGAACTCATGAGCACCCCCGCCATCACGGTCCTCCCCGGCGTCACCCTGGCCCAAGCGGCAAGGATCATGGCCGTCCGCCATGTCAAGCGTCTGCCTGTGGTCGACGACATCGGCATGCTCCAGGGCATCGTCAGCCGTGCCGATCTGCTGAAGGTGTTTCTGCGATCGGACGAGGACATCGAGGAGGAGGTCCGCCGCACGGTGGTGTCCTGCCTCTTCCCGGCCTTCAGCCACGCCATCCACGTGAATGTGCGGGAGGGGGTCGTCACCCTCCGCGGACACATCCGCGACACCTCGCTCATATCGGTCGCCGTGCGCCTCGTGCGTGCAGTGGAGGGCGTCGTGGACGTCGAGCCCCGCCTCACCGGTGAGTCCACCGCTCCGGCCGGCCCGACGATCCCTCATTGAAGTCGGGCGACGCGGCCCCGCGACCTGGGTGGAAGGGGCCCTGAGTCCGCGCCGGCGGCCGGGGGGATCCCGCCCGTCGCGGCCGAAGAACCGCCGTGCACAGCGGCGTCCCGAACGTCCTCGCCCGCGTCTACGACCCCCGACGCGCCGACATCTACCGCGAGCTCGGCATCCCCACCATCACCAGCGTCCGCTGGACGGTCCACCAGATCCACCAGATGCTGCTGCACCGCCACCTCTCCCCCGACATCGTCTTCGGCAACGGCGAGACCCTGCTCTACCGCTCCGAAGTACCGGCCTATCTGACCGGGCGGGCGCTGGCCGAGTTCGAGGTCGACGGCGAGATCCGTGTCGTCGAGGTCACCCGCGCGGGCCGCTCCCTGATCCCCGCGCACAGCACGCCCGCGCGGGCGGGCGACCTGGTCACCTTCGCCGTCGCCGCGACGGCGCTCGGCAGGCTGCGCGGCTTCCTCGACAAGGAGCTGGGGACGTGAACGTGATCATCGCCGGCGCGGGACGGCTCGGGACCCAGATCGCCCGGGTACTCGCCGCCGCCCACAACGAGGTGACGCTGATCGACTCCGACGACGACCGCGTCGCCGCACTTCAGGGGCGCGTCCCAGTGCGGATGGTCGCCGGAGACGCCTGCGAGCCGGCGCTTCTGGAACTCGCGGGCGCCCTGACAGCCGACCTCGTCATCGCCACCACCGGGAACGACGAGGACAACCTCGTCATCAGCCTGCTCGCCAAAGGCCGGTTCGCCGTGGACCGCGTCGCCGCCCGCGTCAACAACGCCGACAACGCCTGGCTGTTCGACGGACACTGGGGAGTGGACGTCGCCGTCCCTGCCACCACCCCGCTGGTCTCCCTCATCGAGGAGGCGACCGGGGCCACCGATACGGTCGCCCTGCTGCGGCTGAGCAAGGCGGGCGTCGACGTCATCGAAACGGCGATCACACCGCGGTCCAGGACGGCCGGGCGTGTCCTGGGCGACGTCCGGCTGCCCGAGGGGACGGTCGTCGCCACGATCGTCCGCGACGGACAACCCACGGTGCCTGATCCGGCGCTCCGGCTCCGCCCCGGTGACGAGATCCTGCTCGTCTCGCACAACGCCGACGAGCAGGAGATCCACGCGGCCTTCCAATGACTGCCGGCCACGGATCCCTCCATGGTCACCCCGGCAGCACGGGCCACCGCGTCGTCGTGTCGCTCCCGTCAGTCCGGCTCCATGTAGGGGCGGCGGAAGACCGGGGCCTGGCCGGCGCCCCAGGGACGTACGGCTGCCAGCGCCCGGGCGACCGCGGACTCCAACGGGCCGCTGGTGTCGACGGCGACGGCCTCGGGCCAAGCGGCTTCCCTTGCCGCCATGGCAGCGGCGATGTCGAGGTCGGCGTCGGATGCTCCGGAAGGGCATGTGCTCAGGCGGGCCGCTGACACCTCGTGCGGAACGTGGCAGTGCAGGGCGACCAGGTCGGCGCTGGTGCGTTCGGCCACGTGCTGTGCCGCTTCGCGCTGTGCCGTGTCGGACCAGGTGGCGTCGAGAACGACGGACTCACCGGCGGACAGCAGGGCGGCCGCCCTGCCGAGGAGGGTGGCGTAGGTTCTGGAGGTCCACTCGGGTGTGTACAGCCCTTCGCCGTAGCCGGCCGCCGCGGACTGCTCCGCGGGAATGCCCGCCAGTTCCTTGCGGACGCGGTCGCTGCTGAGCAGAGTGACTCCCAGCCGGTCCGCGAGCGCACCGGAGAGGGTGGACTTCCCGCTGCCCGGCAGCCCGCCGACGACGGTCAGGCCGACGGCGGAGGTGCGCAGGTGGCGCAGTGTCGTCGTGACCAGCCTTCGTGACGCCGCCCCCGCCTCGGGCGCCCCCTGATGAGCCTGGATCAGTGAGACCTTGGCGCGGACGAACGCGCGGTAGGCGACGTAGTGGTGCCACAGCGACGCGGGAGCGGGATCACCGGAGTACTCGCTGTACTGCGCGAGGAAGTAGGCGGCGGCCTCCGGGACGCCCAGCCGTTCCAGGTCCATCGCGAGGAAGGCCGCGTCGTCCAGGCCGTCGACGTAGCGCAGCCGGTCGTCGAACTCCAGGCAGTCCAGGACGCGGGGACCGTCGTCGAGGCAGAAGATGTCCTCGGCGAGGAGGTCTCCGTGGCCGTCGACCACCCGCCCTTGCTCGATACGGGACGCGAACAACCGCTCGCGGCCGGCGAGGTAGCGCCGCACCAGTCGTTCCGCCTCCGTCATCTCCTCGGGCACGGAGCCGTCGTCGGCCATCGCGTGGATCTGCGCGAAACTGGCCTCCCACCGCGACAACAGGGCGTTCCGCGTCCCCTGCTCGTCCACGTCCGGGCCGCGGGGCGCTTCCGCGTGCCATCCGGCGAGGTGCCGGGCGACGTTCCGCAGAACGTCGGCCAAGACGGCCCCTTCTCGTACCAGGCGGGAGAGACGCCGGTCCGCGGGCATGCGGCGCATCACCACGAGGGGCTCGGGGCCTTCCGCGTCCGGGCTGGTCAATTCGCCCAGACCGAGATAGACGTCCGGGGCGAAGCGGCGGTTGAGCGCGACTTCGCGTTCACACGCGTGCCGGCGCGCCGCCCGCCTGGTGTAGTCCAGAAATCCCAGGTTCACCGGTTTCTTGACCTTGTAGGCGCTGTCCCCGGCGAAGAACACGATCGCGGTGTGGGTCTCGCACACCTCCGCGCGGCGAGGCGGTGGCCCGTGGTGGCCGGGCTCAGTCATGAGGGACGACGACGACGGGGCAGCGGCCGTGATGGATGGCGGCCTGGACGACCGGACCCAGGTGGGGTGCCACACCATGTCGGTGCGCACGCCGACCGACCACCAGCAGGGCGGCCCCGGCGGCAGCCTGTACGACGGCCTTGGCGGGGCTCGCCAGACGAATGGTGTCGGCCACCTCCACCTGCGGATACTTGGCGCGCCACGGGCGGAGAGCCTTGCTCAGCTCCTCCTGCGCGTCTTGCGTCATCCCTTCCGTGGCGGCGTGGTCCACCCCCCAGGGCACGCGCGCGTGGAACGGCACGCTTCGGCCGTGGACGGCCAGCAGGGGAACCCCTCTGGCCGCGGCGGTGGCGAACGCGAAGTCGAGCAGGCCGTCGGAGGATCCGTGCAGGTTCAGGGCCACGACCACGCCTTTCGTGGATGCCGCGGGCGCCCCCTCCTCCTGGCTCTCGGCACGGACCAGTACGACCGGCCGCTCGGCCCGTGCCACCACCGGCATGCTGATGTCGCCCAGGAAATAGCTCTGCACGGTCTCGAGTCCCCGAGAACCGAGCACGATCATCTCGGACTCCGACGCCGCTTGGAGCAGGGCGCCCTGAGCGTCGTCGGCGACCAGGTTCCCGACGACGGACAGGCCCGGGTGACGTGCCTGCAACTCCGTCTGCGCGGTGTGGACGAGGCGCTTCGCCCAGTAGTTCTGATCGACTTCCGAGGGGACGCGAGCCGGTTCCGGTGCCAGCAGCGGCCAGGCGTGCAGCAGGCGCAGAGTGAGCTTGCGCTTCTCCGCCTCGTCGGCCGCCCAACGGGCGGCGGTAAGGCTCTCGGGTGAGCCATCGAGGCCCACGGTGATGGCTGGCTGCATGGCGGCGGCCTCCGTCTCGTACGAAGCTGGAAATGACGGCGATTGTCAGCGAACGAGTCCGATCGAGCGGACGGTCCGGACGTCGCCGGCATACCGAGCGCGGTGCGTTCTCTCATTCGAGGATCACCCCCGCCCCCTCCACAGCGCATGTGGACCGGCGGAGGAAGCCGGAAGCGTGGAATCAGGCGCGAGAGGAGACAGAGGCGGTGACGCTTCCCCTGGTGGCCGGTATCGACGGGTCGCGGGCGAGCCTGGAGGCGGTGGACTGGGCCGCCGACGGTGCCCCGGCCCGCTGCCGATCGACGGTGGGAGCAGGTGGTGGGGGACGGCCGGCGAGTCGCTGGAGGCCGGCTCATGAGCGCACACGGTTCCCCGTACGCATCCGTATGCCGTCCAGGCGTGGCGATCACACGCCCGAGGGTACGAACGGCGGGCCGGACGACAGCCCGGGAGGTGACACCAATGTCGGATGCGACGACCACTGATCTGTACGAGGTCACGATGGCCATGTCCTACCTGCGGGAGGGGCGGACCGGCCCGGCGACGTTCAGCCTCTTCGTCCGCGACCTGCCCTCTGAACGCGGTTTCCTGGTGGCGGCGGGACTCGAGTCTGCACTCGACCACCTGGCCGGCTTTCATGTCGGCCCCGAGGACGTCGACGCCTTCGCTTCAGCGCTGCACCGGCCACCACGGGATCTGGAACCTCTGCTCGGTCTGACGTTCACGGGCCAGGTGCGGGCGGTACCGGAGGGGCGGATCGTGTTGGCGAGTGAGCCGCTGCTGGAGGTGACCGGGCCTCTTCCGCAGACGCAGTTGGTCGAGTCGTACGTACTCAACCTCCTCAGCCATCAGACAGCGATCGCCTCGAAGGCCGCACGCTGCGTGCTCGCGGCGGCTGGTCACCCGGTCGTCGACTTCTCCCTGCGGCGCACCCACGGTCCTCAGGCAGGGTTCCAAGCCGCTCGTCTGGGTGCGATGGTCGGCTTCGCCGGGACCAGCAACGTGGCAGCGGCCACCGCTGAGGGCATCCCCGCCGTCGGCACGATGGCCCACTCCTTCGTGGAGACGTTCCCCTCGGAGAAGGAGGCGTTCCGCGCCTTCGCCCGGTGCCACCCCGGCCCGGTGACCCTGCTGGTGGACACCTACGACACGGAGGAAGGGGTCCGGGTCGCGGCAGGCGTCCTACGGGACCTGGGCCGCGGGCCCGGGTCCGCCGTGCGGCTGGACAGCGGTGACCTCGGGGACCTGGCGGTGCGGGCCCGGTCGATCCTCGACGACGCGGGTCTGCCGGACGTGCGGATCGTCGCCAGTGGTGGTCTCGACGAGTACGCCGTGGCCGAGCTCGTCCGCTGCGGAGCACCGATCGACACGTACGCCGTGGGCACCCGTGTCGGTGTGTCGGCCGACGCGCCGTACCTGGACTCGGCGTACAAGCTGGTCGAGTTCGACGGCCGCCCGGTGATGAAGCTGTCATCGGCGAAGGTGACGGCACCCGGCCGCAAGCAGGTGTTCCGCCGCCCCGGCTGCGCCGACGTGATCGGCCTCGCCGACGAGCAGCCCCCCGACGACGGCGTTCCCCTGCTGGAGACGGTGATGCTGGACGGGCGGCGCACCGGCAGGAGGCCCACGCTCGACGAGTGCCGGGTGAGATTCGCCGCGGACCTGGGAGAGCTGCCCCCGGCCGCCCGCCGGATCCGGGCACCCACCGCGCCCCGGGCGACGACCTCCGAGCAACTGAACGTACTCACGGCCCGCGTCCGGCAACGCATCGAGAACCGGCTGTCGGCCGCCTCCGCACAGCAAGCCCCAGAAAGAACCCCATCAGGATCACATCGGTCCATACCGAGGTGAGGAGGAAAGCGATGCCGCATACGTCGGAATGGACGGTTCGTCTTCATCTGTTCGAGGACGACGCGGGAACGACGAAGGCGCATCTGACCCTGGACACCGGCACCACAGAACTCACCGGTCACGGGGCCGCGCATTGCCATCCGGCGGACACGAACATGCCGGAGATCGGCGATGAACTGGCCGCGGGCCGGGCCATGAACGACCTGGCCGGGCAGCTGCTGCAGACCGCCGAGCACGACATCGAGGGCATGGGCGCACCGCGCCCACACGGCCGGGAGGTCGCCGGGTGGCCCACGTGAGCGAGGGTGACACAGCGATCCCCGAGGCAGACGTCGAGGAGGGATCAGCCATGACGCATCCCGCACCCGAGACGCTGTCCTCACGGTGAAGATCCCAAGACCGATAGGGGCAAGGCTCGGCGCATCGAGATCGCCACGATGGCCGGCACCCCAGTGGACGCGTATCGACGCCCCGCCGGTGAGCACGGCCTACGACGGAGTCCCGCACTACGCATTCGGGCCGCACAAGCGCGGGGACAGGGTGCCCATGCGCGACTTCGCGGGCCCTCGGCAGGTGGCGGACGTGACGCGGCGAACTTCGAGCAGACGGCCCACGACCGCCTGGAGGGCCGGCTCCGCGCCGACCAGGCGATGGAACGCGCCCTGCTGCTGGCCACTCGCGAGGGCCTCGCCAGCTTCTTCGTGACCCGGCGACGGCCACCCGATCCGAACGCCCGCCCGTATGTCGCGGCGGCGCGCGGGCGGTGCGACGGTATTCACAGGGGGCCTGTCAGCAACGGGACGGAAGGCGGTGGCCCGATGGAAAACCCGCTGGTCGTGGGCGTCGACGGATCGGAATCCAGTCTGCTGGCGGTCGACTGGGCAGCGGACGAAGCGGCTCGCCACGGCCTGCCGCTGCGGCTCGTCCATGCCTTTCTCTGGGAGCGTTACGAAAGAGCCCGGCCCGCCTTCCGCACCGATCGCCCCGCCGGAGAGGTCATGGCGCAGAACATCGTCGCCTCCTGCGCGGAACGCGCCAGGCTCCGCGACCCCCAGGTGAAGGTGTCCGCCGACGTAGTGGCAGCCGATGCGGTGCCCACGCTGCTTCGGGCGGGGTCTGAGGCGTTCGCCCTGGTCACGGGCGTTCGAGGGCGCGGCGAGGTGACCGGGCTGCTGCTGGGGTCGGTCAGTCTCACGGTGGCAGCTCGCGCCATGTGTCCGGTCGTCGTCGTCCGAGGCGAGGAGCGCGTCCTTCGGGGGTCCGTCGGCCGGGTCGTGGTGGGAGTCGGCGATGCGACCGGAGTCTCGGCCGCCCTCGACGACGCGCTGCGCGAGGCCGTACGGGAGCACCCCGAGGTCGATGTCAGCCGCCGCACGGTTGAGGGCCCCGCCCACCGTGTCCTGCTGGAGGCATCTGCCGACGCCGACCTGATCGTCGTCGGCGCTCAGCGCCGGCACGGGCACTTCGGTCTGCAACTCGGCAGCGTCGCCCACGCCCTGCTGCACCACTCCGCGTGCCCGGTCGCCGTCGTCCCTCATCCGGTCTGAGGTTCGCCGCGCAGGCCCGCTCAGACGACTTTCGAACCGAGGAGGGCGACGGATGTCGGAGCCGACGTGGGCGAGCCCGGCCCACGCGGTCGAGTGCGGGATCAATCGCCTCAAGCGGAACCGTGCCGGTGCCATGTGATACGGCAAACTCGCGGTCCGCTACGAGGCGACCGGCCTCGTAGCGACTCTCGACGAGTGGCTGTGACCCGCGGATTCACACTGCGCCCGTGCTACCCCAGCCACGCCCTATCGCGCATGATGACCCTGCCACGAAGTTCCGGTACTCCGCGCCAGGCGCGCACTGTCCGCGGCGCCACGCACAGGTACACGAAGGGGACCTCTTCGGTACACGGATCCCAGCCGAACTTACCCGCGAACCCCTCCGCGGCATCACTTGGCGCTTCCCGCGCGGGGTAGCACTCTGCCTCCCCCTGCAGCAGCACCGCGTCGAAGGCATCCGGCAGAGCCAGCCGTACGCGCGGTTCCGCATGCAGATCGCGCGCGGTCGCGGAATGCGCGCCGGTACACATCCACACTGCCTGCCCGTCCCACAGAAACCACAGGGGCACTTGATGCGGGCCATGGTCGGGGTGGGACGTCGACACCCATATGTCGCGTTCCGAGCTGAGCCGCTCCAGGGTGTCCCGCCTGCGCTCCGCCGTGGTGCGGCGAACGATCTCCGTAGCTTGCATGGGTGCCGACCTTAGCCAGCAGGTTCACCGTGCGCATGAGGCGCAGGTCCTAAGCCCGGAGGCGGACCGTCGCCCAGGCGCCCCACAGCAGCGTCACCAAGACCGTCGACATGGCGCGTGCCCGCTCACACAGATCCGACGCACAGGCAGTTGATAGGTAAGCCTTACCTCATCTATTGTCCTATCGTGTTCGCCAACTACCTCATCGGCCCGCGTGAGGGACTCGAAGCGATGGGCGCCCCGGCCCTGGCTCTCACCGCATTCATCGCTGTGGGACGGGAAGGGCTGGAGACGGCCCTGTTCATCAGGACCGCCGGGCAGGCCACCGGCCGGAGCACCGCTCCGGTGACCGGCACCGCCCCCGGCCCGGCCGGCGCCGCCGTCCTGGGCCGCCCCTTCCACCGCGGCGCGGTGAGGATCGACTTCGCCAAGTTCTTCCCTGAACCGGCGCCGCCCTGGTGGTCGTCGCCGCCTGGCCGGCCTGCATCCTGCCGGTGACGACCCTCTTCTTCCTCCCCATCCGGGCCAACCCGGGCCCGGCCCCCGCCGCTTCCGGCTGACCGCTGATTCCCCGCAGCAGCGGCGCGGTTCCCCGCTTCACCTTCCACCCCGCTCACCGGAGACCATCCATGCGCACGTCCCGCACGCTCCCCGTCCTCGCCACCGCCCTTCTCGCCCTTCCCGTCCTCGCGGCCTGCGGCGGCAAGGACTCCGGCGGTACCGGCGGCGACAAGATCGCCGTCATCGCCACGGACACCGCATGCGAGGTCGCCAAGACCGAACTGAAGGCCGGGGACACCAGGTTCACCGTCACCAACAAGGGCGACAAGGCCACCGAGGTCTACGTCTACGGCGAGCACGAGGGCGCTTACAGCCACATCGTCACCGAAGTCGAGAACATCGGCCCCGGCACCTCCCGCGAGATGAAGGTCAAGCTGGGCGGCGGCACGTACGAGATCGCCTGCAAGCCCGGCCAGAGCGGCGACGGCATCCGTCAGAAGGTCACCGTCGAGGGCGCCAGGGCGGACGAGGAGCCCGAGGAGTCCTACGACCGCGAGGTCGAGGTCGAGGCCACGGAGTACCACCTCGAAGGACTCGACACGTTCACCGCGAAGGCCGGCGAGAAGATCGCGTTCAAGCTGGAGAACAAGGGCGGGGCCGAGCACGAGGTCGAGATCTTCGGCCCCGACGGCAAGAAGGCCGGTGAGGTCCCCCCGGTCGAGCCCGGTACGACCGGAGAAGCCGTCATCACTCTGCACC
Source organism: Streptomyces sp. NPDC008313 (assembly GCF_042956125.1). Taxonomy (NCBI): domain Bacteria; kingdom Bacillati; phylum Actinomycetota; class Actinomycetes; order Kitasatosporales; family Streptomycetaceae; genus Streptomyces; species Streptomyces sp. NPDC008313. The sequence goes on from NZ_JBIBFR010000003.1 coordinate 56,739, forward strand.
TCCCCGGCACCTACACCTACACGTGCGACATCGGCGATCACGCCGACATGGGCATGCACGGCACCTTCGACGTCAGCTGAGACCCCGGCCCACCGGGACGACCAAGAGGCAAGAGGGAGGAGAAGCCCAGGCGTTCGGCCTGGCGGCCGGCGGCGACCAGCTCGCGGGGGGGGCGCCGGCCGGGCCCCACTGGGCGGATGCGGTCGGGAGCAGTGCACCGATGTCCATGTCTGCGACGTTCACGACCGGTGCGGACGGCGGCAATTCCCTGCGGGGAATGGCCTGGCACCCTCCGCCGCCGTTACAACAGGTCCGTGGACTTCCCTCGTGCACTTCGCGAACGGCGTGCCCGCCGTCATCTCAGCCAACTCGACCTGGCGCTGCGGGCGGGCACCACGCAGCGCCACCTCAGCTTCATCGAATCGGGCAAGTCAGTCCCCGGCCGGAACATGGTCGTGCGCCTGGCCGAGTCGCTGGAACTGCCGCTGCGGGAGCGCAACGAGCTGCTGTTGGCCGCGGGGTACGCTGCTGCCTACCCCGAGAGCGCACTCGACGACCCGGTGCTGGCTCCCGTACGCACGGCGATCGGCCACATCCTCCGTGGGCATCTGCCGTATCCGGCGCTGGTCGTGGACCGAGGCGGCGATCTGATCGCCGCGAACACCGCATTCGACCTGATCACCGAAGGCGTGGCCCCCGAGCTGGTCGGCCCGGGCACGAACGTCTACCGTCTCGCGCTGCATCCCGACGGCCTGGCTCCCCGTATCCACAATCTCGCCGAATGGGCTCGCCACATTCTGGCACGCCTCGATCACCTGGAAGAGTTGCGTGCCGAACTCACGGAATACATTCCCCAGCTGGATCCGTCTGCCGGGCTGCTCGGTTTCGCGGTTCCGCTCCGCCTGCAGTCCTCGTACGGTGAGCTGCGTCTGATGACGACCGTGACCACCTTCGCCACCGCCGTCGACGTGACGCTCGCCGAGCTGAAACTGGAGGCGTTCCTGCCGGCCGACGCGGCGACAGCCGAGGCGCTCTCGGCGGCCGCCGGGCCGATGGGCGCATCTGCGGCTCCAGGTCAGGCACCCGGGAACATGTAGTCGGTCTTGATCCGGCCGTCGTCGTCGAGCACGAGAATGTCCAGGCCGCCACCCAGTACGTCGCCGGCTTCGGTGGACACCGTCTCCCAGCGGAACTTGACCACGTTCTCGAGGCGTACCGCATCGGCGCGGGCCCGGAAGGTGAAGCCCAGTTTCTCGACGAAGCTCTCATGGCTTCGCGCCACTCGGGTCTCGATGGCGTCGTACCCCTGAGCCTCCAAAGTCGTGTGGTCGAAACCGAGTCCCGCGGCGATCTCCCTGATCTCCGCGGGCGGATGAAGGATATGAATACCGTCCTCGGCCCACAGCCGTTCGATGGCCGCGCGCCGTTCGGCGGCCTCCGACAGTGTCCATTGAGCTATGTAGCGGTCAGCCAGGTGCTGCGGGTCGATCTCGCTCACGTGAAACTCCTTACCGGGCACATCAATTCGAACCAGATCATGTGATGTGCAGCGGCGACCGGCAATTCCTCCCAGGGAATGGCCGTTTGGAGCAGTCAGCGGTAGTGCAGCTGGACGCGGCGTACCGGCGCACGGACCTGACACTGCGACAGCTCGCTCGCGGACGGGTGGCAGAGCCCTGATCTCACCCCTTGTTCCGGACAGACCGTGTCGGTCGTGCGGGCCGGTCAGTCGTGAGCGACGACGGCGACGGGGGTGGTGGCGTGGTGCATGACGGCGTGGGCGACGGACCCGATGTGCACCCCGTACGGACTGCGGCGCACGCGGCGGCCGACGACGATCAGCGAGGCGTCGTGGGAGGCGTCGATCAGGTGGCTCGCGGGGCTCCCCATCCGGGACGCCTCGTCCACATCGACGTCCGGGTACTTCTCCCGCCAGGGCAGGAGCACCTCGGTGAGCGCGCCGGCCTGCGCGCGGCCGATGTCCTCGCGGGGGTCGTAACCGCCGGCCACCGTGTACGCGTAGGAGGACGGCAGGCTCCAGCTCTGGACGACGGTCAGGGTGGCCCCGCGCCGCCGCGCCTCCTCGAAGGCGAAGGAGATCACCTGGCCGTCGGGGCTGCCGGTGTCCAGGCCCAGCACCACGGGCCGGAAGCCGGTGGTGGCGGACGGGGTGCCGGCGGCGTCCTCGAGGTGTTCGTCGGCGGCCTGCTCGCCGGCGCGGACGAGGACGACCGGCACCTCGGCGCGGGCTGTCACGGACTGGCCGACGGAGCCGACGAGGAAGCCGCCGATGCCGCTCAGCGCGCGGGAGCCGAGGACCAGCAGCTCCGCGTCCCGGGCGGCGTCCAGGAGGACATCGGCGGGAGTACCACCGCGCTGATCGGTGCTCACCTCGACGCCGGGGTGACGCAGTCGCAGGTCTTCGGCGGCTTCGCGGGGGACACGCTCGGTCCAGTGCTGGTGGGTCTCGGCGCCGAGGAGCGGCGCCTGCGCCATCGGCTCCGGCACCGGCTGCCACACATGCACCAGCCGCACCGCCAGACCGCGCAACTCCGCCTCACGGGCCGCCCATTCCGCGGCGGCACGGCTCTCGGTCGAGCCGTCGAGTCCTACGATGATCGTGCCGTGCATGGTGTCCGCCTTCTGTGTCGTGAGTTCTGCTTCGAGCGTCCCGGCCGGTGGCCGGAACCGGCAGGGAGCGCGGCGGGACGGCCCGTGTCGAGGCGCCGTCCGCCCGTCTCGCGTCTGTTCCGCCCGCCGCCCTGCCCGTCGGTCAGTCGTGCGGGATGACCGCCACCGGCGCGGCGGCGTGGTGCAGCAGCGCCTGGGTCACCGGCCCGATGTGCGTGCCGACCGCTGACCGGCGGATCCTTCGGCCCACGACCACCAGGGCCGCGTCACGGGAGGCGTCGACCAGGTGAGGGCCCGCGCCGCCGACCGTGGTCTGCGTGCTGACCTCCACGGCCGGGAATCTCTCCTGCCACGGCCGCAGTACCCCGGAGAGTTCGCGTCGCACCTGCCTGGCCATGTCGTCGTCCAGTTCGGGCATGAGGTCGCCGCCGTAGGAGTAGGGCGGCAGCGTCCAGCCGTGGACGACGCGCAGACGTGCCGCGCGACGGGAAGCCGCGTCGAACGCGAAATCGAGCACCCTGTCGTCGGGCTTGTCCAGGCCGAGGCCGAGAACGACATCGCGACGGTCGGTTCCGGCGGTCCGGGCGCCTGCCGGATCGTCCGCCGGCCGGTCCTGCCCGTCGGGTTCCGCGGACCGTACGAGGACCACCGGCCGCTCGCTCCCGGCCAGGACGGCGAGGGAGACGGAGCCGAGCAGGAATCCGGCGACCTTGCCCAGACCCCGGGACCCCAGGACCAGCAACTCGGCGTCGTCCGCGGCCTTCAGCAGCGCCGGGACGGGAAGTCCGGGGATGTCTTCGGCCTCGACCGGCAGACCGGGGTGCCGGCCCGCGATGTGCGCTCGCGCGTCGTCCAGGAGGCGCCGCGCGGCCGCGTGCTGCAGATCGCGCGGCAGCGGCGGCATGTCGAGACCGCTCGCCGGCGCGTAGGCGGGGGCCTGCCACTGAGAGGCGTTCACCAGCCGCAGGGGCAGATCACGCAGGAGTGCTTCACGGGCGGCCCAGTCCGCGGCGGCCAGGCTTTCGGGCGAGCCGTCCAGTCCGACGGTGAGGGTGCGGGGCATGGGGAACCTCCTTCAGGTGCTTCGAGTCTGCGATGTGTGCGGTCGGGGCGGCAGGGACCACTGGTCCCTGCCCGTCGGCCGACGGTCCCCTGCCCCCGCCGCGTCGACGCCCGCTATCCGAAGGCGAGCCGCGGTCGTACGAGAGTCCCGGAGGTGCCGTGGACGATGTCGTACGCGGCGTCGAGGGCCCCGATCGCGGCCAGCGCGCCGGACCGTTCGACGAACTTGGCGGCGGCCTCGGCCTTGGGCCTCATGGAGCCCTCGGGAAGGGCCCGGTCCAGCAACTGCGCGGGGGTCACGTCGAGAACGGGCCGCTGACGGGGCGTGCCGAAGTCGGTGTACACGTTCGGGACGTCGGTGAGGATCAGCAGGAAGTCCGCTTTCAGCTCCTCGGCCAGCAGGGCGGCCGTGAGGTCCTTGTCGACGACCGCTTCGACACCGGTCAGCTCGCCGGTGTCGTGGTCGGCCGTGACCGGAACGCCTCCGCCGCCGCCACAGACGACCAACACGCCGCTGTCCAGCAGCGAGAGGACGGTGTCGGTCTCGACGACGGCCTCGGGCGCCGGGGAGGGAACGACGCGGCGCCATCCCGTGGTGTCCTTGGCGATGTGCCAGCCTCGTTCGCGGGCGAGTGCGTGCGCGACCTCCCGGGGGTAGACCTGGCCGACGAACTTGGTGGGCCGCTCGAAGGCCGGGTCGTCCGCGCGGACCACGGTGTGGGTGACCAGCGCGACGACCTGCCGGCCGGGCAGGGCGCCGCGCAGGGCCCTGGCGAGCAGCGACCCGATCATGCCCTGGGTCTGCGCGCCGAGGACGTCCAGCGGGTACGGGGCGCTGAGGGCGGGGTCGGCGGCGCTCTCCATGGCGAGCAGGCCGATCTGCGGGCCGTTGCCGTGGGTGATGACGAGTTCGTTGTCCTGGGCCAGTGCGGCGAGGGCTGTGACGGCCCGGTCGATGTTGGCCTGCTGCACCGCGGCGTCGGGGCGTTCGCCCCGGTGCAGGAGGGCATTGCCGCCGAGGGCGACGACGATGCGCATGGGTCAGTCCTCCAGTGTGGCGACGAGTACGGCCTTGATGGTGTGCAGGCGGTTCTCGGCCTGGTCGAAGACGACGGAGGCGGGCGAGGAGAAGACCTCGTCGGTGACTTCGAGTCCGTCCAGTCCGTAGGTCTCGTACAGCTGCCGGCCCAGGCGGGTGCTGCGGTCGTGCAGGGACGGCAGGCAGTGCATGAACTTGGTGTACGGGTTGCCGGTGGCGCCGATCGTCTTGGCGTCGACCCGGTAGGGCAGCAGCAGTTCGACGCGGTCGCGCCAGGTCTCCGCGGGCTCGCCCATGGACACCCACACGTCCGTGTGCAGGAAGTCGGCCCCGTGGACGGCCTCTTCGACGTCCTCGGTCAGGGTGATGCGGGCCCCGCTGCCGGTGGCGAGCGCGCGGCAGGCGGTGACCAGGCCGGGCTCGGGCCACAGCTCCCGGGGGGCGGCGATCCGTACGTCCATGCCGAGCAGGGCGCCCATGGACAGCAGCGAGTTGCCCATGTTGTTGCGGGCGTCGCCGAGGTAGCAGTAGCTGATCTCCGGCAAGGGCTTGGGGCTGTGCTCGCGCATGGTGAGGACGTCGCACAGGCTCTGGGTGGGGTGGGCGGTGTCGGTGAGGCCGTTGAAGACCGGTACACCGGAGTGTGCGGCCAGTTCGGTGACGATCGACTGGCCGGAGCCACGGTACTCAATGCCGTCGAACATCCGGCCGAGGACGCGGGCGGTGTCGGCGACGGACTCCTTCGCGCCGAGGTGGGTGTCGCCGGGGCCGAGGTAGGTGGTGGCGGCGCCCTGGTCGGCGGCGGCCACCTCGAAGGCGCAGCGGGTGCGGGTGGAGGTCTTCTCGAAGATCAGTGCCAGGTTCCGGCCGGACAGACGCGGTTGTTCGGTGCCCAGGCGCCGGGCGGCCTTGAGGTCGGCGGCCAGGTCCAGCAGGTGGGTGATCTCGGGTGCGGTGAAGTCGAGTTCGCTCAGGTAGGAGCGGCCTCGCAGGTCGATGCTCATGACGGGTCCTCGAGGATTGCGGTCAGGCGACAGGGTCGCGTTCGACGGGGCAGCTCATGCAGCGGGGGCCGCCACGGCCGCGGCCGAGTTCGGCTCCGGCGATGGTGATCACCTCGATGCCCTGCTTGCGCAGGTAGGTGTTGGTGGTGACGTTGCGCTCGTAGCCGACGACGACTCCGGGAGCCACGGCCAGGAAGTTGCTGCCGTCGTCCCACTGTTCGCGCTCTGCCGCCCGCACGTCCTGCGGCGCGGACAGCATGCGGACCTTGTCCAGGTCGAGCGTCTCGGCCAGGGAGGTGGCCAGGTCGGAGTTGACGCTGACGTCGAGGCCGCCGGCCCTCTCCGGGCTCGGCAGCAGGGTCCAGGAACGCAGGGAGTCGGCCAGGCCGGGATAGATGGCGAAGGCGTCGCGGTCGACCATGGTGAGGACCGTGTCCAGGTGCATGTAGGCGCGAGCGGCCGGTAGCTGGACGGCGATGAGCCGTCGGGCCGTGCCGTCGGCGAAGAGGCGGGCGGCGAGCGTCTCGACGGCCTGGGCGGTGGTGCGTTCGCCCATGCCGACCATGACGGCGCCGTTGCCCAGGACGTGGACGTCCCCGCCTTCGAGGGTGACCGGCCCTCCCGGGGTGGCGTCCTCCCCGAGGACGGGAGCGGTGGCGGACTCCGCGAACAGGGGGTGGAAGCGGTAGACGGCCTCCGCGTGGAGGCTCTCGCGCCGCCGGGCGGGCTTGGCCATGGGGTTGACGGAGAGCCGGTCGTAGATCCAGCAGGAGTTGTCGCGCGGGAAGAGGTGGTTGGGCAGCGGGGCGAGGGCGAAGTCGTCGTCGTCCAGGGCGTTCCAGACCAGGCTGTGCGGGTCGGCCAGTGGCAGGTCGTGCTTGAGCAGGCCGCCGATCAGATAGCCGGCGAGGGTCTCGCCGTCCAGGTCGGTGCACAGCTGCCGTACCGGTTCCGCGAGAAGCGGGCCGACCGTGGCCGGGGTGACGACCCGGTCCAGCAGCCAGGCGCGGGCCTCGGGCAGGTCGAGGGCCTCGGCGAGCAGGTCGGCGAAGTAGTGGACCCGTACGCCCTGGTCGCGCAAGGTCTGGGCGAAGGCGTCGTGCTCCTCGCGGGCGCGCTTGGCCCACAGGATGTCGTCGAAGAGCAGCGCGTCGACGTTGCGGGGGGTCAGGCGGGACAGTTCGAGTCCGGGTCGGTGCAGGACGACCTGGCGGAGCCGGCCGACCTCGGAGTCGACGTGGAAGACGGTCATGGTGGTGCGCTCCTGAGGAGTGAGGGCGGGAAGGCGCCGGTTCAGTGGTGATGGCGTGGGGTGAACCGGCGGAGTCGGACGACCGTGGTGCGGGCGTGGCGGGACCCGGCCGGGCGCGTCTCCGGCGCCCGGGTCCCGGGAGCGGGAGCCTCGTCCGGGCCGGAAGAGGCGTCCGGGGCCACGGGTGCGGTCTCGCTGTCCGGGACCGGCCGCGGCGCCGGGACCGCCGGTGCCACCGGTGCCGCCGGGGCGGAGTCGCCGAACACCCCGCGGTCGCGCTTGAGCCAGATGTACACCGGGAGTCCGAGCAGCAGCACGAACAGGCCGTAGTAGACGGTCTGGTATCCGCTGCCCTGGATCGACCAGTAGGAGAAGGCCATCGCCAGCGCTGCCACGGTGACGTCCCGGGCCAGGCGCCGCGGGGTGAGGCTGTCCCGGCCGCGCACCAGCAGCCAGTACAGCTGGGCGGCGGCGGAGAACAGGTACGGGATCACCGCGGTGAGCACGCTCAGCAGGACGATCTTGGTGAAGACGTCGTCGAAGCGGGTGTAGCTGAACACCGTGATCAGGGACGCCAGCACGGTCGAGGCCACGATGCCGAAGACCGGGACACCGCCCTTGCCGCGCGTCCTGGCGAACGCCGCGGGGAAGAGGCCGTCGCGGGCCGCGGCGTAGGGCATCTCCGCGCAGAGCATGGTCCAGCCGTTCAGCGCGCCGATTCCCGAGATGATGGCGGCGACGGCGACGATGTCGCCCGCCCAGGTGCCGCCGAAGATGTTGTTCGCGGCGTCGGTGAACGGCGCTGTGGACGCGCCCAGTTCGCCGTGGGAGACGGTGCCGAAGACGGCGAGCGTGCCCAGGATGTAGATCACCGCGCAAGCGAGGGTGCCGTAGACGGTGGCGCGGGGCACGTTGCGCCCCGGTGCGCGGACCCGGCCGGCGACCACCGAGGCGGCCTCCAGCCCGAGGTAGCTGAACAGGGCGATGGCGGCCGCCGCCGAGATCGCGCCCATCGCCGACTGGCCGCCGGCGTTGAACGGACCGAAGTTGTCCGGGTCGACGAACAGCAGCCCCACACTGGCCATGAAGATGAGCGGGATGAACTTCAGTACGGTCGTGACCACCTGGAAGGCGCCGATGTTCCGTACGCCGGTGAGGTTGATCGCGGCGGGTATCCACAGGCCCACCAGAGCGATCAGCACCGAATTGCCCATGTGATGGCCGGTGTTGACGAACACCTCGACGTAGCCGACCCAGGCCACCACGATCGCCGCGTTCCCGGCCCACGCGGTGATCCAGTACGACCAGGCGTTGAGGAACCCGGCGAACTCCCCGAACGCCTCCCGGGCGTAGACGTAGGGTCCGCCGCTGGCCGGGACGCGCTGGGACAGTGACCCGAAGGTCACCGCCAGGGCAAGTGCGCCGAGCGTGACGACGACGAACGCCACGAGGGAGATCGGCCCGTACGGTGCGAGGGCCGACGGAAGAGCGAAGACGCCGGTGCCGATGATGCTGCCGACCACCAGGGCCGTGGCGGCCGGCAGTCCGAGCAGGGTCCTGGTGTCGGGAGAGCCGTCCGACCCCGCTCCGCGTGTGCGTTCGGGTCGTCGTGGGATCGTGGACATGGCGGCGCTCCTTCTTCCGTTCGTTCCGGCCGCTCGAGCCGTTGCGGCAGGGCAGTTGGCCTACGGCTGATCCTTCTGCACCGGAAGCGCCCTGATCAGTGGCCGTCAGTCCTGGCGGGAAGGCCGATGGTCCCTGCGTCCCGGCCCCGACCGGCCCCGCCCGGCCCCGCCGGGACCGTGCGTGGTCACGCGTCGCCGTGCGCGGCATCGGTGCCCCGGCTCACCGCGTGCATGGTCTGCCCGTGCCTCCGCCTGAGGCTCCGGGACCTCTCCCGCGCTCGCGTCCCCCGGAGCGCCGATCCGGGACCGGCGAAGCCGTCCGGGCCGTCCGCGAGACCTGTCTCGGCCGTCGCCTCACCCGGCCGGACGGACGAGACCCGTAAGCAGGGTGCGGGCCAGGCGGGCTGCGAAGTCGTCCACCGGGGGGCGGGTGTGCTCCGGTGCCGCGTCGTAGGCGAAGGCCCGCTGTGCGCACGCCCCCATCAGCAGGGACGCCGCCGCGAACGTGTCCGCGTCCCTGCCGACCCGCCCCAGTTCACGCTCGGCCCGCAGATAGGCGTCGAGTTCCTCGATCGGCAGGTGCGGTCCGGATCCCATCCGCCGCATCGCCTCGTCGTGCCGCCGCTTGAGCTGGGTCTCGGCGTAGAGGGACGCGGCGATCGGGAAGCTCTGCTCGTAGAAGAGCGCGGCCCGGCGGGCGATCTCGGTGAGGTTGTCCTCCAGCGTCCCGCGTCCGGGCTCGGCGGCGAGGCTGCGCAGCAGCGGCGTCAGCCGGGGCAGCCGCTCCGCCAGTACGCGGATGAACAGCTCCTCCTTGCCGTCGAAGTACTTGTACAGCGCGGCCTCCGAGCAGCCGGCCGCCCTGGCGATCTCCTTGGTCGTGGTCCGGGCCAGTCCGACCGTGAGCATCAGCTCGTAGGCGGCGTCGAGGATGCGGACCTCGGCCGGTTTCCGCCGCGCGTCACCCGGGGATGCCGAGGCTTCCATCGCGTGTCCTTCCGTCCTCGCCGCCTTGACGGGTGGGTGAGTGTTTACTCACTCTAGAGGAGAAAGAAGGTGGGTGAATGCTCACTCACCTGCTCGTCGCGAGACCCGGAGGACTGATGAGACTCACCGTGTTCGGCGCCACGGGCGGCATCGGCCAGGAGATCGTCCGGCAGGCACTGGACGCGGGGCACCACGTCACGGCGGTCGTCCGCGACCCCGCCAGGCTGACCGTCACCGGCGCGCGCCTGGAGGTGTTCCGCGCCGACCTGACCGACCCGGAGGCGGTGCGGCCCGCCGTGGCCGGCCGGGACGCGGTCCTGTCCGGTCTCGGCGCCCGCACCCGCAGGGACGCCGGTGTCGCGACCCGGCTCACGCGCACGGTGCTGCGCGCCATGGAGGCGGAGGGCACCCGGCGTCTGCTCGTGGTGAGCGCCGCTCCGGTGGGACCCGAGCCGGAGGGCGAAGGCCCGCTCGACCGCGTGGCGCGCGGCATCGTCTCCGCCGTCCTCAAGGACACGTACGCCGATCTGCGCGCGATGGAGGCCGAGCTGACCCGGAGCGCCACGGACTGGACGGTCGTACGCCCGCCGCGCCTGCGGGACAGTCCCCTCGGCGGCACGTACCGGACGGTGGTCGGCGGCAGCCCGCCCAAGAGCCGTTTCATCGGCCGCGCGGACGTCGCCCACGCGATGCTCGCGATGACCGACGACCTCGCGACGGTGAAGCAGGGAGTGGGGGTCGCGTACTGAGGGTGCTGCGGGTGCTGCGGGTGCTGAGGGGAGCCGGGCATGCTCGGGACACGAGAAAAGGCCCCCTCCTGCCGCGTGGATCACGCGGCAGGAGGGGGCGGGGAGTGCGAGGTCAGGACGGCGACGGCTGCCGCGGTGCGCGCGGACGGCCGGGGTCGGGGGTGTAGGTCCGGCTGCCGACGGCCGACAGTGCCCGGGCGGCCAGAGCGGACCCGGCCCGGGCGCACCGCTCTGCGCCGGCGCCCGCCGCGAGGGAGGCGAGGTAGCCCGCGCGGAAGGCGCCGCCGGCTCCGGCCGGGTCGGTGACCGTGCCGGCGGGGACGGCCGGAACCTCCACCGGAGGTTCGCCCGCCCGCTCGACGCGGCTGCCCCTGTCGCCGAGCGTGGTGATCCAGACGCCGGTCCGGCGCAGGACGTCGTCCCGCGTCCAGCCGGTCCTGGTCAGCAGCAGCTCGTGTGCGTCCTCGTTGGTGAACAGGTGGTCCGCTCCCTCGACCAGTTCCCTGATGGCGGGGCCGGTGAGCCGGGCCAGCTGCCCGCCCGGATCGGCGGCGAAGGGGACGCCGAGGGCGCGGCAGGCCCGGGTGTGGCGGGCCATCGCCGTGGGGTCGTCGGCTCCGATCAGTACGAGGTCGGCGCCACCGCGGCGACGCAGCACCTCGCCGAGGTCGATCGCGGCGGCCTCGGCCGTCGCGCCGGGGTAGAAGGTGGCGAGCCGGCCGCCGTCGGTGTCGGTGGTGCACAGGCGGCGGGCCGTGTGCCGGGTGGTGGAGACGTGGACGGCCGAGGTGTCCACTCCGAGGGCGGCCAGGCGGGCGCCGTGATCGTGGAAGTCGGCTCCGACCGCCCCGACGAGCAGCGGGCGGTGGCCGAGGAGGGCCAGGCCGTACGCGATGTCGGCGGCCGCACCGCCGTCCCGGACGTCCAGGGCGTCGACGAGCAGCGACAGGGAGATGTGGTCCAGCTTGTCCGCGATCAGCTGTTCGCGGATGCGGCCGGGGAAGGTCATCAGATGGTCGGTGGCGATGGAGCCCGTGACGACGAAGCGCGTCTCAGGCATACGTCCCTCCTGCGGTCGGACGGGGGGGGTGCTCGGTCGCTGCGGCGGAGTGCCTCAGTCGACGCGCACGTCGGGCACGTAGTGGATCCATCGGCCGCCCGCCTCGCGGAACGCGGACTCCTTGGCGAGGATCTCGTCCTCGTGGTTCCAGGCCAGCAGCAGCGCGTAGTCGGGGTACGGGTCGGCGAAGGCGTCCGGGCTCCTGACCGGGATGTGGGTGCCCGGGGTGAGCCGTCCCTGCTTCTCGGGGGTGGAGTCGCAGATGAAGGAGACCAGGTCGGGGCCGATCCCGCAGTAGTTGAGCAGGGTGGTGCTCTTGGCGGTGGCGCCGTAGCCGGCCACGCGCTTGCCCTGGTCCCGCAGGTCGCGCAGCCGGGCCACCAGGGTCTCGCCGAGTTCCCGTACGCCGTCGGCGAAGCGGGTCAGCGTCGCCCGCTCGGTGAGGCCCTGCTCCTTCTCCTGTTCCAGCAGCTTCGGCACCGAGGGGCTGACGGGGCGTGCGCCGGTGCGGGCGAGCGTGCACCGCAGCTCCCCGCCGTGCACCGGCAGGAGTTCGACGTCGACGAGTTCGAGGCCGTGGCGTGCGGCCATGTCCTGAACGGAGCGGGCCGTGAAGAAGAAGATGTGCTCGTCGTAGATCTGGTCGAACGAGGCGCGCTTGACGATGTCGCCGAAGTACGGGTCCTCGAAGACGAAGACGCCGCCGGGAGCGAGCAGGTTCTCGACGCCGCGCAGGATGGAGTCGAGGAAGTCGATGTGCGAGAACGTGTTGGCGGCGAAGACGACATCGGCCCGTCCGTCGGTGGCGAGGATGCCGGCGGCGAGGTTCTCGTCGAAGAACTCGTCGACCACCCGTATCCCGTTCGCGCGGCCGACCTCGGCGACGTCCCCGCACGGTTCGACGCCGAGGTGGCGCACTCCCGCCTTGGCGATGGTGCGCAGCATGATGCCGTCGTTGCTGCCGAGTTCGACGATGAACGGGTCGGGGCCGGTCAGCTCGTCCGCCAGGAAGCGCCGCGCCAGGTTCTCGAAGTGGGCGCTCATGACGGACGACTGCGAGGAGCGGTAGGGGTATGCGGCGTGGAACATCCGGTCGTGCCGGACGTAGTCGGTCAGCTGCACCATGGTGCACGTCTCGCACATGGCGACGGTGAGACGGAAGCGGAAGGCACTGGCCTCCTCGTCCGGTCGCCCGGGGTCCACGAAGGCGTTGCCCATGGGCTGGTCGCCGAGGTCGAGGAACTCGCGCAGGGCACCGCCGCAGACGCGGCAGGTCGGCAGGTCGGACATGAGGTCTCCTCGGATCGTCACGGGGCGTCGGGAAGGGGCGGCGCGGACCGGGCCGCGGCCAGGGCGTCCGGTCCGTGCTCGCGCAGGAACTCGGCGAGGGCGTCGCGCCAGGGGCGGTTGAGCCGCCGCACGCGCGGGGGCAGCCGTACGGAGGTGAGCGGGGTGGCGGCGGGCCGCGCCGGACCGGCCGTCCCGGCGCCGGGCGTGGCCGGCCGGGGCAGGGCGCCGAGCCCCAGACCGGAGACGACGGCGTGCGCCAGTCCGTACCAGGTGGCGCTCCCCTCGTTGGTCACGTGGTAGGGCCCGCCGTCCGCGTCGGCGGCGAGCAGTTCGACCACCATGCGGGCCAGGTCGGCCGTGTACGTGGGTGACATGACGAGGGTGTCGATCACGTCGGCGCGCCGGCCGGCGGCGGCGCGGCCCAGGATCTGTTCGACGAATCCCGCCCGGCGTCTCTCTCCGGGCGGGGGTGGCCCGAACAGGGCGGCGGTGCGCACGACCAGGTGCCCGGGGCTCGCGTTCAGGGTCTCGTGCTCCCCGGCGAGCTTGGACAGCCCGTAGGTCAGCAGGGGGCGGGGCGGGGCGGTCTCGTCGTAGGGGCCGGGTCCGGTGCCGTCGAAGACGTAGTCGGTGCTGATGTAGACGCAGCGGGCGCCGGCGTCGGCGCAGGCCCGGGCCACCCGGCGCGCGCCGACGGCGTTGACCTCGTAGGCGCGGGCCGGGTCGGCCTCGCAGGGGCCGACGCCGGTGAACACGGCGGCGTTGACGACGACGTCCGGCCGTACGGCGCGCAGCAGCCGTTCGGTCTCGGCGGTCCGGGTGATGTCGGCCTGGGCCCGTCCGGCACGGTGAACGGCGCGGATCCGGGGGTCCGCCGAGGCGACGGTGGCCAGGGCGGAGCCGAGCAGGCCCTCGGCGCCCAGGACGAGCCACCTCCCTGTGGCTGGCGGCATTCCGGCAACCTCCGATATGTCGATGAGGGTCGGTTGGCGTGAGGGCGCGCGGACCCGCGGCGGGCACCATGGGGGGCGGTGGTGCCCGCCCGCGGGTGTCTCAGTCGCGGCGTTCGGCCGTGACGTGCCAGACGGGCATCGTGGCCTTGCCGTGCTCGTCGAGCGGGAGACCCTCGAGCCGGGCCGCGGCGCCGCCGTCCGGGTACTCCGACCTGATCAGGGCCGCGATGTCCGCGACGCCGAGGGAGCTGGCGAAGGTGGCGGGCTCCACGGAGAGCACGTTCCAGACACCGCCGACGACCTCGCGGAGGTAGGCGGCGGTGTGCCGGTGCGGCCCGGGGAACGGCGCCTCGAACTCCTGGGCGAAGCAGAACATGTGCAGCCTGGCCCCCGGCCGCGCCGCCTCCCGCAGCGCGCGGAGGTAGCGTTCGCGTTCGTCCTCGGCCAGCGAGTGGAAGCAGGCGCTGTCCACGATCGTGTCGAAGCGGTTCCCGTAGCCCGTCAGCCGGGTGGCGTCCGCGACGGCGAACTCGACCTCGGCGCCACGGGCCTTCGCCCGTCGCCGCGCCTCCTCCACGGCGGCCTCGGCCACGTCGACCGCGGTGACACGGTGGCCGCGTCCGGCGAGGAAGGCGGCGTTGTCGCCGAGGCCGCAGCCGACGTCCAGGACGTCCCCGGTGATCGTCCCCGCGTCGTGGGCGGCCACCAGGGCGGGCTGCGGCCGGCCGATGTCCCACGGCTGGACGGGCCTCGCCTCCTTCCCGCCCTTCTCGCCCTCGTAGATGGCCCGGAAGTCGTAGTGCTCGGGAATGTGGGCGGTGGGGTACGTCGGGTCGTCCTTCGTCATGTCGTCCTCAGGCAGCCGCACGGACAGGGCGTGGTGGAAGACGTCACGGGGGTCCCATGCCGCCTTGACGGCCTGGAGAGCCGCGTAGTTGTCCTTGTAGTAGAGCTGGTGCCAGGGCACCCCCGACCTGTTGTGCTCCGGGTCGGCGAGATCGACGTCCGGGTAGTTGATGTACGACCCGTCCGTCAGCTCGCCGGGGACGGGCACCCCGCCGGTGCCGGCGTACAGCTCTGAGTAGAGGCCGCGCAGCCAGGCCAGGTGCGCGTCGTCCTCGTTCTCGTCGTACCAGGCCGCCGAGTACGCCGCCTTGATCACCGAGTCGCGCTGGACCGACGCGGTGTCCGCCGGTGCGACCGCGTTGATGGCGCCGCCGTAGCCGTTGAGCATCATCAGGGACTCGCGGCCGAAGTAGTCCTCGCGCTGGAACCACCGGTACAGCGTGGCGATCTGCTCGTCGGTGTACACGCCCCGCAGATAGGCGGCCTTGGTCTTGAGGCGCGCCCCCATCACGGGGCCGGAGTCGCCCTGCCCCATGTACCGGCAGGCGGTCAGCCACGGCAGTTCCCTGCGGAGCACGAACGGACGCGCGCCGACGCCCTCGCCGACGGCCGCGAGGAACGCGTCCAGCCGGGCCGGGGCGTCCGGTTCCGTGGCGTCGGTCTGTACGAACATGGTGAGCCCGCCGCCCGAGCGGTGCCTGACCCACAGCGACGCGAACAGCCCGGCTGACGGCGATCCGGGTTCGCTATTGGCGACGTGCCAGGCCATGAAGTTGCGTACGAGGCCGGTGAACGCGGGCAGTTCGCACTGCTCCCACGACCAGTTCACCATGGCGGTCAGCAGCGAGGCGGGCGGGCGGGGCAGCAGTCCCGCGGGGTCGGCGCCGTCTGCCCCCGGGGAACGCATCCAGTAGCGGGTGACGATGCCGAAGTTGCCGCCGCCGGCGCCGGTGTGGGCCCACCACAGCTGCCGGTGGGGGTCGTCCGGCTCACGGGTCGCGGTCACGGTGCGCACCCGCCCGGCCCGGTCGACGTGGACGACCTCGACCGCGTAGAGGTGGTCGGCGACGAGTCCGTGCAGCCTGGACAGGGGTCCGTACCCGCCGCCCGAGATGTGGCCGCCGACCCCGACCGCGGTGCACACCCCGGCCGGAAGGGTCACGTTCCAGTTCCGGTACAGCTCCTTGTACACGTGGCCGACGGTCGCGCCGGCCTCGATCGCCACGGCGTTGAGCGCCGGGTCGTAGGAGACCCGCGACATCAGGGAGAGGTCGATGACGACCTCGACCGCCGGGTCTGCCACGAACGCCTCCGGGCAGTGGCCACCGCTGCGCACGGCGACCCGTTTCCCGGCGGCCAGCGCACGGCCGAGGGCGTCCGCGACCTGCCCGGTGGAGCGGACCAGTTCGACGTGGTCGGGCGCGCCGGTGAAGCGGTGGTTGTCGCCGCGCACCAGTTCGCCGTAGCGGGGGTCCTCCGGTCCGACGCGGACCGGTCCGGGTCCGGGACGCGGGCGGCCAGGGGCTGTGGCGGTCGTGTCACCGTCCGCCGTGCCGACGCTCATCGGTCACCGGCCGTCTGCCCGGCGGACGGCCGGTCGCTCGCGGACCGCGCGAACACGACCTCGTAGGTGTTCGACGACCGTGACGTCAGCAGCGGGCGGGCCTGCGCGCGCATGGCCCGGGTGTGCGCCGGACGCTGGTCCTCCGGGAGGTTGTGGAACGTCTCGTACGCCTCACGGCTGTCCCACTGGGCGTAGTTGACGACGAAGTCCCCGTCGAGACCGCGCAGGATGGAGTGGGAACGGTAGCCCGGCACGTCCGGCATGGACGGGTCGTACTTCGCGAACAGGTCCACGAGGGCGGCCTGGTTGCCGGGCTCGACGCCCATGATGACGATGACGGTGAAGTCGTCCCGCTCCGGCGAGATCTCTATCCGTTCAAGACCGGGGTGGAGATGGGCGGCGATCACCTCGGTCTTGAGCAGATGCACCGTGGTGGTCAGTTCCTTGAAGTGGGGCACCGTGTTGTGCCGGAAGCTCTCCCCCTCGTAGCGCTCCTGCAGGTCGTCCACGCTGCGCCACTGGATGTAGTTGGCGGCGCAGGGCTTGTCCAGACCGCCGTGCAGGGTGGAGGAGCGCCACCCCGGGTAGTTCGCCCCCTTGATGATCCCCTCCATCGTGTCCAGCAGGATCTTCTGGCCGTCCCGGTCGACGGTGTCGAAGAGGTTGAACACGGTGAGCGATCCGTTGTCGGGCGTGATGAATGGCATGGCTTGCGGTCCCTCCGTGTGGCTCGGTGGCTCGGTACGCGATCAGGCCCGGACGGCTTCGACGACGCTGTGCAGTCCCGCCGGGACGACGCGGGTGAGGCGCAGCCCGGCCCGGCCGAGGAGTTCGGCGAACTCGCTCTCGGTGCGCTGCTTGCCTCCGCAGAGCACGAGCATGTTGAGGTCCATCAGGGTCACGGTCGGCGAGAGCCCGTCCCGCTCCGGCATGACGGCCTCGACGAGGAGCACCCGGCCGTCCTCGGCGAGCGCCCGGCGGCAGTTGGTGAGGATCCTCAGGGACGGCTCGTCGTCCCAGTCGTGGATGACGTTCGACAGCAGGTAGGCGTCCTTGCCGGCCGGTACGGAGTCGAAGAAGTCGCCCGCGGCGATCTCCACCCGGTCGTCCAACCCGCGGTCCTGGAACGTCCGCTTCGCCCCGGCCACCACGTCGGGCCGGTCGTACAGCAGGCCGCGGGTGTCCGGGTGGGCGGCGAGGACCGCGGCGAGCAGGGCGCCGTGCCCGCCCGCGACGTCCACGAGCGTGCCGATGCCGCCGAAGTCGTAGGCGTCGACCACCGGGGCGATCAGCCGGCACGACGCCTCGGTCATCGCGTCGTCGAAGACCGCCGAGACGTCGGCGCGGTCCCGCATGTACTCCCACACGTCCTGGCCGTGCACCCGCTCGAACGCGGGGCCGCCGGTGCGGACGCTGTCGGCCAGGCCGGTCCAGGTGGTGCGGTCGGCGGCGAGACCGACCCACCGGGCGAAGTTGCGCATGGAGTGCGGCGAGTCGTCGCGGAGCGCGTCCCCGACCTCGGTGAGGGCGAACACGCGTCCTTCGCGCTCCTCGAAGAGCCCCAGGGCGGCGCAGGCCCGCAGCAGCCGGTAGCAGGTGGGCGGGTGCGCGCCGACGCTCCGGGCGATCTCGTCGGCGGGGCGGGCTCCGTCCGCCAGCGCGTCGGCGACGCCGAGTTCGGCGGCTGCGCTCACGGCGGCGGCCATCCAGCTCGACGTGGCGAGCTGCAGCACCCGTGCGGAGGGCGGCGGCTTGGGGGGTGAGGTCTGCATGGCGGACGGACCCTTTCGGTCGCTGGGTTGGGTGAGGGCGGTGAGGGTGCGGGCGGGCTCCGCGAGCGGGGCCCGGGCCGGCGGCGGGGGGCTCAGCGGCGGGCGAGCGCTTCGAGGTCGGCGACGACCTCTCCCGGCGGGGGCAGTTCGCCCAGCTCGCGGGCCAGCTCACGCGCCCGGCGCGCGTGGCTGTCGTCGGACAGGACACGGTCGCAGGCGTCGAAGGTGTTGTCCGGTGACTTGTCATCCCGGTGCAGGATCACGCCCGCACCCTGCTGTTCGAGCAGTCGCAGTGAGGGTTCGAACGCCTGGAACTGGTTCACGATGACCTGCGGGGTTCCTGCCGCCATGGCGTTGAGCGTGGTCAGGCCGCCCGCGTGCACGATCGCGTCACAGGTGCGCACCAGGAACTCCATCGGCACCCAGTCGGCGCGTACGCCGGGGAAGCGGTCCCGGATCTCGCGGGCGGTCGCCTCGTTGGCCGCGACGACGATCTCGGCGTCGAGTGCGGTCAGCCGCTCCACCAGTGCGCAGAGGTAGGCGAACATCTCCGGCATGGCGGTGCGGAAGCTGCCGAGCGTGACGCACACCCGGGCGCGCTCGCCCCTGCTGTACATCCACGGTTCCAGCCTGCGCTGGCGGTTGCCCGGCACCCATCGCATCGGCCGGCCGCGCACGGCGCCGGCCGGGATGAGGCTCGGCGGGCAGATGTCGATGAACAGGTCGGGGCCGGGCAGCCGTTCGAGTCCGGCCTGCGCCAGCTCGGGCGCCAGTTCCTCGTTCGCGTAGCGTTCCACGCCGTCGAAGTGCAGCCAGTCCCACGCCTGCCGGACGTACGGGATCCCCAGCCGGGAGCCGAGCAGGGCGGCGGCGTGGGCGTCCGTCCCGCCGACGACGAGGTCGGGGCGCCATACGCCGGCGAGTTCCAGGAGCCCGTCCAGGGCGACCGCGGCCTGACGGCCGAACCACCGTCCCACGTACGGCAGTTCCTGTTCCGGGGACCAGGGGAACTCGATGGGCCCGCCCGGCCGGTCGAGCTCCTTGATGCTCTCCGTGGTGTGGCCGTCGGCGACCGCCACCGCGGGCAGTCCGACGGAAGCGACGGTCGGGGTCAGCTCGTCGAAGGCCGCGACCAGGATCTCGTGCCCGGCGTTGCGCACCGCCGTCGCGAGAGGGGCCAGGGCGAAGACACCCGCCGGGCTCGTTCCCGCGGCGATGAAGAGGACTCTCATGCTGCTCCTTCGGGGCTGGCCGCCCCGCGACGACGACGCCGCCGTGGCTGGTGCCACGGCGGCGGTCGGGGTGGGGCGCGCCGGTACGCGGTCGGCGGCACCCGTGACACGGGATGTGCACGTGCACGGGGAAGAGGAAGCCGGAACCGGCCGGCGGGGAGGGGGAACGGGGCCGATGGGCACACACGTTCCACGATGAGCAGTATCTTCTTCGCCGCAGTTCGGTGTGTCAAGTGCCTTTCACTGACGGGAGGTTGTGCGGCCGGTGACTCATCCCGCCGTCGCGAGCCTCTGGAGGATCTCGCGGTGCAGGCCGATCAGGCGGGGCACGTCCGCGCGCTCGGCGCGCGCCATTACGCACTCGGTGCAGATCCCCCACGGCCTGCCGTCCCCGGGGAGGAACCGGTCGATGAGCGCGGCCTGCGCCTCGGCCGTGCCGCGGGCCTGCTTGTCGGGGTGGTAGGACACGAGGGACAGGTAGAGCTCGGTGCCGGGGCCTGCCCGCAGTCCGGCCAGCGGGGCGAAGTACGCCTCGTCGCCACGGTCCTGGGGCACGGTGAAGGAGATCCAGGCCGGCTCGCGCCCGGGTGCGGCGCCGAGCGCGTCGGCGATGTCCACCTGGCCGGCCAGGGTCTCCGGACCGACCATGTGCCGGTGCTCGAAGTCGCCGTAGCACAGGTGCCAACTCCTGCGTGCGCGCGGTGGTCACGGTCCCGGTCCACGGTCCGGCGGGACGGGGCGCGGACGGCGGCGGGGTCAGCTTCCCTCGGGCGCCCCGGGGCTCCGGCCCGCGCGGGTCTCCTTGTACTCGTGCGCGAGCAGCGAGTCCATGGTCTCGCGCAGGTGGAAGATGAAGTCCTCGAACTGCTGGAGCTGCTCGGGGGTGTACTGCGACATCTCGGCGACCATGCGTCCTGCGTAGGGGCCGAAGAACTCCTCGGCGCGCGGCTTCACGTGCGGGCTGCTGCGCAGCGTCACGATCCTGCGGTCGGTGTGCTCGCGGGTGCGCACGACGTGGCCCGCCGCCTCCAGCCGGTTCAGCAGCGCGGTCGTCGCGCCGGACGACAGGGAGACGCGCTCGCTCAGCCGGGCGGGTGACAACGGCGCCCCCTTGTCCTCGGCGTAGAGGATCTCGACCAGAGCCGCGGCGTCGGTGGAGTGCAGGCCCAGCCAGGTCGCGAACCGCTGGGTGAACTCCGCGTAGTTGGCACCGAAGGCGCGCAGCCCGTCCATGAGCCGGTCGCGCCGCACCTCCAGCCCGCCGAAGTCTGCTCTGTCCATCGTCATGCTCCGTCCTCGATCCGCGCCGGCGGCCCCGCGGCCCCGCGAGTTGACACCGTAGCCCGGACTCAATACCTTCATGGCAAAGATACATCAGAGTGGAGGTACCTTGAACGGCACCACGGAACCCCCATCCATGCGCCAATGGCTCGGCCTGGTCGCAGTTTCCTTGGGTGTGGCGCTGATCGTCGTCGACATCACGATCGTCAACGTCATCCTGGCCCCGGTCATCGAGGACCTCTCGATCGATTCCGCCGAGGCCCAGTGGATCCAGGAGTCGTACGCGATCGCCTTCGCGGCGCTCCTCCTGCTCGCCGGACGCCTCGCCGACCTGTACGGCGCCCGCAGGATCTTCGTCTACGGTCTCGTCGTCTTCGGCGTCACGAGCCTGGTGGCCGCCCTCTCCCCCGACGGCGGCCTCCTGATCCTGGCCCGCGCCCTGCAGGGCGTCGGCGGCGCCATGATCCTTCCGACGTCGCTGGCCCTGGTGAACGCCACGTTCACCGGCAAGGCCCGGGGCCAGGCCTTCGCCATCTGGGGCTCGACCATCGGCGCAGCGGCGGCCGTGGGCCCGCTGCTCGGCGGCTGGCTGGCCGACATCTCCTGGCGCTGGGCCTTCGGCATCAACATCCCCCTGGTCGTCCTGATCATGGCCGGGGCCCTCGTCTACCTGTCCGAGTCCCCGCGGGCACGGGGCCGCGTCGACGGCGTCGGCGGTGCCCTGTCGGCGGTCGGGCTCGGCCTGCTCGCGTTCGCCCTCATCGAGGGGCGCACCTACGGCTGGCTGATGACCACCGAATCGCTGGACATCGGCGGACTCTCCTGGAGCGGCGGCCCCTCCCCCGTGCTCGTCTCGTTCGTGGTGTCCGTCGTCGTCCTGTGGGCGTTCTGGCGCCGCCAGGCCGCACTGGGCCGTAAGGACGGCGAGCCGCTGATGGACGTCGGGCTCTTCTCCATCCCGTCCTTCCGCAACGGCAACGTCGTGACGCTGATGGTCGGACTCGGCGAGTTCGGCATCATCGCCGTGCTGCCGCTGTGGCTGCAGTTCACCCTGGACTACAGCGCGTTCGACGCGGGCCTCGCGCTCGTCGCGCTCGCCGTGGGCAGCTTCGTCGCCAGCGGTGCGAGCTTCGGCATGGCGGCCACGGTCCCGCCCCTCTCCCAGGTGCGGATCGGCCTCGTCCTGGAGGCCGGCGGTCTGGTGATGCTGGGCCTGATCGCCGCGACCGACACCTCCTGGTGGACGATCGCGATCGCCCTGTTCGTGTACGGCGTCGGCGTGGGCTTCGCCACGGCGCAGGTCACCAACATCGTCCTGGTGGACGTGCCCCCGCAGAGCGCCGGTCAGGGCTCGGGCATTCAGAGCGCGGCGCGCGAACTGGGCTCCGCGCTGGGCATCGCCGTCCTGACCACGCTGTTCTTCAGCACGCTCGCCACCGATCTGAGCGACCGGCTCACCGAGTCCGGGCTGAAGGAGGCCGAGGCCGACCGGTTCAGCTCCGTCGTCACGGACAGCGCCGGCTCGGTGATCCACTCGCTCTCCGACGACCGGCGGACCGCGGCGGTCGCGGACGCCGCCCGCGAGGCGATGTCCCACGGTCTGGCGATGGCCTCGTACGTGTGCGCGGGGCTGCTGGTCCTGGCCCTGGTGACCACGCTGTTCGTCACCCCCGGCAAGGGCGCTCCCGCCGAGGAGGCGAAGACCGCACACCCCGAACCGACGACGAACTGACCGCGAGCCGGCCACCAACCGACCCCGGAACGGGGCCCCATGAGCGACCCGGCCGGAGGGTTACTTTCCCCCGGACCGTCCGGCCGGGTCATCCGGGCAGAGAAACGAACCCCACGCCGTGAGAAATACAGGAGCACGGCGTGCGGATATCACGAATGTGCGGCACCGTGAATCCGATCCGCTCGTCGAAATACCGGACGACTGGACAAGCCGACTTCTCGGTGCATAGGTTCAGCTCAGTACCCGTCGCCAGGAACGTGCACATCGAATTCGTCCACGCGGCCATTTGGGGGCTTGTCACATGAAGGCGCTCGTCCTCTCGGGAGGCGCTGGCACACGCATGCGCCCGCTCACGCACACCACTGCGAAACAGCTGGTCCCGGTAGCCAACAAGCCTGTTCTCTTCTACGGTCTCGAAGCCATCGCGCAGGCCGGCATCACGGACGTCGGAATCATCGTGGGTGAAACCGCGGCCGAGATCGAGGAGGCGGTCGGCGACGGATCCAAGTTCGGACTCGACGTCACCTACATTCCACAGGAGGCGCCGCTCGGCCTCGCCCACGCCGTCCTGATCTCAAGGAAATTCCTCGGCGACGAGGATTTCGTCATGTATTTGGGCGACAACTTCATCGTCGGCGGCATCACCGAACTGGTCGACCATTTCCTCTCGGACCGGCCCGACGCCCAGATCCTGCTGACCCACGTCCCCAACCCCACCGTCTTCGGCGTCGCCGAGCTGGACGACGCGGGCAACGTCGCGAGGGTGGAGGAGAAGTCCCCCCACCCCCGGAGCGACCTCGCGATCGTCGGCGTGTACCTGTTCAGTCCGGCCGTCCACGAGGCGGTGCGGGCGATCGAGCCCTCCCGGCGCGGGGAGCTGGAGATCACCCACGCCATCCAGTGGCTCATCGACGAGCGGCGCGACGTGCGCTCCACGACCATCTCCGGCTACTGGAAGGACACCGGCAACGTCGTGGACATGCTGGAGGTCAACCGGTCCGTGCTGGAGACGCTCGAACCCCGGATCGAGGGCGAGGTCGACGAGGAGAGCCAGATCATCGGCCGGGTCTGGATCGAGGAGGGCGCGAGCGTGCGCGGGTCCCGGGTCGTCGGCCCCGCCGTCATCGGCCGGGGCACGGTGATCAGCGACTCCTACATCGGCGCGTACACGTCGGTGTCGGAGGACTGCCGCGTCGAGAACAGCGAGATCGAGTTCTCGATCGTGCTGCGGGACTCGTCGATCAAGGGGGTGCGCCGGGTCGAGGCGTCCCTGATCGGACGGAACGTCACGGTGACGCCGGCGCCCGCCGTCCCGCACGCCCACCGTCTCCTCCTGGGCGACCACAGCGAGGTGCAGATCTCGTCATGACGACCACTCACCTCCTGGTCACGGGCGGAGCCGGGTTCATCGGCTCGCACTACGTGCGCACGCTGCTCTCCCCCCAGGGCCCCGGCGACGTCTCCGTCACCGTGCTCGACGCGCTGACCTACGCCGGGAACCCGGCCAATCTCGACCCGGTGCGCACCCACCCCGGATTCACCTTCGTCCAAGGCGACATCTGCGACGAACCGCTCGTGCGCACCCTCGCCCAGTGCGCCGACGAGATCGTACACTTCGCCGCCGAGTCGCACGTGGACCGCTCGATCAGGAGCTCGGCCCCCTTCGTCCGGACCAACGTGGCCGGGACACAGGTCCTGCTCGACGCCGCCCTGCGTGCGGGGACGCGCACGTTCGTCCACATCTCGACGGACGAGGTCTACGGGTCCATCGACGAGGGCTCCTGGCCGGAGGACCATCCGCTGCGGCCCAGCTCACCGTACGCCGCGTCCAAGGCGTCGAGCGATCTCCTCGCCCTGAGCCATCACCGCACCCACGGCCTGGACGTGCGCGTGACCCGGTGCTCCAACAACTACGGCCACCACCAGTTCCCGGAGAAGGCCGTCCCCCTGTTCGTGACCAACCTGCTCGACGGGAAGAAGGTGCCCCTGTACGGCGACGGGCTCAACGTCCGGGACTGGCTGCACATCGACGACCACGTGCGGGCCGTCGAGCTGGTGCGCACGGCCGGCAGACCCGGCGAGGTCTACAACATCGGCGGCGGCACCGAGCTGACGAACCGGGAACTCACCGAGCTGCTGCTCGCGGAGTGCGGCGCGGGCCGGGACATGGTCGAGTACGTCGCCGACCGCCGCGGGCACGACCACCGCTACGCGGTCGACTGGACCAAGATCCGCACCGAGCTGGGCTACCGGCCGCGCAAGGACTTCGCCACCGGACTGGCCGAGACCGTTGCCTGGTACCGCGAGAACCGCCGGTGGTGGGAACCCCTGAAGGACCGCGCGATGCTGTGACATCCGCCGAAAACCGGCACCGCGCCTCCCCCGCGCACACGCCGGCTTACCCCCGTATCGCATAGGGCACCCCGTCCGAATGTGTGGATCCCGCACAGATCCGCATGTGCGCAATGGACCGGAAAAGATCGCACTTGAAAACTAGCGGCCAGTAGCTAGACTTTTGAGCGACCTGACCGGGCGCGGATGGCGGGACACAGGACGCCGAGTGCTCGCGATCACCTCTTGGGGGAAAAGTGATTAACGTCTTGCTCGCCGAAGAGAGGGAAATGACACGAGGGGCATTCCTCGCCTTGCTCGCGCAGGAGAGCGACATAAAGACCGTCGCCGACCTGGGCCGGAGCAAGGACATTCTGCCCGCCATCAGACTTCACCGGCCGGACGCGGCTGTCATCGATATGGACATGCTGACCCCGGACGGCCTGTCATTGATACAGACCGTTTTTGACGAGCTACCGGAAACGCGTACGCTCATTCTCACCAATCATGGACGCCCGGGTGTGGTGCGTCAAGCGCTGAACATCGGCGTCTCGGGATTCCTGCACAAGGATTCGCCGCCGGAGAAACTCGTCAGCGCGATAAGGGATCTCGCGGCGGGACGACGCGTCATCGACGCGGATCTCGCGATGTCGGCCTGGCAGACACCGCTCCCCCCGCTCACCGAGCGCGAGCTGGAAGTGCTCCGCCTCATCGCCACCGGCGAGGCTGTTCCGGCCATCGCCACCCGGCTCCACCTGTCCCCCGGCACCGTCCGCAACTACCTGACCACCGTGGAGAGCAAGCTCCACGCACGCACCCGAGTGGACGCCGTACGCATCGCCACGGACGCCGGCTGGCTCTGAATGCCGCCCGCTCCCGCACCGACGAAGGGAAGGTCGAGGACAAGGCCATAAACGGTGCTTTTCAGCCAGGACACACGCCGGGCCGCATGCCGGGCCAGGCCGCGACCTTAATTCAAGGCTGAACTACAAAGCCCCTGCGGGGAAGGCCGCCGACCACGGCCCCCCGCAGGGGCTTTCCCCTTCCCGAAAAGGGAGCGGCCTGCCGGAATTACCCATGGGCAACCCCATGATTTTCCCATGATCAACCATCGTCTCTCCACGATTACATTCATGACGGAGACACTCCATCATGGAATTGCTTCCCCATATCATTTGAAGCACGGACGAGGTCGGTCGCCCGGCCTCGAAGACGGGGAAACGGAAGAGCTTCATGGTCTGCTTCACGCACACCCGAAACCACCCTCACAACCGTGCGATCGATTGTCCCGACGACACGTCGGGCGGCCTGTGCACCGATTGCGAAGAACACCTCTCAGAAATGCTGCAAAGGCTCCCCACGCTTTATTTGAGCTGTGAACTAAGCCTTGGAGGAGCAAATTCGAGCGAGGAAAGGGTGACCAGCTCCAACAGTCACCAGGGCATGCCGTTCAACACGGCGGCCGCCGAGGTCCGCTCCTCGATCATGTCGGTCCTCGCCTCCTGGGCCGGCCTCATCACCGAGGAGCGGTCGGTCGGCGCCCCGCAGCGCCACGTCGTGGGGCTGGCCCGCTTCCTCCACGAGAACATCCCGTGGCTCCGCGCCCACCCGGCGGCACACGACCTCATCGACGAACTCTCCACCCTGACGCGGCTCGCCCGGCGCGCGAGCGACTCCCGCAGCGTCCGCGTCATCCCGGTCGGCCCCTGTGTACGGGAAGGCTGCGACGGCAAGCTGCGCGCCGTGGTCAAGGTGGTCCCCGGCGCGCAGCCGAAGCCGTCCGAGATCCGGTGCAGCGCGGACCGAGCGCACTGGTGGGCCTCCAGCGAGTGGGCGGCCCTCGCGTCGCGCATGCGGACGCTCCGCGACCACCGCCGCACCTGGTACAGCGTGGCCGACATCGAGGTGCTCTGGAAGATCCCCAGCGGAAGCATCTACCGCCTCGCCAACCAGTACCGGTGGCGCCGCCGCAAGGTCTCGGGCCGGGTCTTCTACCATGCCGAGGACCTCCACAACTCACTGCGGAGCTGACCGGCCGGCCGCGGACAGCGCACGGCGGGCAGCGCACAGCGGACATGACGGGGCGGGGGCGGGGTTCCGGTGCTCACCGGGACCCCGCCCCCGCCCCGTCCCGGTCAGACGGCCGCGGCCGTCAGCCGTCCGATGCCGCTCCTCCACGCGCTCCAGGCGTCCCGTCCCGGCGGCGCCAGCAGGGACACCACCGCGCTGTCGCCCCGCCGCACCGCCGGGTGCCCGCGCGCCAGCGTCGCCAGGGCGCCGGCCGGGCTCCCGTCGGCCAGGAGGTGGTCCCGCTCGTCGAGCACCGCGCCGAGAGCGGGCCAGAACAGCACGGGCGCCGCGATCTGCCCGCCCCAGAAGCCGGGGCGCACCGCCTCCGACGCGGTGACCGTACGGCCCGTACGGGTCGACACGATCGGTATCTCCGGAGGGCGCAGCGTCTCGGCCGCGATCACCTCGGTGAAGCGGCGGGCGGCCCGGTCCATGGCGGGCGAGTGCCAGGGTTCGAGCGCGCGTACGCGGCGTGCCACGAGGCCCGCCTCCCGCAACGCCCGTTCCGCGTCGCCGAGATGCGGCTCCGGTCCGGCGAGGACGGTCTGGGCGCGGCCGTTGTGCGCGCCGAGCACCACGTGCTCGGCCGCCGGATCTCCCCGCAGGCGGTCCAGGACGCGCTCGGGCGCCCCCGCCACTGCGAGCATGCCGCCGGGGGGAGCCTCGTCGAGCGCGGCGCAGCGGCCCGCGACGATCCGGCCCGCCGCCGCGAGGTCGAGCACTCCGGCCAGCGTGGCGGCGGCCAGTTCGCCGACGCTGTGGCCGATGAACACGTCCGGGCGCACGCCCCTGCTCATCAGGGCGCGGCCGACCGCGTACCCGGTCATGAAGAGCAGCGGTTGCGCCCGGGTGCCCCGGTCCGCGGTCTCGCCGTCCGCACCCGCCAGCCAGTCGTCCCGCAGCGCGTCCGCCTCCGGGCCGAGCGCCGCGAGGAACGCGTCGGCCGCGGCCGCGAAGTCCGCGTCGCGCCGGTAGAGCTCCACCGCCATGCCCGCGTGCTGGAAGCCCTGCCCGGGCAGGAGCAGGGCCGTGGGGCGCCCGCGCGTCACGTCCGCGCCCCGGACGGCCGCGCCGTGCCGAGGGCGCCGGTCACCCGGTCGAGGTGCTCCGCGTCGTTGGTGCGGTACGCCTGTGCGGCCGGGGCCAGCCGGCCGCACAGCTTGCTCAGCGTCCTGCCGGGCCCCACCTCCACGAACCGGCCGACGCCGGCCGCCGTCAGCGCCTCCACCGTGTCGGTCCACCGCACCCGGTGGGTGAACTGCCGCGACAGGCAGTCGGCGGCCTCCTCGGCCGTACGGACGGGCGCCGCCGTCACCGACGAGATCACGGGGATCACCGGATCGCGCAGATCGAGCGCCTCGATGGCCCGCCGGAACTCCGGTTCGATGCCGGACAGCAGGCTGCAGTGCGCCGATCCGGCTACGTCGAGCGTCAGCACCCGCCGGGCTCCGGCCTGTTCGGCGAGTTCGAGGAGGCGCGCCACACCGCCGGTCTGCCCGGCGACCACGATCTGCCGGTGGTCGTTGTGATTGGCGATCTCGACGATCTCGCCGGTGTCGGCGGCGGCCCGGGCGCACAGGTCCTCGAGTTCGCCCGCCGCGACGCCGACGACCGCTCCCATGCTGCCCGGGATCTCGCGGTTGACCGCGTCCATCAGCAGGCCGCGCAGCCGGACCAGACGCAGGCCGTCGACCCAAGTGAGCACCCCGGCGGCGACCATCGCCGCAAACTCGCCGAGGCTGTGTCCGGCCACGATGTCCGGCACCACCCCGTGCCCGGCGAGCACCTCGTGGGTGACGACGCTGGTCAGGAACACCGCGGGCTGGGTGACGGGCATGACCCGCAGTTCCTCGGCCGGGCCCTCCCGGCACAGCCGTGTCAGGGGGATTCCCAGCACCTCGTCGGCGACCCGGTAGTGGGAGTCGAGCAGGTCCGGTCGCCGTTCGGCCGGAGCGCGTCCCATGCCCACCCGTTGTGAGCCCTGGCCCGGGAACACGAAGGCTGTCGTACTCATCGCCGCTGCCACCCTCCATTCTTCGTTCCGGGCGCTCAGGCCGTCCTGAGCGCCGCGATGGGACACACCCGCACCGCGGTCATCGCGGCGGTCTGCTGGTCCACGGGCACGTCCCCCTCCACGAGCAGTTCCGCGCGGCCCTCGTCGGCCGACAGCAGTGCCGGGGCCACGCCTTCGCACAGGCCGTGCCCCTCGCAGCGCCGTCGGTCGACGACGATCCTCATCGCGCCTCCGTCTTCCGTCGGGCCACCGTCAGGTCCGCAGCGTCACGGGCAGGGAGGCGATGCCCCGGATGGTGTTGTGCAGCCGCCAGGCGGGCTCGCCGATCTCGATCGAACGCACCCGCGTGGAAAGCGCCTTCAGCAGGCTGTGCCCCTCGAGCCGGGAGAGCGCCTGGCCGACGCAGCCGTGGATGCCGTGGCCGAAGCCGATGTGCTGCGCCACTCCGGGCCGGCCGATGTCGAAGCGCTCGGGATCGTTCCACTGGCGCTCGTCGCGGTTGGCCGAGCCGTACAGCAGCAGGACCCGTGAGTCGGCCGCGAGGGGGACTCCGCCCAGTTCGCGTGCGCGCGTGGTGAGCCGGGTGAAGCCGCGCAGGGGGGACTCGATGCGCAGGATCTCGTTGAACGCGTGCGGGATGCGCTCCTCGTCCTCGCGAAGCAGCCGCCACTGGTCCGGGTGCGCGCCGAACAGCCAGAGCATGCTGGACAGCGCGCTGACGGAGGTGTCCATCGACGGCGCGAGGAAGTCGCCGAGCAGACCCGGAAGCAGGTACTCCTCGATCCTGCCCTCCTTGGCGTCGCTGACCAGCTCGGCGCCCCAGCTGCCCGGCCGCAGGTTCCCGGGGACCGACATCCGCTGAAGGAACTCGGACATCTCCTTGAGCAGCGGGAAGCCTGACATGGTGCGCTCGTTGAGCGGGCCGAAGGCGTTGAAGCCGGCGGTCGCCCACTCCAGCAGCCGTTCCTTGCCCTCCTCGACGGGCCAGCCGAGGAGATCGGGGACGACCGCCAGCGGGAACGCCTGGGCGAAGTCGGTGACCGCGTCGAACGTGCCCTTCTCGATGAGCTCGTCGACCAGCCGGTTCGCCCAGCCCTCGATGTAGGCGTGGAACCGCTCCAGCGCCTTCGGTTTCAGATGCCGGGCCACCAGCCCGCGCACGTACCCGTGGTAGGGCGGGTCGCTGGTGAAACTGCTGCCCTTCTGGGCCTTGTTGAGCGTCTCGGTCAGCCCCACGCCGGAGCCCGACGAGAACGTCGTGTGGTCGTGCAGCGCGTCGTAGACCTCCTGGTACCGGGCGACCGCGAAGACCTGGTGCGGCTCCAGCCACACCACGGGTCCGAGGTCGCGCAGCCGCCGGTAGTCGTCGTACGGGGAGAGGATCGACGCGTCGCTGTAGGGGTCGATGTCGCTGCGGGGGATGGTGCTCGTCGCCATGCCGGACTCCTTGGGTGAGCTACGGGGAGGGGGTCAGCCGCGTGCCGCGTGGGCCGGCAGGTGGGCGTTGACGACCTCGACCAGGTCGCGGGGGGTGTCGACGTCGACGAAGGCCGTGTCCTCGAACTCCACGCCGTACTCGCGGCCGATCCGGCTGCCCGTCTCCAGGAGGGCGAGGGAGTCGTAGCCGAGATCCTCGAAGGCGACGTCCTCGATGTCGCCCGTCAGCTCGCTCTCGCCGCCCGCGCCCTCGGCGAGGATGCGCTTCAGGTCGTCGATGCTGAATTCACTGCTCACAGTTCCACCCTGTCGAAGAGGTCCTCTGGGACACCGTCTGGTTCCTGATCCCGCGCGGTGCGCTCACCGCGTCCCGCGCACCACGAGCGCGGAGTTGAACCCGCCGTGGCCCCTGGCCAGTACGACCGCGGTCCGTACGGGGGCCCGGCGGGCGCTCCCGGTGACCAGGTCGATGTCGTAGCCGGGCGCCCGTGAGACGTTCACGGTCGGCGGGATCACGCCGTCCCGGATCGCGAGGAGCGCCCCGGCGACGTCCAGCGCCGCCGTCCCGGCCGCCGGACGGCCGGTCATCGTCTTCGGTGCCGTGACCGGCACCCGGCCGGCGCCGAACACGCGGTTGAGGGCGTCGACCTCCACACGGTCGAGTTCGGGCACGGCGGCCGCGTCCGCGAAGACGACGTCGACGTCGTCCGGGGAGACGTCCGCGTCGTCGAGCGCGATCGTGAGCGCGCGGCGCAGACCGGGCTCACGGGAGCTGCCCGGCGCGGGGTCGGTGGTCGCGCCGTATCCGGCGATCTCGCCGTAGATCCGCGCGCCGCGCTCGCGGGCGTGCGCCAGGTCCTCCATCACGAGCAGCGCGCCGCCCTCGCCCGGCACGTACCCTCCGGCCCTCGGGTCGAAGGGCAGGTACGCCTCCCGGGGATCGGCGGCGGTGCTCATCCTGGGGTCCGTCATCTGCGCGACCCAGCCCCAGGGGCACAGGGAGCCGTCCACGGCGCCGGAGACGATCAGCCTGGTGCCCTTGCGGATCTGCCGCCGGGACTGGGCGATCGCGTCGAGGCCGCCCGCGTGGTCGCCGACGACGACACCGCTGGGTCCGCGCATCCCGTGCCGGATGGAGATCTGACCGGAGTTGACGGCGTAGAACCAGGCGTAGGACTGGTACACGCTGACGTACTTGGCGCCCTTGCTCCACAGGTTCTCCAGCTCGCGCTGGCCGAGTTCGAAGCCGCCCGCGGAGCCGGCCGTGATGACACCGGTGCTGAAGTCGTCCAGGTCGGAGGGGCGCACCGCCGCGTCGTCGAGGGCCCAGTCCGCGGCGGCGAGGGCGAGCCGCGTCATGTGGTCGGTCGCCGGGATCAGCCGGCTGGGCAGGTGCGCGGCGGCGTCGAAGGTCACCTCGCCGGCCAGCTTCGCCGGGTACCCGGAGGCGTCGAACCGGCTGATCCCGGCGATGCCGCCGATCCCTTCGACGGTGGACTTCCAGTACTCCTCGGTGCCCTGTCCGTTGGACGCGATGGCGCCGATTCCGGTGACCGCGACGGCCGTCATACGGTGCTCCTTCCGGGCCGGGCCAGGACCATCGCGCTCTGGAATCCGCCGAACCCGCTGCCCACGGTGAGCACCCGGTCGGTCTTCCAGTTCCGCGCGGTCAACGGCACGTAGTCCAGGTCGAGTTCGGGGTCCTGCTGGTGCAGGTTGGCGGTGGGCGGCACGACGTTCTCCTTGACCGCCAGCGCGGAGGCGGCGATCTCGATCGAGCCGATCGCCCCGAGCGAGTGGCCCACCATCGACTTGATGGAGCTCACCGGGACGCGGTAGGCGTGCTCACCGAGGCTCCGCTTGAACGCGGCGGTCTCGTGGCGGTCGTTCTGCTTGGTGCCGGAGCCGTGGGCGTTGACGTAGTCGAGGTCGCCGGGGTTGAGGCGGGCCTCGTCGAGCGCCGAGGTGATGGCCTCGGCCATCTCGGCGCCGTCCGGGCGCAGCCCGGTCATGTGGAAGGCGTTGCTGCGCGTGGCGTAGCCGACGATCTCGGCGTAGACGGTGGCGCCGCGCCGCTTCGCGCTCTCGTACTCCTCCAGTACGAAGGCCGCCGCGCCCTCGCCGAGGACGAAGCCGTTGCGGGTGCTGTCGTAGGGCCGGGAGGCGTGTTCGGGGTCGTCGTTGTGCACGGTCGTGGCCTTGATGGCGTCGAAGCAGGCGACTGTGATCGGCGCGAGCGGGGCCTCGGTCGCCCCGGTGATCATCACGTCGGCGCTGCCCTCGCGGATCAGCTCGACGGCGTGGCCCACGGCGTCGATGCCCGAGGTGCAGCCCGTGGACGCCACGGTGCTCGGCCCCTCGGCTCCGAGCGCCCACGCCACCTCGGCGGCGAACGAGCTGGGCACGAGGTAGTCGTACAGATGCGGGGTGGCGTACGTGTGGTCGACGAGGGTGGCCGCGCCGTCGTCGCTCACCACCCGGTACTCGTCCTCCAGGCTGGTGGTGGCTCCGACGGCGCTGCCGATCGTCACGCCGGTCCGGTGCGGGTCCAGTTCGGACAGTTCGAGCCCGCTGTCGGCCGCCGCCTCGCGGGCGGCGACCACGGCGAACTGCGCGGCCCGGTCCATCCGGCGTATCTCCTGGGCGCGCAGGCCGTGCTCCTGCGGGCGGAAGTCGATCTCGGCCGCGACCCGCGAGCGGTACGGGGTGGGGTCGAAGCGCGTCAGGGTGCGCGTCGCCGTCCGTCCCTCGCTGATCAGCGACCAGAAGTTCTTGGTGCCGACACCTCCCGGTGCCAGCACTCCCATACCGGTGATGACAACTCGCCGCCTCATGATCTTTCCCTTCGGTGAGGCTCGTGAGACTCCGTGGAACGAGAGGAATCCGATGACGGTCGTGCGCGGGTCAGGCCCCGAACCACCGGCGTGCCGCCCGCGCCGGCGGTGTGCGGGCCCGGTCGGTCCACACGACGTGTCCGTCGGGCCGCAGCAGGAACACCGCTCCGTCGGGGTGCTCCCGCACGGGGCGCGCGGTGACGACGCGCACCCGGTGGGGTCCGGCGGGGCGCGCCGCGCGGAAGCGCTCGGCCGCGGTGCCGTCCTCGGTCAGGTCGAGCAGGACGCCGTGCCCGTCGTGCAGCAGCCTGGCCACGGTGGTGGGCCGGCCGTCGACGGTCAGGTCGAGGTCGGGCATGCGCGCGCCCAGCAGCGGGGCCGGGTCGGGTGCCCCGTCGTGGCGCACGTCGTAGCGCACGTCGAGGCCGCTCACCATGCGGGCGAACAGGTCCCCGGCGCCGGTCGCGGCCAGCAGTTCGGTGAGCACCGCCCGCACCGGGTCCGCCTCGGCGCCGCCGAACAGCAGCAGTCCCTGCGCCCGTACGTTGTCCAGGACCCGTCCGGCGACGCCGTGGCGCTCCTCGTGGTAACTGTCGAGCAGGCCCGGCGGCGCCCAGCCGTGCAGGCTCGCGGCCAGCTTCCAGCCGAGGTTGGCCGCGTCCTGCAGCCCGAGGTTGAGCGCCTGTCCTCCGACGGGCATGTGGACGTGGGCCGCGTCGCCCGCGAGCAGCACCCGGCCGCTCCGGTACCGGGTGGCCCGCAGGCAGGCGTCGTCGAAGGAGTCGAGCCAGAGCGGCGTGGCCCCGCTGATGTCCTCGCCGGTGACCGTCCGCCAGGCGCGGGCGACCTCGGCGAACGGCGGTGGGCCGGTCCGGCGGGCCGGGGGACGGCCGGACTCGTGCACCATCACGCGGGTGACGCCGTCGGGGCGCCGCGCGGAGGCGGCGAAGCCGCGTTCCCGGCGTTCGAACCGGTGGTCGGGGATCCGTACGCCCTCGATGTCGGCGCGCAGCAGTTCCCGTGCGGCGCCGTTGCCCGCCAGGCCGATGCCCGCGAGGGCGCGAACGGTGCTCCCGGCGCCGTCGCAGCCGACCAGGTAGGCGGCGCGCAGGGTGCGCGGGCCCGCGGGGGTCCGCAGCACGGCGGTCACCGCGTCGTCGGCGATACGCAGTTCGCGCAGTTCGTGCTCCCGGCGCAGGTCGACGCCGGCCGCGAGCGCCCATCGGGTCAGTGCCGCCTCGGTGCGGAACTGGGGGACCTTCCAGTTCCCCGCGTGGCGGCTCGCCGTGCCGGCCGCGTCGAAGGGCAGGCCCCCGAAGTGGCCGGCGCTCTCGGGGTGCGCGCCGAGACCTTCCAGCAGGCCGCGCTGGTCGAGCAGTTCCATGGTGCGGGCGTTGAGCTGGGAGGCCCGGGACTCGGTCATCGGCCGCGCCAGCCGGTCGACGAGGACGACGTCCGCTCCGTACCGCCGCAGGTCGCCGGCGAGCAGCAGCCCCACGGGGCCGGCCCCGACCACGAGCACCCGCTTCTTCTCGGTGGCGTCGGGCCGCGTCATCCCCTTGTCCCTGTCCCTGGTCCTGTCGCCGTCTCCGTCGTCATCGCCGGACGGCCGGTGCGCGCGGTCATGAACCGCCGCCCTCTACGTGGGCCTTGGCGTGGGCGAGGGTGCTCAGGCTGTTGGTGCCGAGGGCCTTGCGGACCACGGCCCGGGCGTCCTCCAGCGTGGCGTCCGCGCCCAGGACCTCCGCGACACGGGACTCGTCGACGGCGACCGTGTGCCGGGACGTGGCCAGGACGCCGTCGCCGTCCTCCTCGAACCGCCACTCCCCCGTGTGCAGCGACATCAGGGCCGGCACCTGGATCTGCTTGTAGTGGATGCGGTGCGGGGCGAGGCACACGCGGACCGACGTGGTGGTGTGGACCGACCCGTCGGGCGCGTGCGTGTCCATCTCCAGCAGCTGCAGTCCGTCCTCGTCCTCCAGGCACACCCGGGCGACGTGCGGCAGCCGCTGCGGCCACCGGTCCGCCTCGTTGACGAAGTCGAAGACGTCCTGGGCGCGACCGGCGATCCGGCGGCTGTCCTCGAAGGAGAACACCGGGCTCGAACCGCCGGTCGCCGCCTCCGCGTTCCTCTTCAGCGCGTCCAGTTCGGCCCGGCTGTTGCGGTCGACGGCGGCGGCGATCCACTCCAGGGCGGCCGGGTCGTCGTCGACGGCACGGTAGTCGTGCAGCAGCCGCACCCGGCAGCTCTCCTCGCCCTCCGCCTCCACGATCCAGGCGCCGCCCATCGCCGCGACCGGCGGGCTCGACACCTCCTGCCGGAACTCGATGCGGCCTTCGGCGGGGACGATCCGCCTGCGGGACGTCCAGGTCTTGGCCGCGCCGTTGGCGGTGGCCCAGATCCGTATCCGCTCGTGCTCGCCGTCCTGTTCGACGCGCTGTACGTGCACGCTCGGCGGGAACAACCACGGCCAGTTCTCCACCTCGACGAGTAGCTGGGTGACGGCCTTCGCTGGCGCGGCGACGGTGATCTCGTGCTCGGCTTCGTGGACCTTCGGTCCGGACATCGTGCCTCCCGGCTCGTTCGGGACAGGGGTGTACGCGGTCGCGTGCGGGCGGCGGGCCCGTTCAGGCGGCGTCGTTGACCAGACCGACGAAGCCGCGCGGCGTGGTGACGGCGGTGACGGCGTCGTCGTCGAGGGTGACGCCGTACTCCCGGGAGACGGCCGCGGCGGTCTCCAGCAGGGCGAGCGAGTCGAACCCGAGGTCGGTGAACGGCGTGTCCGCGCTGTCCCCGCCCAGGTCGATGTCTTCGTCGGCGCCCGCCACGCCGATCAGGATGCGTCGGAGATCGTCGAGGGTGAACACGGCGACGGTCATGGGGTTCCTCCGGGTGTTGGCGTGCCGGGGACGCTCACGCGTCCTGTTCCCAGTGGTAGAAGCGCTGGGCGATCGCGTCGGAGGGCGACCGCCACGTCTCGGGGTCGTAGGCGTCGATGTGGGCCTTGAGGTCCTCGCTGATCCCCACGAACAGCGGGTGGGAGCGCGCCTCGGCGATCCGCTCCCCTCCGTCCCCGGACTCGAAGTCCTGGAGGTGGAAGTAGAGGCCCTGGTAGCTGAACAGCTGCCGGCGGACCGTGCCCATGCGCTCCGGCAGGTCCGTCCGGTCGAACGCGCCGAACAGCCTGCTCACGTCGCCGATCGAGTGCGGGTCCATCCGGGCCACGATCAGGGTGCTGTGCATCGTGCTCTCCTTCTGTCGGGATGTGCTGTCGGCGCGGGCGCGGTCATCGGCGCGGGAGGGGCCACCGGCACGGGCGCGGTCACCGGCGTGCCGCGGACACCGGCTGCCGGGCACGCTCGGCGGCCCCGAACCAGGTGCCGAGCGCTTCGGCCGGATCCCCTCCGTCGGGCGCCGCCCAGGCGATGTGGCCGTCGGGCCGCAACAGGACCGCACGCGTGCCGGTGAGGCGCACGTCGGAGCAGACGGCGTCCACCACGTCGACGCGGTCCGCCCACGGTCCGGCGGTCAGAGCCGGGGCGGTGTCGCCGTCGAGCCGGAGGAGTACGCCCCGTCCGCGACGCAGCAGGCGTGCGGCAGTGGTCGTACCGGGGCCGACGAGCAGGTCGCAGGGGGGCATCCGCAGCCCGAGCAGGGGGTGCGTCCCCGGGCCGACGGGGTAGCGGATGTCGAGGCCGCTGACCATTCCGGCCACATGGCGGGCCACCCCGGGATCCTCCAGCAGTTCACCCATCACCGCGCGCAGCGGTTCCACCTCGCTGCCGCCGAGATAGAGCAGGCCCTGCGCCCGGGTGTTGGTCAGAACCCGCTCACCCACGGGGTGCCGCTCGCGGTGGTAGGTGTCGAGCAGGCTCGCGTCGCTGCGGCCGGCCAGGACGGCCGCGAGTTTCCAGCCCAGGTTCACCGCGTCCTGGACGCCGGTGCTGAGGCCCTGGCCGCCCGCCGGCAGATGGATGTGGGCGGCGTCACCGGCCAGGAACACCCGTCCGCGGCGGTACTCGGTGACGAGCCGGGCGGCGTCGGTGAAGGAACTGATCCACCGGGCCTCGCCGTGGCCGATGTCCTCGCCGGTGAGCCGCCGCCAGGCCCCGGCGACCTCCTGGAAGCCGGGCGGAGCGGTGCGCTCCTTCGGCGCGGTGCCGCGTTCGCAGACGATGACACGGTCCACGCCGTCGTCCAGCCGGGCGGCCATCACCATGCCGCCGGGCACCCGTTCGCCGAGGAGGCGCGGGCGGATGCCGGCACCCGCCACGTCGGCGAGGAACATCTCGCAGGTCGCGTCGTGCCCCGGGAAGCCGAAGCCCGCGACCCGCCGTACGGTGCTGCGCCCGCCGTCCGCGCCGACCAGGTAGGAGCAGCGCAGCACCTCCTGGCCACGCGGGCCGGACACCTCGACCTCGGCCACGTCCTCGGACTGCCGCACGCCGGTGACCTCGTACCCGCGTCGGATCGTGGCACCGAGGCCGGTGGCCCAGCGTTCCAGCACGCCCTCGGTCTCGGTCTGTTCGACGTTGCGCACCCCGAAGTGCCCGCCGGGCAGGACGTCGTAGTCCATCGGGATGCCGCCGAAGTGGCCCCGGGGACTGATCTCGGGGTGCGTGAAGCCGTCCAGCAGACCCCGCTGGTCGAAGACCTCGGCGGCCCGGGCGGTGAAGCCGAGCCCGCGGGACTCGGTGACCGGCTCGGTCAGCCGGTCGAGAACGGTCACCTCGGCACCGCCGAGACGGAGTTCACCGGCCAGCATGAGCCCGGTGGGGCCCGCGCCGACCACGATCACCGGCGCGTGAGGCGGTGCGGCCGCCGCGTCCGGGTCCGGACCCGTGGCCGTCCTCGTCATGCCCGCGCCTTGCGGCGGACGGGCTCCAGCGCCTCGGACCAGGAGACGACCTGGTCCAGCATCTGCTCGACGGCCGCCCGGCTCTCCGGGGCGGGCCGGAAGGTGGTGCGGTCGGCGAAGTCCGTGGCGAAGGTCAGGGCCGCCTGCGCGCGTACGGTGGCGACCTGGAGCTCCGCCATGATCAGGCGCAGGTGCTCGACCGCGCGGACGGCCCCGGCCGGGCCGTATCCCACGAAGCCCGCCGCCTTGTTGCCCCATTCGGCGAACAGGAAGTCGATGGCGTTCTTCAGCACACCGGGCACGGAGTGGTTGTACTCGGGCGTCACGAAGACGAAGCCGTCGAGGCGGGCGATCCGCTCCGCCCAGGCGAGGGTGTGCGGCTGCGCGTACGCGCCCGCCATGGGGGGAATCGCCTCGTCGAAGTGGGGCAGGGCGACCTCGGCGAGGTCGATCGGCTCGAAGGACGCGTCGTCGCGGTCACGGGCGATGCCGTGGACCCACCGGGCGACCGCCTCGCCCTGCCGTCCCGGCCTGCTGCTGCCGAGGATGATTCCGATCGTGGACATGCTTGCTCCCCTGTCGTCGTGCGCGGTGGGTGCGGTCGGGCGAGCGGGGTGCGCCGGCACCCCCGGGCCCCGGGGCCGTCAGGCCGCCTTGTCCTCGCCCTCCGTGTAGTGGGCGGCCTCGATGCCGATGAAGTTGTCCGTGATGGTGGCGAACCGGTTGGCCATCAGCGGACGTTCGCGCATCTCCTCGATGAGGCTGTTGTAGGCGGGGATGTCGTCGAAGTGGACGAGGAAGAAGTTCGTGTGCCGGGAACTGAAGGCCGAGGCGCGGAAGGGCCGGATCTCCAGGAACCGCGCGTGCTTCGCGAGGATCGGGAAGACGTACTCCGACTCGAACTTCTCCCGCTCGGCCGCGTCCATGAGGAACCACTCGGGTTCGAACCTGACGCCGAGGAACGCGGTGTACTTCACGGAAGACCTCCTGGTTTCGTTTGGCTGTCGTGGGGGGCGCTTGGTATGGCTGTCGGGGGGCGCGGCGAAGCGCGGTGCGCCGGAGGGCGGCGGGCCGGAGGGCGGCGGGCCGGTCGCCGCCCGTGGGCGGCGGCCGGGCCGGTCGCCGGAGGGCGGTGGTGGGCTCAGAAGTTGCCCAGGCCGCCGCAGACGTTGATGGCCTGCGAGGTCACCGAGGCCGCCGTGTCGCTGACGAGGTAGCCGACCATGCCCGCCACCTCGGTGACGGTCGAGTAGCGGCCCAGCGGGATCTTCGCCTCGAACCGCCGCAGGATGTCGTCCTCTGTGGTCTCCCAGGCCCGGGCGTAGCCGCCGCGCACGCGTTCCGCCATCGGCGTCTCCACGTACCCCGGGCAGACCGCGTTCACGGTGATCCCGGTCTTCGCCAGCTCGTTCCCGAGCGACTTGGTGAACCCGACGACGCCGTGCTTGGACGCCGAGTACGGGGCGGCGAGCACCACGCCCTGTTTTCCCGCGGTGGAGGCGATGTTGACGATCCGCCCCCAGCTCTTGTCGCGCATCCGGCCGATCGAGAGCACGTCGCGCGTCACGTGGAAGACGCTGTTGAGGTTCGTGTCGATGACGTCGGCCCACGCCTCGTCGGTGAGGTCCGCGGTGACGCCACCGCCGCCGGTGCCCGCGTTGTTGACGAGGACGTCGATGCTGCCATAGCGCTCGGCCGCCGCGGTCACCATCGCCCGGATCCGCTCGGGCGAGCGGACGTCGCAGGCGACGCCGTCCGCGTCGTGGCCGGCGGCCCGGAACTCCTCGGCCGTCAGCTTCACGGCCTCCGCGCCGCGGGCGCACAGGAAGACACGGAAGCCGAGTTCGGCCAGCCGATGCGCGGTCGCCAGACCGATACCACTGGTCGCTCCGGTGATGAGCGCGGTCTTTCCGGCACCGTTCGCCAATGTCCCTCCTCGGGTGGACCACCGGTCGAGGACACGGTGGTGGTGGCTCTCCCGTGCGGACGAGGCGGGCGCTCCGGTCCGGGCAGGACGCCGGGCGGAGAGCCGGACGCCATCCAGGGCGGGCGGCGCACACGCCGGGTGGGGCGCACAGCCGGGTGGGGCGCGCAGCCGGGTGGGGCGCACAGCCGGGTGGGGCGCACAGCCGGGTGGGGCGCGCACACGAAAAAGGCCCGGGAGCACCGGGCCTCGCCTTACGCGTCGTCAGGGAGAGAGGAAGATCGGCTCCTGGGAAGAAGGCCGCGACGGAGGCGGGCCCCCGATGGGCACAGGCTTGCCAATCTGAAATGTATGTTCTTCACCGCAGCTCAGATTGTCAAGAGGCGAAGCGGATTCACAACAACCGTGTCAGCGCGGTCACTTGACTGCTCATCAGCTCGGAACTGCCCCAGAACGCGGCACAACCATTTGGATGAGTCGTGGGTCACATTGGGCAGGAGCAACCACCCGAAGAGTTGCAAGGGGGAAATATGAGATTCAGCCGTTCCGTCCTGGCTGCCTCCGCCGTAGCGGCCCTGGCCATGGGGGCCACGACCGCCCTGGCGGCGCCGGCCTCCGCCGCGCCCAACACCACACCGCAGAAGGTCTGCGGCAGCGGCTACAAGACCGTGAACTCGGCGGCGGTCGGGTCCCTTGGCACCGTCTACCTGACGTACAACTCCACCAACGGCAAGAACTGCGTCACGACCATCCGCACCAACCCGGGCACCGCCCGGGACATGTCCGCGTGGATCTACGTCTCCGACACCGACGCCGGTGACCAGGACTACGGGACGTACACGTCGTACGCAGGCCCGACCTACGTCTACGGCAAGGCTCACTGCGTCGACTGGGGCGGCAGCATCGACAACGTGTACGTGCAGGTGTACGGCTCCAACTGCGCCGCGCTGCGGGAGCACCGGGTGACCTTCACCCGCTGATCCGTCGCGGCCAGACGTCCCACCACGACGGAGTGCGGGGGCCCCGGTGCACCGGGGCCCCCGCACTCCGTCGTGAGGTCAGACCGACCCCAGTCCGGTGAGGGCGCCGACCGGGTCGAGGTCGGGGGTGCCCCGGGGCCACCAGTCGTCCTGGCCGGGCTCCGATTCGTACGCGTACCACAGGCCGCCCTGCCCCAACCGGAGCTGGACATGGCCGTGGGGGTGGGTGAGGTGGTTGCGCCACGGCCGGAACGCGGGGAGGTCCGCCGCGCGCAGCAGCGGGCGGGCGCGGTCGAAGCGGCCGGCCGGCGGGTCCCAGGGCTCTTCGAGGACCGTGAGCGCCTCGTACCCGCCCTGCCGCCAGGCGGCGACCGCGCGCGCGAGGTCCCCCGGGGTGCGTCCGGCGGCGGAGGCGAGGGACTGGTACAGCGAGCGGGTGGCGGCGGTGAGGCCGGAGCCGGGACGGGCGGCGGCCAGACGCACGGCGTCCTGCCAGAGCGTCAGACCGGCGACCGGGTCGCGGCCGGTGGCGAGCAGGGCGTGCGCGCGTCCGGCCGCGTCGGTGGCGAGCTGGTCCAGGGCGAACGGGTCCGGGCCGCCCGGCGCCCCCGGGTAGACCGGCGGCTGCTCGGGGTGCGGGGGCACGGGCAGCGGTGCGGGCAGGGGCGGCAGGGTGCGCCGGGCGACGGCGTCGCGGGCGCGGACGCCGGGCGGTGGCGCGGGTGCCCGGTCCTGGGCGGCGCGGGCCGCGCGCGCCGCGCTCAGCCGGGAGAGCGCGTCGAGCAGTTCGCGTTCTCCGCGGCCGCGCAGCAGGAGCAGGACGAAGGGGTCCTCGTCGAGCAGGCGTGCCGTCTGGTAGCAGAGGGCCGCCGCGTGCTTGCAAGGGTGCCCGGAGTCGGGGCAGCTGCAGCGCGGCTGAATGTCGCGGGGTCCGGGGAGCAGGTCCACGCCGCACTCAGCGAGCGACCGGGGCATCTCCTTGTCGAGCAGCGCGGCGATGTGGCCGGGCCGGTCGGCGGCGTCGAGGAAGCGGTCCCAGTCGTCGTCGGAGAGCGTGCGCAACCGCAACTGCACGCGGTAGGGACGCGGGCGGCTCCCGTGCACGTAGGCGAGGACGAGCCCCGGGGTGACGGTGATGGCGTCGACGTTTCCCCGGTCGGCGTACGCCCTGCCCCGCGCCAGCCGGGCTGCGTCGAGGGCGCCCTGCTCCAGCGCCGACACCCAGGCGTTCCCCCACCAGGTCCGGGCGAATTCGCTCCCCCGGGACGCGCGCGCCGTGAACGCGGCGAACGTCCGCCGTGACTCACCGTCCCGCCGGGACGCGGCCATGGGCGCCGACGGCCGTCCGGAGGCACCGGGGGCGGGAGCCGTGGCGGGGGTGGAGGCGGGGGCTGCGGCAGAGGCGAGGGTGGTGGCCGAGGCGGGGGGCTCGGCGCCGTGCGTCTGACCGATACGCGTCTCGGCGGTGCGCGCCTCGTCGGCGCGCGTCGCATCGGCGCGCGTCTCGTCCACACGTGTCGCATCGGCGGGCGTCTCGTCGGTGCGCGTCTCGTCGTCGGGGAGGCGGAACGCGTCCGCCAGGAGGGCGCGCAGTTCCTGCGCACGGCCTCCCTGGGCGGCGGGCCGGGGTGCGGCCGGGCGGCCTGCGGACCGGGCCGCCCTCCCGCGCGCGACAGCCTCGGCCGCCGCGTCCGCCCGCGCCCGCGCCTCGCGCTTCCGCGCCGCGCGCAGGGCCTCGCGCGCGGTGTCACCGGGGCGGGCCCCGGCCGGGGGCCCGGCGTCGCGCGCGGGGGTGGGCCCGGCGTCGTGCGCGGGGGCCGCCGCGGCGGAGGGGTCCACGGTTCCGCCCGGCCGGGAGGCTCGCAGGGCCTCGCGGGCCAGGTCGCCGGGGCGGGGGTCCGAGGCGGCGGGTCCGGCCGGAGACCTGGGCTCGGGCTCCGGTCCGGGCGCAGGAGCGGGGTGCGGCGCGGAAGGCGCCCCGGACCGGCCGTCGTCCGGCTCGTGACCCCAGGGCTCGTGGCCCCAGGGTGCACGGGGTTCACGTTCGCGGGCGGCCCGCAGAGCGCGGCGGGCCTCGTCGGCCGGGCGGACCCCGTCGGCGGGCCCCGGCTCGGGCGTGCCCGCGTTCACGCCATCCGCCTCCGCGCCGCCCGTGTTCGCGTCATCCACGTCCATGCCGTCCGCGTTCATGCCGTCCTCCTGAGGGAGACCAGGTCGGACAGTTCACGGTCGGTGAGTTCGGTCAGGGCGGACTCGCCGGAGCCGAGGATCGCGTCGGCCAGGGCCCGCTTCGCCTCCAGCATCTCGGCGATACGGTCCTCCACCGTGCCCTCCGTGATCAGCCGGTGGACCTGGACGGGCTGGGTCTGGCCGATGCGGTAGGCGCGGTCGGTGGCCTGCTCCTCCACCGCCGGGTTCCACCAGCGGTCGAAGTGGACGACGTGTCCGGCCCGGGTGAGGTTGAGGCCGGTGCCGGCGGCCTTCAGGGAGAGGACCAGGACGGGGGTGGCCCCGTCCTGGAAGCGGTCCACCATCCGCTCGCGGTCCGGGACGGGCGTGCCGCCGTGCAGCAGCTCGACCGGGACGGCGCGGGCCGCGAGGTGGGTGGTGATCAGCCGGGCCATGCCCACGTACTGCGTGAACACCAGGGCCGAGCCGTCCTCGGCGAGCACGGTGTCCAGCAGTTCGTCGAGCAGGGCGAGTTTGCCGGAGCGGTGGGCGAGCCGGGAGACGGCCGCCTCGGAGGCCGTCCGCGCGTCCTCCTTCAGATACAGCGCGGGGTGGTCGCAGATCTGCTTGAGGGAGGTGAGGAGTTTGAGGACGAGTCCGCGCCTGCCGATGCCCTCGGCGGTCTCGATGGCCAGCATCCCCTCGCGGACCACGGCCTCGTACAGGGATGCCTGTTCGCGGCTGAGGGCCACCGGGTGGTCGGTCTCGGTCTTCGGCGGGAGTTCCGGGACGATGCCGGGGTCGGACTTCTTGCGGCGGAGCAGGAAGGGCCGGATCAGCCCGGCCAGCCGCGCGACCGCCTCGTCGTCCTCGCCGTTCTCCACGGCGCGGGCGTGGCGGGCCCGGAAGGACTTCAAAGGGCCGAGGAGGCCGGGGGTCGTCCAGTCGAGCAGGGCCCACAGCTCGGACAGGTTGTTCTCCACGGGGGTGCCGGTGAGTGCCACGCGGGCGGGCGCCGGGATCGTGCGGAGCGCCTTCGCCGTCGCCGAGTACGGGTTCTTCACGTGCTGCGCCTCGTCCGCGACGATCATGCCCCAGGGCTGCTGGGCGAGGCGCGACGCGGCCGAGCGCATCGTCCCGTACGTGGTGAGGACGAAGCCGCCGTCGAGGTCCTCCAGGGTGCGGCCCGCCCCGTGGTAGCGGCGGACGGGGGTGCCGGGGGCGAAGCGCTCGATCTCGCGCTGCCAGTTGCCGAGCAGGGAGGCGGGGCAGACGACGAGGGTCGGCTCGCTATGCGCGCGCCGCAGGTGCAGCGCGATGAGGGTGACGGTCTTGCCCAGGCCCATGTCGTCGGCGAGGCAGCCGCCGAGGCCCAGGGAGGTCATGAGGTCGAGCCAGGCGAGGCCCCTGAGCTGGTAGTCCCTCAGGCGGGCCCGCAGCCCGGCCGGGGCCTCCGTGGGCGTCACGCCCGCTGTCAGCCGGTCGCGCAGCGCGGCCAG
Organism: Streptomyces sp. NPDC008313; assembly: GCF_042956125.1. Classification (NCBI taxonomy): domain Bacteria; kingdom Bacillati; phylum Actinomycetota; class Actinomycetes; order Kitasatosporales; family Streptomycetaceae; genus Streptomyces; species Streptomyces sp. NPDC008313. The sequence goes on from NZ_JBIBFR010000003.1 coordinate 100,935, forward strand.
CGCGCCGACCGGTACCGCCTCGACCGTCTCCCCGTCGACCTCGGCGCTGCCGGTGAGGGCGACGGAGAGGGCGTCGACGGGGTCGAGGAGACCCAGTTCGCGTTTGCGGGCCTTGCGGACGAGGGCGGGGTCGACGAGCACCCACTGGTCCCGCAGCCGCACCACCGGCCGGTGGGCCTCCGCCAGCATGTCCATCTCGGCCTCGGTGAGCGGGTCGCCGCCGAGGGCGAGCTGCCAGCGGAACTGGAGCAGGTCCTCGCTCTCGAAGAAGCCGGTGCCGTCCGTGGCCGAGCCGGGGGCGGGGCGGACCACGGCGGCCGCGCTGAGGTCCTGGGCGAGGTCGCGGGGCCAGTGCACGGCGACTCCGGCGGCGCCGAGCCGGGTCGCCGCGACGCCGAGCAGGTCGTACAGCTCCTCCTCGGTGAGGGCGAGGACGTCGGGCACGTCCTGTTCGGCGAGGCGGTCGAGGGGTGGCCAGACCCGTGCCGCGCGCCGTACGGCGAGGGCGGTGTCGACGCGGGCGCGGGGCCCGAACACGGTGTCGGCGTCGCCCGCCCAGAGCGCGGCGGCGTCGACGACGAGGGTGGGGTCGGCGAGGCTGTGCACCTGGACGACGGCCGCGCCCGCGCGGTGGGCGCCCTCCGGGTCGTCGAAGAGCTGGTACGCGGAGAGGTCGAGGCGGAGCGAGATCCGGACGCCCGCGTCCATGCCCGCGGCGACCTCGGCGGCCCAGTCGTGCGCGCCGGGCAGCCGCTGCGGCTCGCGGGCGGCGAAGGGACGTCCGGAGGCGTGCGCCGCGGCGGGGGTGCGCGGCAGCGTGTCGGCGACCGCGTCGAGGAAGGAGCGCATCAGCGCTTCGGGGTCGGGCAGCCGCAGCGGGCCGGGGCCGGGCAGCGGGACGGCATGGCCCTCGTACGGGAGGGCGGCGGCGACCGCCCTGAGGTGGGCGAGGTCGGCGGGGTCGAGGGGGCCGGCCCGCCAGGCGTCGTGGCCGTCGGGCGTCAGGCCGGGCAGCAGCCTGCCGCGCGCGACGAGCCCTAGCGCGTGCAGGGCGGCCGCGCCCCAGCAGGCCGTGGCGGGGTGTGCGGCGGGGGCACGGCGGGCGCCGGTGAGCAGCGGGAGTGCCTCGGCGACTCCGAGGGTGCGTGCGGGGACCGCGGTCCGGCGCACCGAGCCGCCGTGCCGTCGTACGACCGTGATCTCGGCCGGCTCGCCCGCGGGCAGCGGGCCGCCATCGGGGTCCCAGAAGGCGACCAGGCCGTCACGGGGCACCGGCGCGGGCAGGAAGACGGCGGCGGCCCGCGGCGGGGGCGTCGCGCCGTCCCGGCCGGTGTCACCCGGGCGTGCGTCGGCGGTGCCGAAGCTCATGCGTCCCGTCACCTCCCCCGTCGTCCCGTCGCTCGCGTCCGTCGCGGGCTGTCGTGTCCGGCGCACCGGTCGCGTCGGACGTCTTTGACTTTACGGGCGGGGTCTGACAACCGGTCCCGGCGGCGGGGTCTGGGACCTTCCGGGGGCTGTTCCGAGGCGGCTCAGGGTGTGGTGCGGGAGACGACGTACACCATGGGGTGCTTGGGGTCGGACCAGTTCACGACGATGTCGTGGGTGGGCGAGGGGTTCTTCTGCTTGTGGGCGAGGCCCGACCACGGGCCGGGGCCGCCGAAGTCCCAGCCGACGACCTTCTGGTCGCGCTCGTGGATGGTGATGTCGTCCGGGCGGAACTTGTCGCGGCTGGTGCCGATCTTGCCGAGGAACGTGTCCAGGCCCTCGGGGCTGGTCAGGAACTGGACGTACATGCGGCTGGTGCGCCAGTTGTTGGTCTCGTAGTAGGCGACGTCGCGGGAGTAGCCGGGGATCGGCACCTGGTAGAGCCGGCGCTGGACGCGGGAGGGCCAGCCCGCGGTGAGTCCGGTCGCCGAGTACTTCTCCTCCTTGTCCTTGCCGCTGTCGCGGCTCTGGTTGGCGGAGATCACCAGATAGCCGGCGGGCACGCCGATGAGCAGCACGATGATCAGCAGGGTGAGCGCGCGGCGGCGGATCATGTGCCGCCGGTCCTCGGGCGGGTGGGGCGGCTCGTCGGGGGCGGGTGCCTGGTGGGGCAGTGCGGCCGTCACATCGACTCCGGCGTCGTACGGCGGGACTGCGTGTACCGCTCGTACCTCTCGTAGCGCTCGACGCGGCGCCGGTTGGCGCGGCGGAAGCGGCGGGCGACGAGGCGCGCGAGGTCGGCGGCGCCGACCATACCGGCCTCGGGGCCGAGCTGGGCGCGGGCGATGCGGGCCTCGGGCCGGTAGCCGCGGCCGGTGAGGTGGCGCCTGAAGGCGTCCCGGGCGGGGCCGATCAGCAGGTCGTCGGCGGCGCTGACGCCGCCGCCGACGACGAAGCAGGAGGGGTCGAGGGCGGCGGCGAGGTTGGCGATGCCGACGCCGAGCCACTGGCCGATGTCCTGGAGCAGCTCGACGCACATGGCGTCGCCCTCGCGGGCCAGCTCGGTGATGAGCGGCCCGGTGATGTCGGGGATGCTTCCCTTGACGCGCTCGATGATCCCGTAGGCGACCGGGGAGTCGGCGGCGGCGAGTTCGCGGGCCTCCCGGACCAGTGCGTTGCCGGAGCTGTACTGCTCCCAGCAGCCGCGGTTGCCGCAGGGGCAGCGGTGGCCGCCGGGCACGACCTGCATGTGGCCGAACTCGCCGGCGACGCCGAACCTGCCTCGCTTGACCTGGCCGTCCTCGAGGATGGCACCGCCGATTCCGGTGCCGAGCGTGATCATGACCAGGTGGTCCTCGTCGCGGCCCGCGCCGAAGCGCCATTCCGCCCAGGCGGCGGCGTTGGCGTCGTTGTCGACGAGGACGGGCACGGCGAGCCGTCCGGCGAGGCGGTCGCGCAGCGGCTCGTTGCGCCAGGACAGGTGGGGGGCGAACAGGACGCGGTTGCGGTCGGCGTCGACCCAGCCGGCCGCGCCGATGCCGACGGCGTGCACGTCGTGCCGGTCGGAGAGGTCGAGCACCAGCTCGACGATGGTGTCCTCGACGACCTTGGGGCTCTTGGACTTGTCGGGTGTCTCCGCGCGGACCTTCTCCAGGATGTTGCCGTCGGCGTCGACGACGCCGGCCATCACCTTGGTGCCTCCGATGTCGATGCCGACGGTGGGGACGCGGGGCGCCGTCAGATGGGAGCGGCGCTCACGGGTCCCCACGGTCCGCAGGACGGTGGCCCGCGCGGAGCCGCGGTGTGTGAAGTCGCGGTAGGTGCTCATCGCGCCGATTCTGCCTTACGCGGGCGCGGGCCTGCACCGTGGGCGCCGGGCCGACCCAGGGCGGGCGGCCCGGTGGGAGACGCCTCCCGGGGCCCCGGGAGGCGTGTGCCGGCCGCGGGCCGGGAGGGGGTGCCGGCCGCGGGCCGGGAGGCTGATCGCACGGTCCCCCGGCCCTTCACGCGGCGGCTTCCTACTGGGCGCGTTCCAGCTCGTGGCGGAGGTCGTCGAGTTCGCTGCCGCCCGCCATCTGCCGGGTCAGCTCGTCGAGGGTGATCTCCTCGCGGGTGTGGCTGCCGGACATGGTGCCGCGCTTGAGGAGCACGAAACGGTTGCCGACGAGGTAGGCGTGATGCGGGTTGTGGGTGATCAACACAACACCCAGCCCGGCGTCCCGGGCGGCGGCCACATATTTGAGGACCACACCGGACTGCTTCACACCGAGTGCGGCGGTGGGCTCGTCGAGGACGAGGACCTTGGCACCGAAGTGGACGGCGCGGGCGATCGCCACGCACTGGCGCTCGCCGCCCGAGAGGGTGCCGATGGGCTGGTCGACGTCGCGCAGGTCGATGCCCATGCGCAGCAGCTCCGCGTGGGTCGTCCTGCGCATGAGGTCGACGTCGAGGCGCTTGAGGGGGCCGACGCCCTTCGTCGGCTCCGAGCCGAGGAAGAAGTTCCGCCAGACCGGCATCAGCGGGACGACGGCAAGGTCCTGGTAGACGGTGGCGATGCCGAGGTCGAGGGCCTCGCGCGGGGACGCAAGCCGCTTCTCCTCGCCGCCGATGCGCAGGGTGCCCGCGTCGTGCTGGTGGAGCCCCGAGATGATCTTGATGAGGGTGGACTTGCCGGCGCCGTTGTCGCCGAGCACGCAGGTGATCTCGCCCGCGTGGACCTCCAGCGAGACGCCTTCGAGGGCGCGGATGTTCCCGTAGTACTTGCTGACGTCGTCGAGTTCGACGAGTGCCGTGCGCTCCGTGGCGGCGGTGTCCGGGGAAGGGGAAGGGGTGTGCTTCGTCATTTCGTCACCTCCGCGCGCTTGCGGACCCAGTGGTTGAGCAGGGTCGCCAGGAGCAGCATCACTCCCAGGAAGAACTTGAACCAGTCCGGGTTCCACTCGGCGAAGACGATGCCCTTGCTGACCATGCCGAAGATCAGGGCGCCGACCGCAGCGCCGACCGCCGAACCGTATCCGCCGGTGATCAGACAGCCGCCGATGACGGCCGCGATGATGTAGATCAGCTCGTTGCCCACGCCTTCGCCGGACTGGACGACGTCGAACGAGAACAGCAGGTGCTGGCCGGAGACCCAGGCGCCGAAGGCGACACCCATGTAGAGGCCGATCTTGGTCTTGTCGACCGGTACGCCGACCGCGCGGGCGGCCTGCTCGCCGCCGCCGACCGCGTAGATCCAGTTCCCGACGCGGGTGCGCAGCAGGATCCAGGTGGCGACGGCGATCATGCCGAGCCACCACAGGATGGTGATCTTGAAGTCGACGCCGCCGATGGTGAGGGTGGAGGCGAAGACGTCCCTCGCGGAGGAGAAGCCCTCCATGTCGGAGATCGACTTGGTGGAGACGGTGCCGCTGATCAGCTTGGTGAAGCCGAGGTTCATCCCGGTCAGCATGAGGAACGTGCCGAGCGTGATGATGAAACTGGGCGGGTCGGTGCGGGTCAGCATGACGCCGTTGAAGACGCCGAGGGCGAGCGTGACCAGCAGGGACACGAGCACGCCGGCCCAGACGTTCGCCGTCATCTGGTAGCTGAACATGGAGGAGATCAGCGCGGAGCTGGTCACCATGACGCCCGCGGAGAGGTCGAACTCGCCGCCGATCATCAGCAGGGCCACCGGGACGGCCATGATGCCGATGGTCGACGAGGCGTACAGGACCGTGGCCAGGCTGGAGGCCCGTACGAAACTGTCCGCGAAGATCGCGAAGAAGACGAAGACGGCGATCGCGCCGACCACCGAGCCGAGCTCCGGGCGGCCCATGAGGCTGCGCAGCGGCGACGTCTTCAGCAGCCGTTCGTCCGTCTTAGATCCCGGCGCGGGCGCCGGTGCTGTGGCGGTCATCGGGTTCCCCGCTTCGTGTACTCCTCGAGCGCGGCGGCCTGCTTCTCGGTGATGATCTGCGGTCCGGTGAGGACCGGCTTGCCGCCGCCGAGGACATCGGCGTTGTACTTGTACAGCCAGAGCAGGTCGACGGCCTCGTAGCCCTGGAGGTACGGCTGCTGGTCGACGGCGAAGCCGAGCGTGCCGTCCTTGAGCTCGGCGGCGACCTTGGCGTTCAGGTCGAAGGTGTCGATCTCCGCCTTGCTGCCCACGTCGTCCCTGGCCTTGACGGCGGTGTCGGCGTACGGGGCGCCGAGCGTGACGACCGCGTCGATGGACTTGTCGGCCTGCAGCTTGGCGCTGACGGCGGACTGCACCTCGGGCATGTTGGTGCCCTCGACGTACAGGTTCTGCACGGTGCCGTCGAGGGTCGACTTCACCCCGGCGCAGCGCTGCTCGTGGCCGACGTTGCCCTGCTCGTGCAGGACGCACAGGGCCTTCTCGCGCCCGCGCTTGTTCAGCTCCTCGCCGACGGCCTCACCGGCGACGGTCTCGTCCTGTCCGATGTGGGTGAGCGCCCCGAACTTCTTGGACTCGGCGGAGCCGGAGTTGACCGTGATCACCGGGATGCCGGCCTTCTCGGCGCGCGCGACGGCCGCCTTCATGGCGTCGGGCTTGGCCAGGGAGACGATGATGCCGTCGACCTTCTTGTCCACGGCGGCGTCCACCAGCTGGGCCTGCTGCTGCGCCTCGTCGTTGTGCGAGTACAGGAACTTGATGTTGTCCTTGACAGCGGCCTGCTCGGCACCGTTCTGCACGATGTCCCAGAAGGTGTCGCCGTCGCCCGAGTGGGTGATCATGGCGAAGGTCCAGCGCGGCGTGTTCACCGCTGCCCTCCCCTGGGCCGACGCGGCCTTGCGGGCGTCCTCCGCCCGCTTCCCGCCGGTGCTGCTGCATCCCGCGAGGGACGCTCCCAGCGCCCCTGCGAGCGCGATGGTCACCCAGGTCCGAGTCCGTGCCACGAGGCCGTGCCCTTCTTGATCCGTTGCTTGGTCGGCCCAAGTATCGCCGACCACGGATCGCGGGCGCGGGTCAGGCCCCTGGCGGGGCGGTGGGCCCCCGGCCGGAAGTCCGGAGGTCACCGCCCCGGCGGGAGGGGCGGACAGGGGCGGGGCGCACCCGGTCATCGGGTACCGCGTGCCGTGTACTTCTCGAGGGCGGGCACGTCCTCCCCGGTGACGATGGCGGGGCCGGTGAGCACGGGCTTGCCGCCGCCGAGGACGTTTCCGTTGGTCTTGTAGAGCCACAGTTCGTCGATGGCCTCGTAGCCCTGGAGGTAGGGCTGCTGGTCGACGGCGAAGCCGACCTCCTTGGCCTTGAGGCGCCTGACCACCTCGGCGTTGAGGTCGAAGGTGTCGATCTCCGCCTTGCTGCCCGCGTCGGCCTTGGCCTTGACGGCGACGGCGGCGAGCGGGGCGCCGAGCGTGACCACGGCGTCGATGTCCTTGGTGGCCTGCAGCTTCGCCTCGATCGACGACTGGGAGGCGGGGGCGTTGGTGCCCTCGACGTTGAGGTTCTCGACGGTGCCCTCGAAGGTCTTCTTCACGCCCGCGCAGCGCTGCTCCAGGGAGACGTTGCCCTGTTCGTGGATGACGCAGAGGGCCTTCTTCCTGCCCTCCTTGGTGAGCTGCTCGCCGATCGCCTCGCCGGCCACGGACTCGTCCTGGCCGAAGTGCACGAGCGCCCCGTACTTCTGGGAGAACTCGGCTCCGGAGTTGATGGTGACGACCGGTATGCCCGCGCGGGCCGCCTTGGCGAGCACGTCCTTCATGGCCTCGGGCTTGGCGAGGGTGACGACGATGCCGTCGACCTTCTTGTCGATCGCCGTCTGGACGAGGTCGGCCTGCTCCTTGGCCTCGGCGGAGTTGGAGTACAGGAACTCCACGTTGTCCTTGGCCGCGGCCTGCTTGGCGCCGCTCTGCACGATGTCCCAGAAGGTGTCCCCGGCTCCCGAGTGGGTCACCATGGCGATCTTGAGGCGGGGTGTCGAGGCGGCCTTCCCACCGCTCGTGCCGCTCTCCTTGTCCTCGGAATCCTTGCCGCCGGAACTGCTGCACCCGGCCGCGAGGGCAATGACAGCGATCATCGCTGCCGCTGTGCGGGCTGTACGCATAGTGCGGACCACTCTCTTCTCCCGGGCCGCCCCGTTGCGGCTGAGGGGAGTTCTAGCGTCCGGCCCGCGCGCCCGTCAATGGATTTGTCAGAACATTATGACGACGGTGACGGGCGGGGAACGGCCCGCGGGCGGGTGGGGCCGCCGGGCACGTCAGGGCCGTACGAGGAGCTGGAACTCGAAGGAGTAGCGCGAGGCCCGGTAGGTGTGCGAACCGAACTCGACGGCGCGGCCGGTGTCGTCGAAGGTGGTCCGCCGCATGGTCAGCAGGGGCGCGCCCGCGGGCTCCCCGAGCCGCTCGCCCTCCTCCTCCGTGGCCGCGCGGGCGCCGACGGACTGACGGGCGCTGTGCAGGCTGATGCCCGCGGCGCGCATGAGCCGGTAGAGGCCGGTGGCCTCCAGCCGGGCACCGTCCAGTTCCAGCAGGCCGGGTGGCAGGTGGTTGCAGAGGTACGCCATCGGCTCGCCGTGGGCCAGCCGGAGCCGCTCGACGCGGTGCACCTCGACGCCCTCGGCGACTCCGAGCGCGGCCGCGACCTCGGCGGACGCGGGCTCCAGGACGTTGGCGAGCACCCGGGTGGCGGGGCGCTGGCCGGCCGCCTCCAGGTCGTCGTACAGGCTGCTCAGTTCCAGGGGGCGCTTGACCTGGCTGTGCACGACCTGGGTGCCGACGCCCCGCCGGCGCACCAGCAGTCCCTTGTCGACGAGGGACTGGATGGCCTGCCGGACCGTGGGCCGGGACAGGCCGAGCCGCCCGGCGAGCTCGATCTCGTTGCCGAGGAGGCTGCCCGGAGTCAGCGTTCCCCTCTCGATCGCGGCCTCCAGTTGCTGCGACAGCTGGAAGTAGAGCGGGACCGGACTGCTGCGGTCCACGCCCAGCTGGAGCGCGACGGTCGGGTCCACTTCTGGTTTCGGCACGCCGCCGAGCGTAGCCCCGTGAGATGTTGACGGGAAGTTGTGAAGTTCGATTGTCCGGACAAACCATTGACAGGGTGCCCGGCACGCCCTCAGGTTGTTCCCATGCGCATCGGACTCATCGGAACGGGTCGTATCGGTACTTTCCACGCGACCGCTCTCCACCGTCACCGCGACGTCGGCTCACTGATCGTCACGGACGCGGACAGCGCGCGGGCCCACGCGCTCGCGGACCGTCTGGGCGCCACGGCGGCGCCCGGCGTCGACGAGATCTTCACCTGGGGCGTGGACGCGGTCGTCATCACCGCCGCCACCGCCGCCCACGCCGAGCTGATCGGCCGGGCGGCCCGCTCCGGGCTTCCCGTCTTCTGCGAGAAGCCCATCGCCGTCGACCTGCCGGGCACGCTGGCCGCGCTCGCCGAGGTCGACGCCGCCGGGACCGTGCTGCAGCTGGGCTTCCAGCGCCGCTTCGACTCCGGGTACACGGCCGCGCGGGAGGCCGTGCGCTCGGGGCGGCTCGGGCGGCTGCACACCGTTCGGGCGATGACATCCGACCAGTCACCGCCCCCGGCCGCGTACCTCCCGCTCTCCGGCGGCCTCTACCGGGACTGCCTGGTGCACGACTTCGACATGCTGCGCTGGGTCACCGGCCGCGAGGTGACCGAGGTCTACGCGACCGGGTCCGACGCCGGCCCCGCCATGTTCCGCGAGGCGCACGACATCGACACGGCGGCGGCCGTCCTCACCCTGGACGACGGCACGCTCGCCACGGCGACGGCGACCCGGGTGAACGGCGCGGGCTATGACGTCCGCATGGAGCTCGCCGGTGAGCTGGACCAGATCGGCGTCGGCCTCGACGACCGGACGCCGATCGCCTCCACCGAACCGGCCGGGCCGCCTCCCGCCGACAAGCCGTGGACCGGCTTCCTGGAGCGGTTCGGTCCCGCGTACGAGGCCGAGCTCGCGTCGTTCGTCGAGGTCGTCCGGGGTGAGCGCGCCAACCCCTGCGACGGCCGGGAGGCGCTGCACGCGCTGCGGATCGCCGAGGCGTGCGAGCTGTCCCGGCTGGAGCGGCGGCCGGTGCGGCTGGCGGAGATCCCGGGCGGCCGGGACTGACCCGCGGGCGGCCGCGTCAGGACGCCGACAGCACCGTGCCCTGAGCGACCGCGCACAGGGTCTCGGTGCCGTCCTCGCCGACCGTGGACAGATCACAGCGGACGGCGGCCTGTCTGCGGCCGGCGTGCAGGACCTGGGCGCGGGCGACGAGGGTGCGGCCGGTGGCCGGGCGGACGTACTGGATGGAGAAACCGCCGGTGAGCACGGCCGGTCCGAGAGCGGCGCCACCGGCGAAGGTGAGCGCGTTGTCGGCCGCGTAGGAGACGACTCCGCCGTGCAGGAATCCGTTCTGCTGGCGCAGTTCCTCGCGGATGCCGACCTCCAGGGTGGCGTGGCCGTCGCCGAAGGCGGTGAGGCGCGCCCCGAGCAGCCGGCTGAAGGGCTGGCTCTCCAGCACCGACCGTGCGGCGGCGAGATCGAGGACGACGGGTACGGTCATGGCACGGCACTCCTGGTTCGGGACGGCTGCCTTCGCGGGCGGTGGGCGTGAGCGGCTTTCGGGGCGGGCGTACGGGACGGGCGTGCGGGCGTTGCGGGGCGGGCCGCCCGCACGGCGCGGCATCCGCACGGCGCGGCATCCGCACGGCGCGGCATCCGCACGGCGCGGCATCCGCACGGCGCGGCATCCGCACGGCGCGGCATCCGCGGCGGGAGGGGCCGTCCGTCAGGTCTGCCAGCGCACCGGCAGCGTACGCACGCCCCGCATCAGCATGCCCGGCAGCCAGCCCCCGTGCGGGCCGTCGAGGGCGAGGCCGGGGCAGCGCTCCAGCAGGGCGCGGAGCGCCACCCGTGCTTCGAGGCGGGCCAGGGGCGCACCCAGGCAGTAGTGGATGCCGTGCCCGAAGGCGAGGTGGCCCTGCGGTGCCCGGAGTATGTCGAAGCGGTCGGGAGCCGGGAAGCGGCCCCCGTCGCGGTCGGCGGCGGTGAGCCCGATGAGCACCGGGTCGCCCGCGGGGATCGCCGTACCGCCGATGTCGAGGGGTTCGGCGGCATACCGGAACGTCGCGTTCTCCACCGGGCCCTCGTAGCGCAGCATCTCCTCGACGGCGCCGTCCAGCAGGCTCATGTCGGCGCGCAGCGCGGCGAGTTGGTCCGGGTGCGTGAGCAGGGCGCGCACTCCGCTCGCGAGGAGGTTGACGGTCGTCTCGTGTCCCGCGATGAGGAGGATGAACGCCATGCCGCGCAGCTCCTCGGCACTGAGGCGGTCCTCGTCCTCGGCGGTCGTGCGGATCAGGTCGCTGAGCAGGTCGCCGCTGTGCCCCGAGCGGCGCTTGTCCTCGATGAGCTCCGTGAGATAGGCGCCCAGTTGCTCGACGGCCGCCAGCTCGGTCGTGGCGTCCGTGGGCGCCACCACCTCCGTCGACATGGCGCGGAACGCCGCCCGGTCGGTCTCGGGCACGCCCAGCAGCTCGCAGATGACGGTGAGCGGCAGCGGATAGGCGAACGACTCCACGAGGTCGGCGCGGCCCCGCGGCAGCATCGCGTCGAGCAACTGGCCGGTGATCTCCCGTACGCGCGGCCGCAGGGCCTCCACGCGGCGGCCCGTGAACTCCCGGGCTACCAGCTTGCGCAGTCGCGTGTGCTGGGGCGGGTCGGCGATCAGCAGGTACTTGCCGATCAGCTCCTCGTCGAGAAAGGTGACCCCGATCTTTTGCGGGTCCTTGCCGATGCGCGGGTCGGCGAGCGCGGCGCGCGCCTCCTCGTACCCGACGACCAGCCAGGTCTCGTAGCCGTCGGGCTGGGGCAGGCGCACCCGGTGCACCGGGCCCAGCTCCCGCAGTCGCGCGTACACGGGGTGCGGGTCCTCGGTGAACCCCGCCCCGTACTCCTCCAGATCGATCACGTCCGCCATACGTCTCCCCCTTCGCCCTTCCAACGGCCGGCCGTGCCACCGAGTGCCCGTACGGGCCGATCGGTTGGGGCACGGGCGGCCGGGGGACGGGGGCGGAACGGCACCGCGCCCCACGGCCGCGGCGGTGGCCGGGGGCCGGGGGCGCGAACTGAGTGTGCCCGGGGTCAGCCGCGCAGCTCCTGGTGGCGGGCGGCCAGCCCGGCGGCTCCGTCCGGAGTCAGGGAGCCGAACAGGCGCAGCCGGGAGATGCCCCCGTCCGGGAAGATGTCCACGCGCGCGTGCGTGCCGACCGCGGGGGCGTCGAGTACGAACCGGTGGTTGGTGTCGGGCTGCAGGCGGGTGCGCGGCAGGAGCTCCACCCAGTCGCCGTCCTCGGTGTCCCGCACGGAGACGGACGCCCAGCCCGCGCTGTTGCCCTTCAGACAGGCCGTATCGATCTCGACGGCGCGGATCTCCGACTGCCCGGCGAGCCGGTAGCGGATCCAGTCGTTGCCCCGGTCGCGGCGGCGGCGGGTCTCCCAGCCGTCGTCCATCTTCCGTGAGCGTCCGGGCTGGATGGTGTTGGTGGCGGGCGAGTAGAACAGGTCGGAGGCGTCCTCGACCCGGCCCCCGTTCTCCAGGGCGACGACGTCGAACGTGCCGAGCGCGGTGAGCCACACGGGATCGGGCACGACCTCGCCGTGGACGCGCAGCCGCGCGATGCCGCCGTCGGGGTGCTGGTTGACGCGTACGTGCGTGAAGCACTGCTCGGCCGCGACGGTGAAGCCGTTCGCCGCGTGACCGCCCACCGCCGTGCGCGGTACCAGCGTCGTCCACTTCACGTCGTCCCCCAGGAGCTCCTGGGGGGAGGGCGAACCGGGCACCGAGGCGGCCTCGACGGACACCGCCTGCGGGTAGTTGCCCCGGAAGTGGGCCGTGTCGACGACGACACCGCGTACGACACCGGGCGCGCCGAGGCGGACGAGGGCCCAGTCGTGGTCCTCGGGCGCGGGCCACGGGTGCTCCGCCGAGACGCCGCGCCGGCGGCGGGTCTCCCAGCCGTCCATGATCTTGCCCTTGTGACCGAAGTGCTCCGGGTCGAACTCGGGGCGCTCGGGCACGAGGAGGTTCTCGCGCTCGGCGAAGAACTCGTCGCCCGCCGCGATGACGCCGGCGCCGAGCCGCCGGTCGGCGAGGTTGGCGTGCCGGGTGAAGGGGAAGTCGGCGGTGCGGTAGTCCGCGTACGGGTCACCGCCCTGGTACGGGCTGGCGTCTCCGGTGAAGTGAGGTGTCGCCGTCAAGGTGATCAGTTCTTCCTTTCACGAGGTGCGGGAGGGAGCGCGGGACACGAGGAGCCGGCCGGCGGGCTCGGTGAACTCGCCGTCCGCCATGATGCGTTCGCCGCGCAGCCAGGTGGACCTGACGACTCCGTCGAGGGTCCGGCCCGCGTACGCCGTGACCCGGTTGCGGTGGTGGAGCGCGGCGGGGTCCACGGTGAAGGTCTCGTCGGGTGCGAGGACGGCGAAGTCGGCGTCGCGTCCGGCCTCGATGGCCCCCTTCCGGTCGAGGCCGGCCAGCCGGGCGGTGCTCGTGGACATCCAGCGCGCCACGTCCTCCAGCGAGTGCCCGCGCCTGCGGGCCTCGGTCCAGACGGCGGAGAGGCTGAGCTGGAGGCCGGAGATGCCGCCCCAGGCGGTGGCGAAGTCGTCGGTCTTGAGGTCGGCGGTGGAGGGCGAGTGGTCGGTGACGACGCAGTCGATGGTGCCGTCGGCGAGGGCCTGCCAGAGCAGGTCCTGGTTGGCGCGCTCGCGGATCGGCGGGCAGCACTTGAACTCGCTCGCGCCGTCCGGGACCTCCTCGGCGGTCAGGGTGAGGTAGTGCGGGCAGGTCTCGACGGTGATCCGGACGCCCTCACGGCGGGCGGCGGCGATCATCGGCAGCGCGTCGCCCGACGACAGGTGCAGCACGTGCACGCGCGCGTGGAGGCGCTTCGCCTGGGCGATGAGGTGTGCGACGGCCGTGTCCTCGGCGTCACGCGGCCGGGAGGCGAGGAAGTCGGCGTACCGGCGGCCGCCCTTCTGCGGGGCGGCGGCGAGGTGGTGCGGGTCCTCGGCGTGCACGATCAGCAGCCCGCCGAAGCCGGCGATCTCGGCGAGGGACCGGGCGAGTTCCTCCTGTCCGAGCTCGGGGAACTCCTCGACCCCGGACGGCGACAGGAACGCCTTGAAGCCGAAGACGCCCGCGTCGTGCAGCGGCTTCAGATCCTTGACGTTGTCCGGCAGGGCGCCGCCCCAGAAGCCGACGTCGATGTGCGCCTTGGTGCGGGCGACGTCCCTCTTGGTACGGAGGTTGCCGACCGTCGTGGTCGGCGGGAGGGAGTTGAGCGGCATGTCGATCAGGGTGGTGATGCCTCCGGCGGCGGCGGCGCGCGTCGCCGTCCAGAAGCCCTCCCACTCGGTGCGGCCGGGGTCGTTGACGTGCACGTGGGTGTCGACGAGGCCGGGCAGCAGGACGTCGTCGCCGAAGTCCTCGAGCCGGGCCCCGGCCGGCACGGCGGCGTCGTGGCCGAGGACGGCCACGATCCTCCCGGCGGCGACCGCGACGGACGCTGCCCGCGTCCCCTCGGGCGTGATGACGCGCGTCGAGCGCAGCACCAGTTCGACGTCGGACACCCGTACCCCTCTCCCAGCGGCCGTTCGCCTCCGCCGCTGGGGCGCACGCCGCCGCGACGGAATTTCAACGTTCTGTTGAAGGAGTCTTCACTCCGCGGTTGACCCCGTCAAGGGTCCTCCCGCCCTCCGGGTGCTCCGTGCGCGAAGTCTGGATGTTTCCACAAAGTGGAATTAGAATTCCGGAGTGCAGAACGTAGCTCCGCACAGCCAGGTGGCCGACCGGCCGCCGGGTAGGCTTCCCCCTGCCTGCCAGCCCCGAAAGGACCGCGCCCGTGCCGACGTCCAGCGCCAGCACCACCGACGCCGCCAAGTCGTCCGCCACCGGCGGCGGCGTCCAGTCCCTCGAGCGCGCCTTCGACCTGCTCGAACGCATGGCGGACGCCGGGGGCGAGGTCGGCCTGAGCGAGCTCTCGGCGAGCAGCGGCCTTCCGCTGCCGACCATCCACCGCCTGATGCGCACACTGGTGGCCTGCGGTTACGTACGTCAGCAGCCCAATCGCCGGTACGCGCTCGGTCCCCGTCTGATCCGGCTCGGCGAGTCCTCGTCCCGGCTGCTCGGCACCTGGGCGCGCCCCTATCTCGCACGCCTGGTCGAGGAGACCGGCGAGACGGCGAACATGGCGCTGCTCGACGGGGACGAGATCGTCTACGTGGCCCAGGTGCCCTCGAAGCACTCGATGCGGATGTTCACCGAGGTGGGCCGCCGGGTGCTGCCGCACTCCACGGGCGTGGGCAAGGCGCTGCTCGCGCACGCTCCCGCCGACGAGGTGCGTGCCCTGCTGGCCCGCACCGGGATGCCCGCCGCGACGGAGAAGACGATCACCACGCCGGACGGTTTCCTCGCCGCCCTGGAAGAGGTGCGCTCTCTCGGTTACGCGGTCGACGACAACGAGCAGGAGATCGGCGTCCGCTGCCTCGCGGTCCCGGTCCCCGACTCCCCCACCGCCGCCGCCATCTCCATCTCCGGCCCGGCGGGCCGGGTCACGGAGTCGGTGACGGAGCGGATCGTCCCCGTCCTCCAGCAAGTCGCGGCGGAGCTCTCGGACGTCCTGACCAACGCGACGCCGGGGGCCTGAGCGACCGCCCCCCTCGGGCGGGTCGTCAGTCACGAACCAGCCCTACTCCGGGGCGCGTCCGGCTTCCGCGAGCGCACCGCCGGTACCAGGCGCCGCGCCTTGCCGAGCGGCCTGCGCGAACGGCCACGCGCTTCCACCCCCGGCCGGGCCGCCGAGCCGGCCATGACACCCTGTCCCCGCACCCCGCCCGGGACGGGAGCCGACCGGCCGGCGGCAGAAGACGGAACCGGGTCGGCATCCTGACGGAGTCGCGCGCCGGCGCCGCCCCCGAGGACGGCTGATCGTCGAGCGGGGCGGCCACGGGGGAACGCCCGGCCGAGCGCGGACCCCGCGACACATCACCCAGACCCACGGAAGACGGCCCGGCAGCGCGCCGGGACCACCGCCCGCACGGAGCCCATCCCGGCGGGCACCGGCCACACCGGCAGGCATCAGCCGCACCGGAAGGCATCGGCCACACCGGCGGGCGTCACCGCTCCGCCTCAGCCGCACGCCCGCCTTCCGGCCTCCGCGGCTTCACCGTCCGGCCCCGCGGCTTCACCGTCCGGCCTCGCCGCAGGCGCCGGACGCACCCGACGACCCACGTCCCCAGGCCCGAGACCCCGAAGCCGTCGGCGACCGCCGACCTCGTGAGCCACCCGCTCGGCCTGTGCCGGAGCACCCCACCGGATCGACCCTCAGGGACGACAGTCCGGGCCGGAGGATCCGGCCGGGGGCGGGCGGCCGGAGCGCACCCCGCAGGGTACCGACAGCCGCGTCGGTAACATCAGCTAGGATGCCGACACGTCAGTCGTCAAGTTCCAGTAAAGGCCACGCCGTGTCCAGCCGTCGTGCCCTCTCGCCTTCATCGCTCGGAGTTCCCGTGTTCCTCGCCCTACGCGACCTGCGCTTCGCCCGCGGCCGCTTCGCCCTGATGGGCGCGGTGGTCGCGCTCATCGCCGTGCTCGGCGTCCTCCTGTCCGGACTCGCTTCCGGCCTGGCGGATGCGGGCATTTCCGGTCTGCGCGCGCTGCCCGTGACTCACATGGCCTTCGACGAGAAGGCGACCAGCGAGCAGTTCTCCCGCTCGACCGTGGAAGAGGAGGACTGGCAGGCGTGGTCCGAGGCCCCGGGCGTGGAGCGCGCGGAGCCGTTCGGGAACACCCTGGTCAACGCCCAGGTGAGCCAGGGCACCAAGAAGGGCGAGCAGGTCAATCTCGCCGTCTTCGGCATGGCATCGGACTCCTCGCTGGCTCCGAAGCCCAGCGAGGGCAAGGGCCTCGAACCGGGTGGCGCGGGCATCGTGATCACCCGGGAGATCGCCGACCTGGGCGTGCGGGTCGGCGACGTCCTGACCGCGGACCGGAGCGGGGTGCGGCTGAAGGTCATCGGCCTGGTCGACGAGACTGTCTCCTACGGCCACATCGGCATCGTCTACGCAGACCTCGACACGTGGCGGCATCTGCACTACGGCCTGCCCGGCGACCTGCCCGAGGCCGCGAGCCGGCAGGCCACCGCCGTCGCTCTGACCCTGAAGCCGGGCGCCGACGTCGCCGCGGTGGAAATGGCGACCGGGACCCTCGCCGAGACCAAGGAAGCCGCGTTCGACGCGTCCCCCGGCTACGAGGCCGAGTCGAGCACCATGGCCCTGATCAAGGGATTCCTGTACGTCATCTCCGCCCTGGTCGTCGGCGCGTTCTTCACCGTCTGGACCGTCCAGCGCAAGCCCGAGATCGCTCTGATGAAGGCACTGGGCGCCCCCACCGGGTACATCCTGCGCGACGCGCTCGCCCAGGTCGTCGCGGTGCTCGTCGGAGCCACGGCCCTCGGCACCGCCGTCGGCCTGGCGCTGGGCAGCGCGATGATCGGCAAGGCTCCCTTCTCCCTCTCCGCCCCGGCCATCGCCACCTCGTCCGGCCTCCTCGTCCTCCTCGGGACCGTGGGCGCCGTCGTCGCCGTCCGCCGCATCACCGCCGTCGACCCCCTGACCGCTCTGGGAGCCACCCGATGACCACGCCCTCCACCGATCACCAGGCCACCACGGACACCACGGGCTCCGCCGGGCTGCGTCTGGACGACGTCACCCTCACCCTCGGTGACGGCGACACCGCCGTCACCGCCCTCGACCACGTCGGCCTGAGCGTCGCCCCCGGCGAGTTCGTCGCCGTCGTCGGCCCCTCGGGCTCCGGCAAGTCCAGCCTCCTCGCCGTCGCCGGCGGCCTCCAGCGGCCCACCTCGGGCACCGTGCACATCGCCGGCACCGAGCTGACCGCCCTGCCGGACAAGGAACGCACCGCGGCCCGCCGCCGCCATGTCGGCTTCGTCTTCCAGCAGTCGAACCTGCTGGCGTCCCTCACCGTGAAGGAACAGCTCCTGCTGCCCCTGCACATCGACGGCCGCCTCGACGCCGCTGCCCGGGTCCGCGCGGACGAACTCATCGAAGCCGTCGGACTCACCCACCGCGCCGGCTCCCGTCCGCACCAGCTGTCGGGCGGCGAGCGCCAGCGCGCCGGCCTGGCCCGCGCCCTGATGACCTCCCCCGCCGTCCTGCTCGTGGACGAACCCACCTCGGCGCTGGACCGGGTACGGTCCGCCGAGGCGGTTCGGCTGATCGCCGAACAGACCCACGAGCGCGGAACGGCCACGGTCATGGTCACCCACGACACGGCGATAATGGACGCTGCCGACCGGGTCCACGAGATGGTCGACGGCCGCCTGTCCTGACCGGGGCCGCAGACCGGCAGCTCGCTCCCGGCTCCGTCCACCCCTCCAGGAGCCCGTCACCCATGCCGAAGATCAACGCCTCCACCGTCGCCGAGCACCGCGCCCAGCAGCGCGAGGCACTGATCGAGGCAGCGATCGACATCCTGGTGAATGAGGGCGCCACCGCCGTCACACCGGCCGCGGTCGGCGCCCGCGCGGGCCTGGCCCGCTCCAGCGTGTACCAGTACTTCGACTCCTCGGCGGCCCTCCTGGCCACCATCACGGAAGAAGCCTTCCGGCGCTCCAACGAGGCACTCACCCGCGCCATGGCCGGCGCGGACAGCCCGGTGGAGCGCGTCGAGGCCTTCTTCCGGGAAAGCCTCCGCCTCGGCGCCGAAGGCGCGCACCGGCCCGCCGCCGCCCTCATGAACGCCGGCCTGCCTCCCGCCTGCCAGGAACGGCTGACGGAACTCCACCTGGAACAGGTCGAACCGTTCCGTGCGGCCGTCCGGCAGCTCGGCGCTCCCGAACCCGCGCTCACGGCCGACCTGATCGCCGGGATGCTGCACACGGCCCTCGCCGCCGTGGAACGGGGCGCCCCGCTCGCCACGGTCACGGAACGCACGCTCGCCCTCGTGCGCCGCTGCCTCACTCCGACCGACGGCACGGTCCACCGACCGCAGGCGGAGGCAGCCCACTGAAGCTCTCGTAGACGGTGGCGCACCGGGCCGTCACACAGGCGGGACGGTCGCGGACGGCCGGGTCGCGGTCGGACGCGCGTCGGACGCACCCGCCGCCGGGCGGTACGGGCCGGCGGCCCGCCGTCCGGGCGGCGGCTCAGCGGCGCGGCGGCTCGGCTCAGCCGCGCGAGGGCTCAGCGGCGCGGCGGCTCGCCGAACAGCTCCACCGCCGTACGGACGTTCGCGAGGCCGCCCGCCAGGGCGCTGACCGAGCCGATCGCGCCCGCGACCAGCAGCAGGGAGCGGCGCAGGCGGGGGATCTCGGGGATGCCGCTGAGCGCCATCGCCGCGAGCGTGGCGAGTTCGTCCTCGGCTATGCCCCGGTCCGGGAAGTCGGCGGGGTGCGCGGCGAGTTCACGCCGCAGCCGGGCGACGGCCGAGCTCAGCTCCGCCACCCTCGGGTCCCTGTCACTGCCCGTCACTGACCTCTGCCCCAAGCTCCGCAACACAGCTCTCCCCCCTCGCACGCCGTCGTGCGCCTGTCCTTCGCAAGCCGTTCACGCGCCCCCACGGCGCTGGTCGGGCGCCGGGGACGCGGGCCAGTAAACGCCACCCCGAGCGGCGGGCGCCACCGCCCGGGCCGAAAATCAGCCCCACGACACCTTCCGGACCGCCCGGATCCCGGGGCGGCGGGCGCCACGCTCGGGTATGCAGGAGAGCATGACGGAGAACGAGGACCAGGTCGTGGGCCTGCTGCTGGCGGCCGGGGGCGGCCGGCGCCTCGGGGGGCGCCCCAAGGCACTGCTGTCCCACCGCGGACGCCCCCTTGTCGAACATGCGGCCGGAATACTCCGTGAGGGTGGCTGCGGCCGCGTTCATGTGGTCCTGGGCGCGCGGTCCGGCGACGTACGCGCGAGGGCGGAACTGCCCGGGTGCGTACTCGTCGACAACCCCCGCTGGGAGGAGGGGATGGGCTCCTCGCTCCGGGCCGGCCTCGCGTCACTCGCCGGCACGGGCGCGCGGGCGGCACTGGTGAGCCTGGTCGACCAGCCGGGCATCGGACCCGAGGCGGTGGCCCGCGTCCTCGCCGGGTACGAGTCCTCCGAGTCGCTGGTCTCGGCCGCGTACGACGGGAAGCGAGGCCACCCGGTGCTGTTCGGCTCCGCCCACTGGGCCGGGATCGCCGGCTCGGCCGACGGGGACCGCGGGGCGCGCGCCTACCTCGCGGCGCACGACGACGCGATCACGCTCGTGGAGTGTGGTGACGTGGCCCAGCCGTACGACATCGACACCGCCGCCGACCTGGCACGACTGGAGTGAGCACCCCCGGCCCGCACCACCCCCGGCGCCCCGCCGCCCCTGCCGTCCTTCTGTCGACGCGGAGAATCTCGACATCAACAAACCATTGAACTTCCACCATGAGGAAACTACTATCCACTTTCCAGAAGCGCCCGCTCGCGCAGAGCCGCAAGGAACCGCAAGGAAGTGACTGCTCATGCCCGCACCAGCGCCGTCCTCGCTGGCCATCGTCGACGCCGAGCCCCTGCCCCGGCAGGAAGAGGTCCTTACCGACGCGGCCCTCGCCTTCGTGGCCGAGCTGCACCGGAAGTTCACGCCCCGGCGTGACGAACTCCTCGCCCGCCGCGCGGAGCGCCGCGCCGAGATCGCCCGCACCTGCACTCTCGACTTCCTCCCGGAGACCGCCGCCGTCCGCGCGGACGACTCCTGGAAGGTGGCCCCCGCACCGGCCGCCCTGGACGACCGCCGAGTGGAGATCACCGGCCCCACCGACCGCAAGATGACCATCAACGCCCTCAACTCGGGCGCACGGGTCTGGCTCGCCGACTTCGAGGACGCCTCTGCTCCCACCTGGGAGAACGTGGTCCTCGGCCAGCTCAATCTGACCGACGCGTACGCGCGGCGGATCGACTTCACCGACGAGCGGACCGGCAAGTCGTACGCGCTCAAGGACGACGGCGAACTCGCGACGGTCGTCATGCGTCCGCGCGGCTGGCACCTGGACGAGCGCCACCTCACCGACGCGGACTGCCGCCCGGTCCCCGGCGCGCTCGTCGACTTCGGGCTCTACTTCTTCCACAACGCCCAGCGCCTGCTGGACCTCGGCAAGGGACCGTACTTCTACCTCCCGAAGACCGAGTCCCACCTCGAGGCCCGCCTGTGGAACGACGTCTTCGTCTTCGCGCAGGAGTACGTCGGCATCCCGCGGGGCACCGTCCGCGCCACCGTCCTCATCGAGACGATCACGGCGGCGTACGAGATGGAGGAGATCCTCTACGAACTGCGCGAGCACGCCTCCGGGCTGAACGCGGGCCGCTGGGACTACCTCTTCTCCATCGTCAAGAACTTCCGTGACGGCGGCAGCCGGTTCGTGCTGCCCGACCGCAACGCGGTCACCATGACGGCCCCGTTCATGCGCGCCTACACCGAACTCCTCGTCCGCACCTGCCACAGGCGCGGCGCGCACGCGATCGGCGGCATGGCGGCGTTCATCCCCTCGCGCCGCGACGAGGAGGTCAACAAGGTCGCCTTCGAGAAGGTCAAGGCCGACAAGGACCGCGAGGCGGCCGACGGCTTCGACGGTTCCTGGGTCGCCCACCCCGACCTCGTCCCGATCGCCATGGCCTCCTTCGACGCCGTACTGGGCGAGCGGCCCCACCAGAAGGACCGGCTGCGCGAGGACGTCCACGTCGAGGCGGCCGACCTGATCGCCGTCGACTCGCTGGAGGCGAAGCCGACCTACGCGGGCCTCGTGAACGCCGTCCAGGTCGGCATCCGCTACATCGAGGCGTGGCTGCGCGGTCTCGGCGCGGTCGCCATCTTCAACCTCATGGAGGACGCGGCCACCGCCGAGATCTCACGGTCGCAGATCTGGCAGTGGATCAACGCAGGCGTCGAGTTCGAGAACGGCGAGAAGGCCACGCCCGAGCTGGCCCGGAAGATCGCCGCCGACGAACTCGCCGCCCTCCGCGCCGAGGCAGGCGAGGAGGCCTTCGCTGCGGGCCGCTGGCAGCAGGCCCACGACCTGCTGCTCACGGTCGCCCTGGACGAGGACTACGCGGACTTCCTGACCTTGCCCGCGTACGAGCAGCTGACCGGCTGAGCGGACGCTCCCGGCCCCGCTCCGGACTCGGAGCGGGGCCGGGGCCGGGGCCGCGGCTGTTCCGGGTGCGCCCGGGTGAGTGGTGTTGACGACGACACGGTGAGCGGGCGGGCACCGGCGGGGAGAGACATGGGGCCTCACGCACCCGCAGCCCTCCCACGGAGCCACGATGAAACGCACCGCCGCAGCGGCCACCTGTGCCGCCACACTGCTGCTCGCCACCGCCCTGACCAGCTGCTCCGACAGCACCCCGGAGGAAGGGCACGGGCCCTCCTACTCCAGCAGCGCCTCACCGTCGGCTCCGGCCACCGTGGACACGAAGTCCTCGGGCAAGCTCGGCGAGATCCTCGTGGACGACAAGGGCAACACCCTCTACCTCTTCCTCGCCGACACGAAGAACAAGTCGAACTGCACGGACGCGTGCGCCACGGCATGGCCTCCCCTGCTCACCAAGGGGAACGCAGAGGTCGGCAAGGGCGTGGACAAGAAGCTGCTCGACACCACCAAGCGGCCAAACGGTGACAAGCAGGTCACCTACAACGGCAACCCCCTGTACTACTACGCCGGTGACACCAAGCCCGGCCAGACGAACGGCCAGGGCCTCGACCAGTTCGGCGCCCAGTGGTTCGTCCTGAACACCAAGGGCGACAAGGTCGAGAGCTGAGCCGCCTGAACGGCACGAGCCCGCGGCGCGGCGAGGACGGCGGCAGGCGGCGCGCGGCAGCCGTCGTGCCGGCCGTCCTGGTACCCGCCGCGGTCGGCGTCGGGATCTATCTCTTCGGGACCCACCACACGCCCGGCTACGGCAACGGGCTCTTCGGTGAGCACGGCACCGCCGCGGTCGACCTCAAGGCCCGGCTCGGCACCGCACTGCTCTGTCTCGCCCTCGTCCAGCTCGGCCTCGCCCTGTGGATGTACGGCCGTGTGCCCCGGTCTCGCCCCGCGCCCCGGCCGGTACGGCGGGGACACCGTGTGCTCGGATTCCTCGCCCTGCTTCTCTCCCTGCCGATCGCCTGGCACTGCCTGACGACGTACGGGATCGAGACGACGTCCCCGCGGGTCGCGGTCCACTCCTTCGCCGGGTGCGCCCTGTACGGGGCGTTCGCGGCCAAGGTGATCGTCGTGCGCAGCCGGCGCCTGCCCGGCCTGCTTCTTCCGGTGGTGGGCGCCCTGCTCGTGACCGGAGTGGCCCTGCTCTGGTACACGGCCGCGCTGTGGGCCCTGAACGGAGACTCGGTCCCGGGCTTCTCCTCCGCGAGCTCCGCCCGCCCAGGTTCCTGACCGGCGGCCGGCGGCCGGGGGCGCCCGCTCCCCGACCGCGCACGAGGCGCCGGCCGGCTGAGCGGGGCCGCGCCCGGGTGGTGTGCCGTCGCGGGCCAGCCGTGGTCAGCCGAGGTGCGCCGACCAGTCCCGTTCCGCGGGCGGCTTCCCGTGCAGGTCGGGGACCTGTTTGAGCCAGCCCGGACGGGCCCGGCGGGTGCGGGCCGCCCGGTCGGCCTCCTCCGCGGCGAGCTGCCGCCCGGAGGGGAAGTCGGTGGGCAACCACGCCGCGGAGGCCCGCACACGGGCCGCGAGATAGCCGACGTAGGCCTCGCGCAGCGCGTCCGGCCCCGCGAAGCCCGGCTCCTCGGCCAGCCACTCGTCGGGAACCTCCGCCAGGACCTCGCGCAGCAGCTCCTCGGTCACCCGGGGGGCCAGCTCGGCGTCGGCGGCGCGGGTGTCCGGGGCGAGGCCGCCGAGCGCGTGGTGGCGGAAGTCGTACGCCTTCTCGGGCGACGAGGCGTCCCAGCGGTGATGGAAGACGAGAGCGGCACCGTGGTCGATGAGCCACAGGCGCGGGGGCGCGACACCGCGTGTGGGCCAGATCATCAGGTTCGAGCTGTGCACCGTCCGGTCGACGTTGACGGTGAGCGCGTCGAGCCAGACGATCCTGCCCGCCTCCAGCGGATCGACGGGGAACCGCTCGGCGACCTCCGGGGTGAAGTCCTCGGCGCCCGACAGATAGTCCATGCCGAGGTTGAGCCCGGCGCTGGACTCCAGCAGCTCGCGCACCTCCTGGTGGGGCTCGTGCGCGCCGACGGCCGGATCGAAGTGCACCAGGACCAGCTCGGGGAAGCGCAGCCCCAGGGCGCGCGCGAGTTCCCCGACGATCACCTCGGCGACCAGCGCCTTGCGCCCCTGCGCGGAGCCGGTGAACTTCACGACGTACGTCCCGAGGTCGTCTGCCTCGACGACACCGGGGACGGAGCCGCCCGCGTGCAGCGGCTCGATGTAGCGGGTCGCGGTGACTTCTCTCAGCATGACCCCAGGTCCCAGACGTCGTTTGCCTCATCGTAAGCGCCCGGCCCGTCCCGATGCCTCCGAATTATGTCCGGGCCGGCGCCGCGGGCCACGAGTCCCGGGCCGGTGCGGGGCATTGACGCCTCCCTCTCTCGTCCCTATGTTTCCGTTCGCAGTCCCGACCTTTATCCGAAATATCGAACCACCCTCCTCGTTCGACGCAATGTCATGTCCACACCAAGACTCAGCCCTCATCCCCCTCATCCCACGGGAGCCGAAGTGCGACAACCGAGTAGAGCCGACCGGGTGCGCGAACCGAACCGCGCCATCGCCGCCCGCCCCCTCCTCCCCCGGCTGAGAAAGGCGCTGCTCGCGTTATGCGCGGCGGTCGCCCTCGGCCGGGGCGCTGTTCACCGGCGCGGGCACCGCGCAGGCGGCGGGGACGCTGCCGTGCGACATCTACGGATCGGCGGGCACCTCCTGCGTCGCCGCCCACAGCACCACGCGTGCCATGTACTCGTCGTACAGCGGCCGCCTCTACCAGGTGAAACGCGCCTCGGACGGCGCGCGTGCCGACGTCGGCACGCTGTCCGCCGGCGGGTACGCCAACGCGGCGGCGCAGGACTCCTTCTGCTCCGGCACGACCTGCGTCATCAACGTCATCTACGACCAGTCCCCGCGCCACAACGACCTGTTCATCGAACCGGCCGGCACCGCGGGACCCGCCAACTCCGGCGCCCCGGCCGACGCGCTGCCCGTGACCGCAGGCGGGCATCACGTCTACGGCGTGTCCTTCTCGGGCCGCATGGGCTATCGGCACACGGCCGCGAGCGGTGTCGCTGTGAACGGGCAGGCCGAGGGGATGTACATGGTCACCTCCGGCACCCACGTCAACGACCGCTGCTGCTTCGACTACGGCAACGCCGAGATCGAGATCGCCGACACCGGCAACGGTCACATGGACGCCATCAACTTCGGCACCGAGTGCTGGTTCGCTCCGTGCCACGGGTCCGGCCCGTGGGTCCAGGCCGACCTGGAGAACGGCCTGTTCCAGTCGAACCTCGGCTACAGCACCAACTCCTCCAACACGGGGAACCGGTCACCGTTCGTCACGGCCCTGCTGAAGAACAACGGGCAGAACTACTTCGCGATCAAGGACGGCAACGCGCAATCGGGCGCCCTGACCACCCAGTACTCCGGGCCCGAACCCAACCGTCCGGGTTACTCGCCGATGCAGCAGGAAGGGTCCATCGTCCTGGGCACGGGCGGCGACAACTCCAACGGATCCATCGGCTCGTTCTTCGAGGGCGTCATGACCAGCGGCCTGCCGACCGACGCGGCCGACAACGCCGTCCAGTCCGACATCGTCTCGGTCCGCTACGGCGGCCCCAGCCCGGCGGCCGGCGGCACGCTCACCCCGGGCTCGACACTCTCACTGCGTGCGACCACCGCCTGCTGCACCACCCGCTACATCCGGCACCAGGACGACAACGCGCTCACCTCCGTGGTCACGTCGGGCAGTTCGGCACTGGACAAGGCCGACTCCTCATGGATCGTCCGGCGCGGCCTCGCCAACTCCTCCTGCGTCTCCTTCGAGTCACGCAACTACCCGGGCGACTTCCTGCGCCACTTCGACTTCCGGCTGCTCCGCCAGCCGATGGACGGCAGCGCCGTCTTCCGGGCCGACGCGACCTTCTGCCCCACGCCCGGCAAGAGCGGCCAGGGCACCTCGTTCGCGTCGTACAACTACCCCGACCGCTTCATCCGCCACTACGACAACGCCGTCTACATCGCCTCGAACGGCGGCACCCACACCTTCGACAGCGCGACCTCCTGGGCCGCCGACGTGAGCTGGGCGGTCAGCGCTCCCTGGACGCCCTGACCCCGGTGATCGGCGTACGCAGACGCACGCCGACGCCGCATCGGCCTTGGGGGCCCCCCCGGGGGGGGGGCCACGCCGGGGGGGGGGGGGGGGGGGCGGCCCCCGCCGGACGGGGCGAGGCGCCCCCCGACCCCCCCCCACCCGCGGGGCGGCCCCCCCGGCCCCCCGGGCCCCGGGGGGGGGGGGGCCCCCCCCCCCCCCCCCCCCGCCCCGGCCGGGGGGCCCCCCCGGGGGGGCCCCCCACGGCCGTTGCGGCGCTTCGATGCGATGCCCTCTCCGTACGGATCAGGCGCCCAGCTCACCACGCTTCACGGCGGTCACGAACGAGGCCCAGTTCTCGGCCGCGAACGTGAGGACGGGGCCGTGCGCTGTCTTGCTGTCGCGGACGGGGACGACGGGCGTGAAATCGTCGGACACCTCCACGCATTCGCCTCCGTCCTGGTTGCTGTAGCTGCTCTTGCGCCAAGCGGCCATAGTCAGGTCGAGGGATCGCACGGTGTTTCCTCCAACAGACGCAGGACGAACTTCCGCGACTCGGCAGGGGACAGAGCCAGGTCGCGCATGGCATCGTACGCACGCTGCAAACGATCAACCGGGCTGTTCTCTTCGATCAGATGACCCCGGTAACCGTTCTCCATGTAGGCCACGGTACGTCCGTCGAGCAAGCGCAGGAACATCACGGTCGCGTTCATCAAGCCGTGTGGCCCGACGCTGAGCGGCAGCACGTGCAAGACGACCCCCGACCGCTCAGCCACGGCCAACAGGTACTCGAGTTGGGCGCGCCATTCGCCTGTGTCACGCAGCGGCGTCCGTAGAACGGCCTCGGAGACGATGGACCGGAACGGAGGCGCCTCGTCCCCCTCCAGCAACTCCCGTCGTCCCACCCGCGCTTCGACCTGCTGTTCCAGTTCGTCGCCCCTGAGCCCGCCCGCCGCCAGGAGTTCCCGTGCGTATCCGGGGGTCTGAAGCAGTCCGGGCAGGACGCTGACCGCGAAGTGCCACAGGCTGGTCGCCTCCGCCTCCAGTTCCATGTAGCGCCGGTACTGCACCCGGAACCGCGTACGGTCCGCCCGCGCCAACTCCCAGAGCGCCAGCAGCATCCCCGGCGTGCCGTAGTACTGATCGAGTGCCTGGACGACTTCGGGGCCGCCCAGCGTCTCGCCCTTCTCCAGCTTCCCGAAGAGCGACCAGTCCCAGCCCATACGTTCCCCGAGCTGCCGCAGGCTGTCGCCCTTCTCCGCGCGCAGCTTCCGTAGTTCCTCGGCGAACCGCTGGCGCGGCTCCTGACTGCGGCCCGTGACGAGGCGTCGCTGCGGCAAGGTGGCTCCCTTCCAAGGCCCCGGTCCCGTACGCACCGGCGGCCATCCGTACCCGTACTCGCACGCTCACCACGCTCTGAGGAAGGTGTGGCAGGTGCGTCACCCGGCGGGGAACGAGACCGCACCCGTGGCGTGCGGCACCGGGAGACGGCGGCATTCACGTAACCAGCCAACTACGCACCGTAATTCACGTGAGGTGGCCACCGCAGCGGAACCACTCAACCGCCGCCCGCCTCCGACACGACGACCGAGAGGCACCCTGATGCAGAACCCGCCCAAGCGCCAGGAAGCCGCCGCCGCACGGGACGCCCTCGCGGCCGCCCTGACCCGGGCCGGAATCCAGCTCCCCTCGATGGACGTCCGCACGCCGTGGGCCGACATGGCCGAGGACGACACCGGGCACACCCCCATCAGCACCCGCCACGCCCTCGTTCACCTGGGCGTCTGCTCGGCCCCCGTCGCACTCGCCCTCGCCACGGTCATCGCGAGGGGTGCCGCCCGATGAGCACCCCTCCCCCGGCGGCCGACAGGCCGGACCCCGAACCGGCGCCCGCTTCTCCCCCACCGGGCACCGGCGTCCGCGACACCGCCCGTGACCGGGTGGGCATCGTGATGGGCCACGAGGGCCCGTACCTCCAGCTTCGCCCGCTCACCGGCGGCCGGGAGTGGGACGCCGACCCCGCCCACGTCCTGCCGCTCACCCCACCGGAACTGCTCCGCGCCCGCGTGGCCGAGGCGAACGCCCTCAGCCGGAGGGCGACGACCTGACCGCCGCGCCGGGCGGTGGTCCCTGGCCTCGGGACTGCGTGGCGATCAGCCCTCCCGCCTCGGCCGGGGCCCGCCCGGCGCCGTGGCGAACGGAGCGTCACCGTGTCCGCGGGGAGCGGTCGTGTTCAGTCCGGCTGTGGCGTCGTCGCCGCGTGGCGCCGCACGGACGGGAGCATCAGTACCGTCCCGACCGCGGTCAGCTGCCACATCACACCGAATGCCAGGAGCCGGTCCGCTCCCACGGCGCCCGACACCGGGCCGGCCAACGCCAGCCCGAGCGGTCCCAGTGCGAAGGCGCCCAGGCTTTCGAACGCACTGATGCGTCCGCGAACCTCGTCGGGAATCTCCCGCTGGAGGACGGTCGTCGCCAGGGTGTCGCACGCCGCTGCCCCGACTCCCGCGGGAAATGCCGCCGCCGCCACACAGGCCAGTGGCAACCGCGCGGCCAGCGCGGCCACCGGCAGTGCCCAGCCCGCGGACGCGACCACGGACCAGGCGAGTGCCCGGCCGGGGTTCCTGCCGAGGAGCGCCAGGCCGCCGATGATTGATCCGGCGCCGTACAGGGCCGGCACAAGACCCCAGGAACTCGCGCCGCCGAGTCGTTCCTGCGCGAGAGTCGGCCCCAGCACCAGGAACGGCGCCCACAGAACGAAATTGAACAAGCCGAAGTGGAGGGTCGTGACCCACAGCCACGTGCGGGAGGTGAACTCCTTCCAGCCGCGCCCCAGGTCGGTGAACAACCCGCGACGGGGTGCGGTCGACCGCGACAGGCGCAGTCCCGCGAGGGCCAGGACGCTCACGCCGTAACTGACCGCGTCGACCGCGACCACCGTGCCCGCGTCGAAGACGGCGACGAGCACACCGGCCAGACCGGGACCCGCGACCGAGGCGACCGCCCGGGTGATCTGCAGCAGCGCATTGGCGTCCGCGAGGTCCTCCGCGGGGACCAGTCCGGGCACCAGGGCGGTCAGGCCAGGGCTGAAGGCACCCTCACCGATTCCGAGAACCGCCGCCAAGGCGACGAGTTCCCAGATCCGCGCGCTGTGGGTGACCAGCAGCGCGGCCAGGACCGCCTGAGAGGCGAACCGGAGCAGATCCGCCGTCAGCATCACCGACCGGGCTCCGAGACGGTCGGTGAACACGCCGCCGAGCAGCAGCACGGCCAGGACCGCCAGAATGCGCACCGCCATCAGCAGGCCGACGGCGTCGACCCCGCCGTCGGGCAGCTGCAGTGCGGCGAAGGTCGCGCCGATCGTGTTCATGCCGGAGCCGAGCAGGGACGTGCTCTGGCCGACGAGGAAGCGCCGGAACCGGTGGTGCCGCAGCACGCGCAGGCGGTGCCCGGCCGTCCGGGGACCCGCCGCGGCGGGAGGGCGAGTGCGAAGCGTCATAGCTCCGACATGTTCGGCCACCACCTTATGCATCACAAGATTTTCGGGAAAGAAAATCGGGTTTTCGGCGAGCTATTCTCCTATCGTCCGAGTTGACGCAGTAAACGGGTCTCATTTACTGCAATGAGGCTGGTGGTAGGCTCAGTCGACGGAAAATAGAAACTGCTTCACAGGGCCTATTTACTGCGGATGTGGTCAGCGTTAGTCAGGAGCGAACCGACCGTGTGGGCACGCACGGCCCGGCACCGGTGGAGTACGCCGCCGCAGTGGACCGCTATCTCGCCGCGGCCGGACTGAGCACCTCCTCCACCCGCGTCTACCGCATCTCGCTGTACGGGTGGGCCTGGCCGCTGGTCGACCGCCCGGTGCCGACCGGTCGCGAGCGCAGGAGTGCCCTCCCGCCCGTCGTTCCGCTGGCCCTGCTCGACGACCCGCAGTGCGCACAGCGGTTCCGACGTGGACTGGCCGACCGCGCCGCCGCCGCGGAACCACGCACGCTGATCCGCGAACTGGCCTGTCTGCGGGCCGCGACCGCATGGTGGCGGGCACGAGGCTGGATCACCGCGGATCCCACCGCTGGACTGGCGCTGCCCGCGCCACGTCCTGAACCCGCGCCCCCGCCCGGCCCCGGTACGTCCATGTCCGCGAGGGAATCCGCCGCCGTCGCGGGGCGGGCCCGCGCGGCCCTCGCTCTGCGGGCCCCGCTCAGGGAGCTGACCTTGTGGCACCTCATCCACGAGTCGGGCGCCCCCGTCGAACGGCTGCTCGCCCTCGACATCGACGACCTCGACCTGCCCGGCCGCCGCACCAGGGCGGGCACGGCAGCGCCCCTCACCTGGGGACAGGGCACGGCCGGCCTGCTGCCCCTGCTGCTGGCCGGGCGCACCGCCGGGCCGGTGTTCGTCACCGACCGGCGGGCTCCCGCCACCACGCCGGCGGCCGACCGCTGCCCGGTGACCGGCAGAGGGCGGCTCTCCTACCGCCGGGCCGCCGAACTGTTCACCGCCGCGACCGGGCCACTCGATCCCACCGGCCGCGGCTGGACCCTGCTCGTCCTGCGCGGCCGAACGCCACGGAGCGGGCTGGTCCCCGGATGACGCACCGCCGCGTGACGCCGGGTCATCGCCGCGCGTCCGTCCCCGCCCTCAGCGGATTGGGCAGCGGCAGGTAGCGGGCGTCCGCGCCGTTCGCGGCTGTCCAGCGCAGGAGGAGGTTGGTCTTGCCGGGGAGGGTGGGGGCGTTCAGGAGGGCGGGGATCTCGGGGATGCCGCCGTGGAGCGTGGCGCAGCGGGTCAGTTCGGTGCGGACGGTGGGCCACGGGTCCGTGTCCGGGTGGCGTTCCGTGAGCAGGGCGGCGAGTTCGGACAGGTGGTTGACGATCAGGCAGTACACGAGGCGTTCCCAGCCGGCGGCGCGGGTCACGTCCGACAGGAGTTTCACGCCCTCGGCGTCGCGGAACAGGGCCTGGACCGGCGTGCCGTCGGCGTCCACCGCGACCAGGGTGTTCTGGAGGTGCGCCTCCAGGACGACGCCGTGCCGTGCGAACGCGGCGAGGGCCGGGGGGACGACCTGGCGCACGTACGCCGTCCACCAGGCCGCGGGGTCGGTGAGACGGTCGAGCGGGCTGCCGTCGAAGCCCTCGACGAGGGCCGCCGTGAGCAGCGGGACGGCGCCGGGGCGGACGTGGGGGCGCAGTCCGTCGCGTACGAGGACGGCGAGTTCCTCGAAGGCGAAGTCAGCGGTGCGGTAGCCGCGGTCGCTCAGCCAGGCGGCGGACGGGGAGGCGGCAAAGGCGGATGCCGCCGCGGCGTCGGCGCGGCGGAGCTTCAGCAGGTCGTGGCGCCACAGCCGGCGTACGTCGTTGGTGATGCGCACGTCCAGGCTGAACTTGAGGAAGAGATCGTCCGGGAGGGTGTCCGGCAGGTGCACGGTGCGGACGGCCGCCGTCGGGTGGGCGAGGGGGCCGGGGGCGGGCAGGCGCAGGAGGCGGCCGTCCGCGAAGGCGTCCCGGACCTCGGGGCGTCCGCCGACCAGGTCGAGCTGCCAGGGGTGGGCGGGCAGGAGCCGGTAGCCGGCGGGGGCCTCGCCGAGCCGGTCGAGGGCGGTGGTGTCACCCTCCTCGGCGACCGCGTCCTCGCGCACGGCGAGCAGGACCAGTGGGAAGCGGGCGTGGGCCTCGGGGGCGTACGGCAGCCAGCCGGCGGCGGGTCCGCCGCCCCGGGCCTTGGGCGCGGGGTGGTGCGGGTGCCCGGTGATGAGGGACTGCTCGGAGCGCAGATACGGGTCGGAGGGCGGTACCGCGCGGGCCCGTGCGGTGAGCAGCGCGGCCACCGCGTCCCGGCTGTCGATCATCTCGGCGGGCAGTTCGGGGCTGGAGACGCCGGTGAACCCGCGCAGTTCCTCCGCGGTGACCTTGACCAGCTCGGAGTGGCTCAGCCGGTGCCACACGCCGCCGGTCCGGACCTCCGGCCGGGTGGGGCGGCGGGTGCCGCTCACCCGTAGCAGCCGGCCACTGCCCCGCAGACGGTGGACGTGCTCCGTGACGGGCTCGGCGAGCTCCCGGAGCAGGCAGTTGAGGAGCGGCGCCGACGCGTACACGTCGGCGGCCTCCGCGACGTCGTCTCCGGGCAGCGGGGAGGGCAAGGAGTCCACGCGGTCCATTCGATTCGTTCCGTACGGTGCACTGTGCACGGGTGATCAGTATCTCCGACCGTCGCGGGCCGCCGCGACGGCGCGATGCCCGGGCCCGCCGTGTTCACGCCACCGACCCGAGGAGCCGACCGTGCGCCGTCCCGCGATGCCCGATGCCGAGGCCCTGCTCCTGGAGGAGCTGGGCGGCGTACGGCCCGGTCTGGTGACGCCGTACGTGGACGCCCTGCCCGGTGCGCGAGCCGCCGTGCTGACCAGGCTGTGGCGTGCGCTGGCCCATGAGCCGCTGCCGTGGGTCACCCGGAGGGCGCGGCGGGGCGACGGGCTCGTGCTCCGGCTCGCCGACGGGCGGCGGGTGTACGGGCCTCGTCCCGACCCGTACGCGACGGACGCGTACGTCACCGGGCTGGTGGTGGAGGGGACGGCGTACGACCGTCCGGACCTGCTCATGACCGAGCTCCAGGTCGGACACGGGGACGGACGCGGGGACGGACGTGGAGAGGGACGTGGCGGCGGATTCGCCGCCGAACTGGGTGGCAGTGTCGCTTCCTTGGCTCTGTCCCGGGCCGGGCAGCCGGACGACGGCGCCTCCCCCGCGACCAGCGCCGGATGGGAGCAGCGGGTCGTCGACGGGCATCCGTATCACCCCAACTGCCGTTCCCGGCCGGGGTTCTCGGTGGCCGAGCAGCTCGCGTACGGGCCCGAGCACCGGCCCGTCGTACGGCTGGGGCTGGTGGCGGCCGGGGACTGCCTGGTCCGCGGGGCGTGGCCGCGGTGGCTGCGCGACGACGAAGGGCGTGTGCTGATCCCGGTGCATCCGTGGCAGGTGGAGCACGTGCTCACGACGGGCGCCCACGACCTCACGGTCCTCCCCGGGCCCGGCGCGCGGCCGTTGATGTCCCTGCGCACCCTCGCGCTTCCCGGCGGACCCGGCAGTCCTCACGGGCTCCACGTGAAGACGGCTCTCAGTGCCCGGCTGACGTCCTCCGTGCGGGACATCTCCGTCTACTCGGTGGAGACGTCCGCGACGGTGTCGGCGTTCGCCGAGGACGTGACCGGGCGCCTGGACGGGCTGCTGCACGTCACCCGCACCCTGGGCGCGGCGACCGCCGGGTCCCCGGACCTCGCGGCGGTGCTGCGGGAGTCACCCGAGACGTACGCCGGGGCCGGTGAGCGGGTCGTGCCGGTGGCCGCCCTGCCCGCGACGGGTCTGACCCGGTCGCCTTCCTGGCTGGCGGACTTCGCCCGGCTCGCCCTGTCCGTCGGGCTGCGCCTGCTGGACATGGGGGTCGCCCTGGAGGCGCACGGGCAGAACCTGCTCGTCGTCCTGTCGGCGACGGGGTCCCCGGTCCGGCTGGTGTACCGGGACCTCGCCGACATCCGGCTCAGCCCCGTGCGGCTCGCCCGGCACGGCCTCGCGGTCCCGGCGCTGTCCGGACGCCTCGTCACCGACGACCCGGACACGCTGCGCCGCAAGCTGTTCGGGTCGCTCGTCGCGGGTGCGTTGAGCGCCGCGGCGGGCTCGGGGCCCGCGCTGCGCTCGGCCCTGGCCGCCGCCGTGCCTGATCTGCCGCCCACCGCCGACCTTCCGCACCTCCTCCACGACCCGCTGCCGGCCAAGGCGCTGACTCTGATGCGCCTTTCGCCGGAGCGTCCCGGAGACCTCTGGACCGGGTTGCCCAACCCCCTCGCCGACGACTCGTTTTGAAGCGGGACACCTTTGATCAATAGGATCCGCCGATGATCACAAGACAACGGCTGGCGGTAGGCGTCTGCGCCCTGCTCGCCGCCCTGACGGTCGGGACGGCCTTCCCGGCCGGAGCGGTCGCCGACGAGACGGCGGACCGGCCCGCTCCCAAGGTCGACCTGGTACTGGACGTCAGCGGCTCGATGCGGGCCCGCGACATCGACGGCAAGTCCCGGATGGCCGCGGCGAAGCAGGCGTTCAACGAGGTGCTCGACGTGACGCCCGAGGACGTCCAGCTCGGCATACGCACGCTCGGCGCCAACTACCCCGGGGACAACCGCAAGACGGGGTGCAAGGACACCGCTCAGCTCTATCCCGTGGGTCCGCTGGACCGTACGGAGGCGAAGACCGCCGTCGCGACGCTCGCGCCGACCGGCTGGACGCCGATCGGTCCGGCGCTGCTGAAGGCCGCCGACGACCTGGAGGGCGGCGACGGTTCCCGCCGCATCGTGCTCATCAGCGACGGCGAGGACACCTGCGCCCCGCTCGACCCCTGCGAGGTGGCCCGGGAGATCGCGGCCAAGGGGATCGGCCTCACCATCGACACGCTGGGCCTGGTGCCGAACGCCAAGCTGAGCAGGCAGCTCAGCTGCATCGCCGAGGCGACCGGCGGCACGTACACGTCCGTCGAGCACACCGACGAACTCACCGACAAGGTGAACCAGTTGGTCGACCGGGCCGCAGATCCCGTGGTCACCCCGGTCGCGGTGGACGGCGCCGACGCCTGCGCGAAGGCGCCCACCCTCAAGTCGGGGCTGTACACCGACCGTGAGGAGTTCGGGCAGCACCGCTACTACCGTGTCGACGTCGAACCGGGGCAGGAGCTGCGCGCCTCCGTGAGCGTGGCGGCGGACCGTCAGGTGGCGCGGGACTACGGGGTGTCGCTGCGCGCGTTCACCGTGCACGGGCGGGAGATCGTCCGCGGTGAGGCGGCGGGCAGCGGCCGGACCGACGTGATGTCGACCGGTCTGCGCTACCCGAAGGCGGAGAGCGACGAGGACGACGCCCCCGCCGAGGCCGTCTGCCTCCAGGTCGCCAACTCCTTCTCGGCCGCCGCCGGTGTGAAGACCACGCCCGGTCTGCCGCTGGAGCTGACGGTCGACGTGGTCGACGGGCCGGACGGGGCGAGCGACGTCGCGTCGTTCGGACTGGGGCGCGGCTGGTGGCTGCTCGGCGCTCTCGTACTCACCGGCTTCCTGGCCGGACTGCTGTGGGGCTGGATCTCACGGTGGCGGTTCGCGGTCTGGAGGACCAACTGATGCGTATCCGACGTGCGTTGAAGGCAGCGGCGGCCGTCTCGGCTGCCGGGCTGCTGATGCTCGGCGCGGCGCCCGCGCTCGCCGACTCCTCGCCCTCCGCGACCGCCTCCGGTGACGGCTCCGACGACGGGGGCGCGCCCACGGTGGCGGGCACCTCGTTCCGTACGGCGACCGAGATCGAGCTGGGGCAGGACGCGACGGCGAGCGCGTCCGCGGGCGACTACCTGTACTGGTCGTTCCCCGCTGACGCCGAGCAGCGGCCCACCGTGAAGGCGACGGTGAAGCTGCCGGACTCCGCGCAGCGCGAGGGCGCCCAGACCTGGCAGATCGACGTGTACGACGGGCTGCGGCGCCGTCAGGCGTGCCAGTACGGGGCGCAGACGCGGACGGCGGCCACGGACGCGGCCTCCGTGGAGCTGTCCTGCACCCTGCGTACGGTCCGTGCCTGGTCGGAACCGTGGGCGAACGACCCGCTGCCTGGTACGTACTACATCCGGCTGACGGCCACCGGGCTGCCGGCGTCCGGACTGGGCATGCCGGTCGAGGCCGAAGTGCGGGCCGACACCAAGGACATCGGCGGTTCGGCGGCGGTGGACGGTTCGCTGTCGAAGCCGCTCGTCCCGGGGGTCGCGGTGACCGACCCGGAGGAGGACGGCGACTCGGACTCGCCGGTGGCCGCGCTGTCGGACATCGACCCGGACGACGGCTGGTCCTCCGGCTGGTGGACCGACCGCTGGGTGTGGACCGCGATCGGCGGGCTCCTCGCGGCGCTCGCGGGCATCGGCGGATACACGCTGACCCGGGGCTCCGGGCGTCCCTCGCGGGTGCCGCCGGGCGCCTGATCCGGCCCTCACGAGGCCCGTGGCTCACGGCCCGTCGCTCACGAGGCCCGTCGCTCCCCGGAGCGGCGGGCCTCCCGCCGTCCCGCGCACACCCGGAGCGGCAAAATCTCCGCCGTCCCCCGCCACCCTGACGGCGGGCCCCGCCTGTCACACCTCGCGCAGCGCCTTGGCCACCGCTCCGTCGCCCGTGACATCGACGCGGCCCCCGCGCACCGCGTCCCGCAGCTCCAGTTCCCCCTGGCGCAGCGCCGCGCACGTCCCGGCGTCCAGCGTCAGCCGGGCGTCGGGCTCGGCCGGGGCGGGTCCGTCGCCGTACACCGGGCCCTCGTCGGCGCCGGCGTACAGGTGGAAGTCGCCCTCCTCCAGACGCACTTCGACCAGTCCCGCTCCCGCGCCCGCCTCCCTCAGGGCCCGCAGCAGGGGAAGCGCGAACCAGTGCGCCCGTACGGCGTCCGTGGGCCGCCGCTCCCCCAGCGCGGGTGCGCCCCACTCCTCCAGCGCCTGCAGCACGGGCAGCAACCGCCGCCCCCGTCCTGTGAGTTCGTACACGTAGGCCGCGCCCGGCGGCGGCAGCCTGCGTCTGGTGGTCAGGCCGTCGCGCTCCATGTCCTTGAGCCGGGAGGCCAGGACGTCCGTGCTGACGCCGGGCAGGTCGGCGTGCAGGTCGGTGTAACGGCGCGGCCCCGCGAGGAGTTCGCGGACGACGAGCAGCGTCCAGCGGTCACCGACGACGTCGAGCGCCCGGGCGGCGGAGCAGTACTGGTCGTAGCTTCGGCGAGGTGACATGCGACGCAGTCTAGACATGTTGTTGGACTTTCCAAGCGCCTACTTGGTAAAACCAAGCAACACCACAACCTGGAGGGCGCGGCGCATGGAGTTCCGGCAGTCGAGCAAGCTCAGCGAGGTCTGTTACGAGATCCGGGGCCCGGTGATCGAGCACGCCGACGCACTGGAGGAGGCGGGCCACAGCGTCCTGCGCCTCAACACGGGCAACCCCGCGCTCTTCGGGTTCGAGGCGCCGGAGGAGATCATCCAGGACATGATCCGGATGCTGCCCCGCGCGCACGGCTACACCGACTCGCGCGGCATCCTCTCCGCCCGCCGGGCCGTCGCCCAGCGCTACCAGGAGCGGGGCCTGGAGGTCGACGTGGACGACGTCTTCCTCGGCAACGGTGTCTCCGAGCTGGTGTCCATGGCGGTCCAGGCCCTCGTCGAGGACGGTGACGAAGTCCTCATCCCCGCCCCGGACTTCCCGCTGTGGACGGCGGTCACCACGCTGGCCGGCGGCAAGGCGGTGCACTACCTCTGCGACGAGCAGGCCGACTGGTACCCGGACCTGGCGGACATGGAGGCGAAGATCACCGACCGCACCAGGGCCGTCGTGATCATCAACCCCAACAACCCCACCGGCGCGGTCTATCCGAAGGAGATCCTGGAAGGCATCCTCGACCTGGCCCGGCGCCACGGCCTGATGGTCTTCGCCGACGAGATCTACGACCAGATCCTGTACGACGACGCCGTGCACCACTCGGTCGCCGCCCTCGCCCCCGACCTGGTCGTCCTCACCTTCTGCGGTCTGTCGAAGACCTACCGGGTGGCGGGCTTCCGCTCCGGCTGGCTGGTGATCACGGGTCCCAAGCAGCACGCCCGCAGCTATCTGGAGGGCCTGACGATGCTCGCCTCCATGCGGCTGTGTCCCAACGCCCCCGCCCAGTACGCCATCCAGGCCGCGCTCGGCGGCCGCCAGTCCATCCACGAGCTGACCGCGCCCGGCGGCAGACTGCGCGAACAGCGCGACCGGGCCTGGGAGAAACTGAACGAGATCCCGGGCGTCTCCTGCGTGAAACCGAAGGGCGCGCTGTACGCGTTCCCGCGCATCGACCCCGCGGTGCACCCGATCCACGACGACGAGAAGTTCGTCCTCGACCTGCTCCTCCAGGAGAAGATCCAGGTGGTCCAGGGCACCGGTTTCAACTGGCCGCGCCCCGACCACTTCCGCATCCTCACCCTTCCGTACGCCGACGACCTGGACGCGGCGATCAGCAGGATCGGGCGGTTCCTCAGCGGGTACCGGCAGTAGCGGCGGCCACGGCCTCGTCGGCCGACGGCCGCACGGCCACGACCACGTCGGCCACCGCGTCCGCGGGCGCCCGGCGCGTAGCCTGGAGTGGATCATGCGGCGTGGCCGCGCCGTGACGTCGGAGAGGGAGCGCACATGGGTGACCTGTTGCTCGTACGGCACGGCGAGACGGAGTGGTCGCGGTCCGGGAAGCACACCGGGTCGAGCGACATCCCGCTGACCGACACCGGCCGGGAGCAGGCGCGCAGGCTGGCGCCGCTGGTCGGCTCGCACCGCATCGCGGCGGCGTTCGTCAGCCCCTTGCAGCGGGCGCGGGAGACGGCACGGCTCGCCGGGATCGAGGGGGCCCGGGTCGACGCGGACCTGGTCGAGTGGGACTACGGCGGGTACGAGGGCGTCACGACCGTCGAGATCCACCGGACGCGGCCCGACTGGTTCCTGTTCACGGACGGCGTCGCACCCGGCCCGCCCGAGCATCCCGGGGAGAGCGTCGCGGAGGTCGGCGCGCGCGCCGAGCGGATGCTGGCCAAGGTGGACGCGGCCCTCGCCGACCTGGAGGGCAGCGTGCTGCTGGTCGGCCACGGTCACTTCCTGCGGGTGCTGACCGCGCGGCGGCTGGGCCTGCCCGCGTCCGACGGGGCGCTGTTCCAGCTCGCGACGGGCACGGTGTGCCGGCTGAGCACGGAGCACCGGCGCCATGTCGTCGCCGGCTGGAATGTCAGACCCTCGTCGTAGTCTTCGAGAGGTCTGCCCGTGGCCGCCCGCCCGTGCGTGCGGCTTCCGCCGGGCCGCGGATTCCCCGGGGGGAAGGAGTGTGCCGTGACGCG
This sequence comes from Streptomyces sp. NPDC008313, assembly GCF_042956125.1. NCBI lineage: Bacteria > Bacillati > Actinomycetota > Actinomycetes > Kitasatosporales > Streptomycetaceae > Streptomyces > Streptomyces sp. NPDC008313. Next base: position 139,544 of record NZ_JBIBFR010000003.1, read on the forward strand.
ACCGCCGACCGCCGCGCAGCGGCGTGTCATCGACGCCGCCGATCCCGTGACCGGACGGCTGAGGGGGACGGAGACGCAGCTGGCCGCGCTGGTGAAGCGCGGGCTCGCCTTCCGGCATCCCCGGCCGCCGCACGACCACTTCCTCAGCCCCACCGGGCACCGCGTACGTGAGGGGGCGCCGGAGCCGGAGACCGCGGTGGGGGCCGCCGCCCGGGCGCCCGACGCCGAGTCCGGCACGGGAGTCTTCGCCGCGCGGGTCGGCGGCGAGGAGACCGCGGACCCGCCCTCCCGGCCGCGTGAGGTGCGCAGCGCCTGGCAGGGGCTGCTGGAGCTGCGGCGGATGACCAACACCTCCGGTGCCGTGGACCTCCCGTGCGCGTGGGAGCGTACGCATCTGGTGCGGGCCGCCGCGCTCGCCCTGGAGGCGGCCGGCCACCGTCCGGCGGGCCCGGAGGGCGGCGGCTACCGGGTGCGGGCGACGCCTCAGCCGGAGGCCGTCGCCGTGCGCGAGCCGGACCCGGGGGCGCTGCGGGCCTGCGCGGCGACGCTGGAGGAGGCGGGCTGGCAGGTCGGGGAGCACACGGAGCCGCGTACGGGGGCGCGCTATCTGCTGGCCTCACCGCGCCGCGTGTGACACCCCGCCGTGTCCTGACGGCTCCGGGGTGGCGCACAGCACCCGTTCCGCAGGCGCCCCCTCGGAGTTAACGCGCGTTAAGTAGGCTGCCCGCATCGGACATGTGGCAGAAGGGGATGTCGTGGCAGAGCCGTTTTCCGTCGGGGTGACCGTCCGCGGGTACGAGACCGACACACAGGGGCACCTCAACCAGAGCGTCTACCTCCAGTACGCCGAGCACGCCCGCTGGTCGTTGCTCCAGGCGGCGGGGATCAGTCAGAAGACCCTGGTGGACCGGGGCGTGGGCCCGGTGGCGCTGGAGACGACCATCCACTTCCAGCGGGAGCTCCTCGCCGGTGACGAGGTCGAGGTCACCTGCGCGTTCGCGTGGGGCGAGGGCAAGACGTTCCGGATCGAGCAGACGATCCGCAAGACGGACGGCACGGTCGCCGCCGAGATCACGGGGGTCGGCGGGCTGATGGACCTGAACACCCGGCGTCTGGTCACGGACCCGCGTCGGCACTTCGACGAACTGGCCGACGACGCCCGGCTGTTCGGGATCTGACGGCGCCGGGCTCTCGCGTGAGCCGTCCCGCCGGCCGGTCGGACGATCGGCCGACGGGACAGCGGAACTGTCGGACAGCGGGACGGCTCACGGGTCTCCGGGCCGCCGTGCTCAGTGGGCCGGGGCCACCGTCGCGGCCGGCCGGTCGTCGCCGAGCTCCTCGCCCGCCTCCATCGGGTGGGTGACGTCCTCCGCCTCCCGGGCGCCTCCGAAGTGGTTGAAGAGCAGGTTCAGCACGACGGCGGTCACGCAGCCCGTGGAGATACCGGAGTCGAGGACGATCCTCGCCGTCTCGGGGAACGCGTGGTAGAACTCCGGCGCGGTGATGGGGATGATGCCGACGGCGAGGGAGACGGCGACGATCAGGACGTTGTTGTCCTTCTCCAGGCCCGCCCTGACCAGCGTCTGGATGCCGCTCGCCGCGACCGAGCCGAACAGGACGACGCCCGCTCCGCCGAGGACCGGGCGCGGGACGACGGCGATCAGGGACGCCGCCATCGGGCACAGGCCCATCAGCACCAGGAACCCGCCGCCGGTGGCGACGACGTACCGGCTGCGGATGCGTGTCATCGCGACCAGGCCGATGTTCTGTGCGAAGGCGCTGCACATGAAGCCGTTGCAGAGGGGGCTCAGGGCCGAGCCGAGGGTGTCGGCGCGCAGACCGGCCGCGATGGTCCTCTCGTCGGCCGGGCGTTCGACGATCTCGCCGAGGGCCAGCATGTCCGCGGTCGACTCGGTCATCGAGACGACCATCACCACGCACAGGGAGACGATCGCGGCGAGGTGGAACTGCGGGGCCCCGAAGTGGAAGGGCGTCGGGAAGCCGACCACGTCCGCGTCGGCCACCGGAGCGAAGTCGGTGACGCCGAACGGGACGGCGACGAGGGTGCCGACGACGAGCCCGAGCAGGACGGCGATCTGCTTGACGAAACCGCGGGTGAAGCGGCGCAGCAGCAGCACGATGACGAGGGTGGCGGCCGCGAGGCCGAGGAACGTCGGTGAACCGTAGTCGTCGGAGGCCGGATCGGGGCCCTGCGACCAGCCGAAGGCGACCGGCAGCAGCGAGACCCCGATGAGCGTGATGACGCTGCCTGTGACGACGGGCGGGAAGAAGCGGACCGCCTTGCTGAAGAACGGGGCGGCTATGAAGCCGAGGGCGCCCGCGACGATGACGGCGCCGAAGATGACCGGCAGCGCGTCCTTCCTGTCGTCGACGGAGCCGGCCACGGCGAGCATGGGGGCGACGCCGGCGAAGGTGACGCCGTTGACGAACGGCAGGCGGGCACCGATCTTCCAGACGCCGATGGTCTGCAGGAACGTGGCGAGTCCGGCGGTGAACAGGCAGGCGCCGGTGAGGAAGGTCAGTTCGGTCGAGGAGAGGCCGACGGCGGCGCCGACGATCAGGGGCGGGGCGACCACTCCCGCGTACATGGCCGCCACGTGCTGGAGGCCGGTGGTCGCCATCTTGAGCGGCGGGAGTTTCTCGTCGACCGGGTGTTTCAACCGGTCGTTCGGTGCTGGGTCGGTGCTGGGCGCGGGCTGGGCGGCCACGGCGGCTCCTCCGGTCGGTTACGCGTCGGCGTTGGCGCGGGTGTCAGGGAGGTGGTGCACGGGACTTGCAGTACCTCCCGCCCGGATGAGGCGAGCGCGGGGAGGGACCGGGGTGGTGCGTTTCGACACGGTGCGGGCGTGTCGAGTCCGGGTGACGGTCGCCGGGAGGGTCGCGGTGACCTCACGGCGGTGTCGCGGCGTCACGGCGGTGTCGTGGTGACGACGTGCCGGCGACGGCGAGGGTGACCGCTCCGGGAGCGCGCACGTCCATGCGCGCTCCCGGGGGCGGCCGCCGTGGGCCCCGCTCGGGTCCACGGCTGCCGGTCGAGGGCCGTCCCCCTCGACCGGAGTCCGGGTGCCGTACGGCTCGCGGGCGGCGGGCCGTACGGGGGTCAGGCCTCTTCGGCGATGCGGGCCAGGCGCCTGGCCTGCTCGCGGGTGGAGCGGGCGACGGCGTCCTCGTCGACGTGCAGCAGCCGGCCGTCCTCGACGACGGCACGGCCGCCCACGAGGGAGAGGGTGACCGGGGCCGCCGCGCCGAAGACCAGGGCCGTCACCGGGTCGGCGATGGAGGCGTGGGCGAGGGTGTCCAGTCTCCACAGGACGAGGTCGGCGAGCTTGCCCGCCTCCAGGGAGCCGATCTCGGCCGCCCTGCCGAGGACGCGGGCGCCTCCGTGGGTGCCCAGGCGCAGGGCCTGGCGGGCGTTCAGGGCGGCCTCGCGGTGGGCGCCGAGGCGGTTGACGAGGAGGGCGTTGCGCAGTTCGGTGTGGAGTTCGCCGGACTCGTTGGACGCGGTGCCGTCGACGCCGAGGCCGACCGGGACGCCGGCCGCCAGCATGTCGGGGACGCGGGCGATCCCGGCGGCCAGGCGGGCGTTGGAGGACGGGCAGTGGGCGACGCCGGTCCCGGTGCGGGCGAAGGCGGTGATGTCGGAGTCGTTCATGTGGACGCAGTGGGCCATCCACACGTCCTCGCCGAGCCAGCCGGTCGACTCGAAGTAGTCGGTCGGGCCCATGCCGAACAGTTCCTTGCAGAACTGCTCCTCCTCGACGGTCTCCGAGCCGTGGGTGTGCAGCCGTACGCCCTTGCGGCGGGCCAGTCCGGCGCCCTGCCTCATGAGTTCGGTGGAGACGGAGAACGGCGAGCAGGGGGCCACGGCGATCTGGGTCATGGCGCCGAAGGAAGCGTCGTGGTGGGCGTCGATGGTGGCCTCTGTGGCGGCGAGCGCGTCGTCGAGGGTCTCGACGGCGAAGTCCGGCGGCAGTCCGCCGTCCTTCTCGCCGCGGTCCATGGAGCCCCGGGCGAGGGTGAAGCGGACGCCGGTCTCGGACGCGGCCCGGATGATGGCGCCGGACAGGTCGCCGGTGCCCTTCGGGAAGACGTAGTGGTGGTCCATGGCGGTGGTGACCCCGCCACGGGCCATCATGGCGAGCGAGCCCTGCGCGGCGGCGTAGGTCATCGTCTCGTCGATGCGCGCCCAGGTCGGGTAGAGGGCGACGAGCCAGTCGAAGAGGTTGTGGTCGGTGGCCAGGCCACGGGTGATCCACTGGTAGAAGTGGTGGTGCGTGTTGACCAGGCCCGGGGTCGCCAGGTGGCCGGTCGCGTCGACGCGGCGCACCACGTTCGCCAGGTTCCCGGGGGCCTTCCCGGCGCCCACCGACTCGATGGTGCGGCCGGCGACGACGATGTAGCCCGAGGCGTACTCGGTGTCGTCCGCGTCCACGGTCGCGATGGCGCAGTTCTCGATGACGATGCGCTCGACTGCCACGGCGGTTCCTCGTTCTTCCCATTGGCGGACGGACCCGGGGGCCGAGCGGGGTGACGACCGGGTCCGTGGTGCTGTTGTCGCGCAGATGCCCCCGCTCTCCCCCTGGGATGCCGACGCCGGCGCGTGCGTCGGGGGCCGGGCAGCGGTCCCGCCGGGGCGGGACCACGGGCCTGCGGCTCCGGGCCGGTCGCTCCGGGCCGGTGGCTACAGGCTGGTGAGGTCGGCCGGGATGCGCGGCTCGCAGCCGTCGCGCAGCACGGTGCCCTCGATGAGGCCGTAGGGCCGGTCGGCGGCGAAGTAGACCTCGTTGTCGTTCTTCAGGCCGAAGGGTTCGAGGTCGACGAGGAAGTGGTGCTTGTTGGGGAGGGAGAAGCGGACCTCGTCGATCTCGGAGCGGTGGCCGATGATGCGCTCCCCCATCTGGAAGAGGGTCTGCTGCAGCGACAGCGAGTACGTGTCCGCGAAGGCCTGGAGCAGGTGCTTCCTGACCTCGGTGTACGAGGTGTTCCAGTCCGGTACCCGCTGGGTGTCCTCGGTCCAGTTGAACCGCCAGCGGGCGGAGACGTCGGTGGCCAGGATGCGGTCGTACGCCTCCTTCAGCGTCGTGTACTTGTCCTTGACGTATCCCCAGAACTCGGAGTCCGTCGAGTTGAGCACGGTCAGGTCCTTGAGGCCGGAGACGACCTCCCAGTTCCGGCCGTCGAAGGTGACCTGGGTGGTGCGGGTCTCCTGTCCGGTGCGGACGAAGGAGTGGGCCGGTCCGGCCGCCCCGGGCTCGGTGCCGGAGCGGGCGATGCGCTCCCAGCCGTACTCCTCGATGCGGATGCGGGCCGTCGTGATGGGTTCCTGGGAGGTCACGAAGTGCCGGGCGAGGTGGATGCCGAACTGTTCGGCCGACTCGATGCCGTGTTCCTTGGCGAAGGCGAACACGGTGTTCTTGGTGGTGTCGGTCGGCAGGACGTGCGCGTTGGAGCCCGAGTAGTGGACGTCGTCCATGTCGCCGCTGAGCGCGACGGAGACGTTCAGGTCCTTGATGTGGTGGGTGGTGCCGTCACGGACGATCCGGACGACGCGGTTCTCGGCCTTGCCGTACTGGTTCTGGCCCAGGACGACGGTACGGGCGGTACGGGACTCGGTGGTCATGTCTGCTAGCTCCCTCGGTAAACGGAGTAGCCGAACGGGTTGAGCAGCAGCGGTACGTGGTAGTGCTCGCCCGGCTCGACGGCGAAGGTGATCGCCACCTCGGGGAAGAACACTCCTGCGGCACCGCTGTCCCGATTCGCGGGGGCGTCCTGCTGCGCATCGGCTCGATTCTGCTGCTGCTTCTGCTGCTTCTTCTCGAAGTACGGTTCGACGGCGAAGTCGAGCCGTACGTGTGTCGTGCCCGGCGGCAGTGCCGGCAGGTCCTTGCACCGTCCGTCCGCGTCCGTCGCGGATCCGCCGAGCGGCCGCCACGCGGCGTCGCGCCCGGTACGGGCGGCGAGCTGTACGGCGACCCCTCCGGCGGGGCGTCCCGCGCTGGTGTCCAGGATGTGCGTGGACACGGAGGCGGGGCCGCGGTCGGTGCCGGCGCCGGTGTCGGTGGGGGCGTCCGTGGGGGTGTCGGTGCTCATGCCTCTGCTTCCTGTACGAGACCGGCCAGCCGGATGCGGTTGATCTTCCCCAGTTCGGCGCGGACGATCTCGCGTTCCCGGCCGGGCGGGTTGCCGATCCGTTCCCTGAGCGCGTCGCGCATCTGCTCGCCGGTCCGGCCGGTGGCGCAGATCAGGAAGACGTGGCCGAACCGCTCCTGGTAGGCCAGGTTCAGTTCGAGCATCTCCTCCTTCAGCTCGCCGGAGGCGCCGGCCATGCCGCGCTGTTCCCGCGAGGAGGTGGGGTCGCCGGGTCTCGGCCGCCCGATCGGCGGGTGCCCGGCCATCGCCTCCTGAAGGTCCGCGGTGGTCAGTCCGGCCGTCGCGGTGTCGCTCGCGGCGAGGAGTTCCCCGACGGCGGCGTACGGACGGCCGGCGAGGACCCTGCTCCCCCACGCCGACGACGCGCACACCTCGTGCAGTGCTGCGGCGGCCGCGTGCTCCTCCAGGGCGTTGAACCGGGTGAGGCCCGGTGTGGTGGAACTCGACGTCACGGGAGCCTCCGTGGCCTTGGTGCTGGACGGGCTGCGGATAGCTAACGCCCTCGAAAACCCGGCGTCAACAGTTTGTTGAAAACTCTCGGGATCGGAAAACGCCGCCCGGTGGGGCCGGGCGGCGGCGGTCGTACGAGGGACGCGCCGGGGACGCGCGAGGGGCCCCCGGGCGGTCGGCGAGGGGTCGGATCACTCGCCCTTCGCGGCGTTCTCCCTGTTCAGGTAGTTGTACACGGTGAAGCGGCTGACGCCGAGCGCGGTCGCGACGGTCTCCACGCCGTGCCGTACGGAGAAGGCCCCGCGGGCCTCGAGTATCCGTACGACCTCCTGCTTGGCCTTGCGGTCGAGCGCGGCGAGCGGCACGCCGCGCTGCCGCTCCAGCGAGGCGAGGATGTGGTCGAGCGAGTCGGCGAGCTGGGGCAGCCGGACCGCCACGACCTCGGCGCCCCGCCAGGACAGCACGACGTCGTCGGCGCCGGCCTGGCCCGGGGGCAGCATCTCGCCGCCCATGGCGTCGACGAGCGGTTTGACCGCCGCGACGAAGGGCTCGTCCCCGAGGCCGTTCACCGCTCCTCCTCGCCGACCACGTTGAGCTGCAGCGAGATCCGGGTGGCGCCCGCCTCCAGGGACGTGCGCAGCAGGGCTTCGACCGCGGCGAGCACGGCGTCGGCACCCCCCTCGGCGGTGTTGCCGAACGGGCCGACGTCCACGGCGTCGAGACCGCCCGCCTCGATGACCTCACGGGCCGCCAGCGCGTGCGGCGGCGCCTCGTCGAGGTCGAAGGGCTCGGTCGTGAACTCCACTCTCAATCGCACCCGCTCAACCTACTGCGCGGTTCCGGATTGCCGGCAGGCCCCTCTTGACAAGGCGCGACAGCCGACGGCAGTCTTCCATTAAGCAGAAAAAAACTTCCGCAATACGGAATACCCGAACTGACGGAACCTACACGGAAGGGAGCGCCGGCCCGGATGGGATTCGCAGACCAGCGCTTCAACGTCAACCTGTCGATCCTCTTCACGGAACTCCCGCTCCTGGAGCGCCCCGCGGCCGCCGCCGCGGCGGGCTTCACGGCGGTCGAGCTGTGGTGGCCCTGGGTCGACTCCCCCACCCCGGAGCAGTCCGAGCTCGACGCCCTCAGGTCGGCGATCGAGGACGCGGGCGTCCGGCTGACGGGGCTGAACTTCTACGCCGGGCAGCTGCCGGGTCCCGACCGGGGCGCGCTGTCGGTGCCCGGGGAGGAGTCGGAGCGGTTCCGCGCCAACATCGACGTGGCCGCCGAATTCGCCCGCTCGCTCGGCTGCACGGCGCTCAACGCGCTGTACGGCAACCGCGTCGACGGCGTGGACCCGGCCGAACAGGACGCGCTCGCGCTGGAGAACCTGGTCCTCGCGGCGCGGGCCGCCGACCGGATCGGCGCGATCCTCCTGATCGAGACCCTCAACCAGCCGGAGTCGCCGCTCTACCCGCTGGTGACGGCCCCGGCCGGCATCGCGGTCGTCGACCGGGTGAACGAGGCGACCGGCCTGGACAACGCCAGATTCCTGATGGACCTGTACCACCTGTCCATGAACGGCGAGGACCTCCCGTCGGTGATCGAGCGGTACGCCTCGCGCACCGGCCACGTCCAGATCGCCGACAACCCCGGCCGCGGCGCCCCCGGCACCGGCTCCCTCCCCCTGGAGGACCTGCTGGACCGACTGGCGAAGGCCGGTTACGAGGGGTGGGTCGGCCTGGAGTACAAGCCGGGCGGGCTGCCCGGCGCCGAGGCCTTCGCGTGGCTGCCGCGCGAGGCACGCGCCGCCCGCTGAGCCCTCGCCCGCCCCGTCGCCGCGCACCCGTGCAGCGCGCGGCACCCCATCGACGTATCGCAGCAGTCGCAGTCAGAGAGGCACCCTCATGAGCAACAACCTCCCCAGGATCGCCTGGATCGGTCTCGGCATCATGGGCTCCCCGATGTCGGAGAACCTGATCAAGGCCGGATACGACGTCACCGGCTTCACCCTGGAGCAGGACAAGCTGGACCGGCTGACCGCGGCCGGCGGCACGGCGGCCGGCTCGATCGCCGAGGCCGTCCGCGGCGCCGACGTGGTGATCACGATGGTGCCCGCCTCGCCGCAGGTCGAGGCCATCGCGTACGGCCCCGACGGCATCCTGGAGAACGCGCGCCCCGGTGCGCTCGTCATCGACATGTCGTCGATCACCCCGCAGACCTCCGTGGACCTGGCCCGGGCCGCGGCGGCCAAGGGCATCCGGGTGCTCGACGCCCCGGTGTCCGGGGGCGAGGCCGGTGCGATCGAGGCCGTGCTGTCCATCATGGCCGGGGGCGAGCAGGCCGACTTCGACGAGGCCGAGCCGCTCTTCGCGGCGCTCGGGAAGACCATCGTGCTCTGCGGTCCGCACGGCTCCGGTCAGACCGTGAAGGCCGCCAACCAGCTGATCGTCGCCGTGAACATCCAGGCGTGCGCCGAGGCCGTGGTCTTCCTGGAGAAGTCCGGCGTGGACCTGGGGGCGGCGCTCGACGTCCTGGGCGGCGGACTGGCCGGCTCCACCGTGCTGGCCCGCAAGAAGGACAACTTCCTGAACCGCGACTTCAAGCCGGGCTTCCGCATCGACCTGCACCACAAGGACATGGGCATCGTCACGGACGCCGCCCGCACCGTCGGGGCCGCCCTGCCGGTCGGCTCCCTCGTCGCCCAGCTCGTCGCCGGCCTCCGCGCCCAGGGCGACGGCGGCCTCGACCACTCGGCGCTGCTGCGCTCGGTCGAGCGCCTGTCCGGCGCACGGGTCTGACACCCGGCCCGTCCAGACTCCGGGTGGCGCCGCCGCTGACACCTGTCCTGTCGCGCCCAGGCGGCGGCGCCACCCGGAACCACCGGTGAACCGGTGAACGAACCAAGAGCTGCGTCCGGGACCTGACGGGAGGTCTGGTCCCGGGCGCGACGGCCCGCGGCGGCCCCGGACCCGGATGAGGGGTGTCCGAAGGCCGCACGGGCGGACCGCGCCGGCCGATCCGGCCGGCGCGGCGTGGGGACCGCGGCGGTGTGCGAGCCAGTGCGGTGGTACAGGGGCGGAGCCCCGGTCCCGACCTGAGGGACCGGGCCCCGGCCCGTCGCATCCGCCGCGGTCCCGGCCACGCGTTCTGGGTGAGCCCTTCCGCTCACCCTCCCGCCACCTCCCGCCCGCCTCCGAAGGAGGCCCCCCACCCCGTCCGGCGGTGCGAACGTCCCGTCGCGCCCGGCCTCGCACCGTCGGACGGCACCAGGCCCAGGCCCCGGCCCCGGGCCAGGAGCGCCGGGTACGGACGGTCCCGTACCCGGCGCTTCGCCGTGCCCGGCCCGGGGAGCACCCCCGGACGGCGGTCCGGGGTGCGGATCCGAACGGACCGCAGCAGCCTGGGGGCATGAACCTTCCCAGCATCGTCGTGCACGCCCCGGCCCTCGACGGGTCCCGCCGGATCACCGCGGGCAGCCAGACCCTCGGTATCGCCTATCACCTGGACGACGTCGTCGAGGTGCTGCGGCAGGCGGACCTCGACGAGATCGAGGTCGAGGAGAGCGACATCATCGACTGGCGGGGCGGCGGCCCCGAGGACTGGCCGGGGCTCACGGAGCACCCTGCCCGCTAGGGGGTGGCGGACCGTCACAGGTGCGGGGCGGGATCCGCACCTGCGTACGCCACCGGGCGTAGACGGTCTACGGAACCCTCAAATCAACCTCTGAACCTCCGCCGGGAGGCTTCAACTCCCCCCGGTCCTGGGAACATTCTCGGCACACGGGGCCCGCCGGCACGGGGGTGGCGGGCCCTACCGGGCAGACCGCGGCGTCGGGGGCACGAGCGGCGCGGTCACTGCGGGCCCGGGCACGCCGGAGGGGCGGCTCACCGCACGGTGGGCCGCCCCTCGGCGTCACGGGGTCCGGCGGGTTCAGACCTTCAGCGGCCTGATCGCCGTCGGCGCGTGGCCGGGCTCCGTCGCCAGGTCCTCGAACTCCGTCACGTCGCTGATGTCGTTCGACCTGCTCATCGCGATGTTGGTGACGCGCTCCAGGATCGCCTCGACGACGACCGGCACCCGGTGCTCGGCGGCGAGCTTCTTCGCCTGCTCGAAGGCCGCGCCCAGCTCGGCCGGGTCGGTCACCCGGATCGCCTTGCAGCCGAGGCCCTCGACGACCTTGACGTGGTCGACGCCGTAGACGCCGAGCTCCGGGGAGTTGATGTTCTCGAACTCCAGGTTGACCTGGAAGTTGATGTCGAGGCCGACCTGCGCCTGCCGGATCAGGCCCAGGTAGGCGTTGTTGACCAGGACGTGGACGTACGGGATGCGGTGCTGGGCGCCGACGGCCAGCTCCTCCAGCATGAACTGGAAGTCGTAGTCGCCGGAGAGCGCGACGACCTGCGCGTCCGGGTCCGCCGTGGCGATGCCGAGCGCGGCCGGGACGGTCCAGCCGAGCGGTCCCGCCTGGCCGCAGTTGATCCAGTGGCGCGGGCGGTAGACATGCAGCATCTGGGCGCCCGCGATCTGCGAGAGGCCGATGGTGGAGACGTACCGGGTCTCCGGACCGAATGCCTTGTTCATCTCCTCGTAGACGCGCTGCGGCTTCATCGGGATGTCGTCGAAGTGCGTACGCCGCTGCAGGGCCGCCCGGCGCTCCTGTGCCGAGGCCGCCCATGCCGAGCGGTCCGGGAGCCCGCCGGCCGCCTTGAGCTCACGGGCCGCCTCGACGAACAGCTCCAGGGCCGCCTTGGCGTCGGAGGCGATGCCGTAGTCCGGTGCGAAGATCTTCCCGATCTGGGTGGGCTCGATGTCGACGTGCACGAACGTGCGGCCGGCGGTGTAGACGTCCAGCCTGCCGGTGTGGCGGTTGGCCCAGCGGTTGCCGATGCCGAGGACGAAGTCCGACTCCAGGAACGTCGCGTTGCCGTAGCGGTGCGAGGTCTGCAGGCCGACCATGCCCGCGTTCAGTTCGTGGTCGTCGGGCAGCACGCCCCAGCCCATGAGCGTCGGGACGACCGGGACGCCGGTCAGCTCGGCGAACTCGACGAGGAGTTCGCAGGCGTCGGCGCCCACGACGCCGCCGCCGGCGACGATCAGGGGGCGCCGTGAGTCGTTGAGAAGCGCGATCGCCTTCTCGATCTGGGCGCGGGTCGCGGCGGGCCTGTACGCCGCGAGCGGCTCGTACGTCTCCGGGTCGAACTCGATCTCGGTCAGCTGGACGTCGATGGGCAGGTCGATGAGGACCGGGCCAGGGCGGCCGGAGCGCATCAGGTGGAAGGCCTGCTGGAAGACGCCGGGGACCTGGGCCGCTTCGAGGACCGTGACGGCCATCTTGGTCACGGGCTTGGCGATGGAGGCGATGTCGACCGCCTGGAAGTCCTCCTTGTGGATCACCGCGGTCGGCGCCTGGCCGGTGATGCAGAGGATCGGGATCGAGTCGCCGATGGCGGAGTAGAGCCCCGTGATCATGTCGGTGCCCGCCGGACCGGAGGTGCCGACGCAGACGCCGATGTTGCCGGGGTGGGTGCGGGTGTAGCCCTCCGCCATGTGCGAGGCGCCCTCGACGTGGCGGGCGAGCGTGTGGCTGATCCCCCCGGACGCCTCGAGCGCCGCGTAGAAGGGGTTGATCGCCGCGCCGGGGACACCGAACGCGTTGCTGACACCCTCGCGCTTGAGGATCTCGACTGCCGCGCGGGCAGCGGTCATACGAGCCATGGGGTTCTCCTGCTTCGGCCGTAGGACTCCTGCTCCCGTCGCGCCCCGCGGAGAGCCGGTCCATTCCAACTTTCCGTATGGTGGAAAGTATTTTCTGCTATCTGGAAGCAATCTAGGGGGAGCGCCCGAGCACGTCAAGACTGGGCGTGCGTCCGGGCGTTCCGCTGTGGGAGGGCCGCCGGCAGGAGCACCATGGGACCGCTGTTCCGCGTTGCCGCGTCAGGTGCTGGAGGGGGTCATGGCCGAGAGCGTGCCGGTACGGTGTCCGTTCTGCCGACGCGAGCACCTGTACGCGCCGCCGTCGTACCCGTGCGTGTGCGGGGCCCCGGTGACTCCGGCGCTCGACCGCCTCGCCGCTCCGGAGCCCGTCACCCAGCGCACCTGGGACGAGGACTGGGCGGAGATGCGCTGCGGCGCCTGTGGCCGCGCGAGCCACTGGCCGCACCCGGAGTGGGGCTGCGCGTGCGGGACGGTGCTGCGGTTCGCCCTGCGGCGGACGCCCGGGCCCGCGGAGCAAGCCGAAGGGACGGAGGCGGCGTCCTCGGAGGAGGCCGAAGGGACGGAGGCGGCGTCCGCGGAGACGCCGGTGGCCCGGCGGCCCTTCCAGCCGGTCACCATCCGAACCGCGCGGGACGCCGTCACCGCGGCCGCGCTGTATCTGCGGTGGCTCGGGTACCGGGACATCCGGCGGGCCGACCAGCGGCCGCCGGCCGGGGTGGGGCTCGCGGCGCGCGGCATCCTGGCCCAGGTCGATCCGACCGTGCGCCCGGCCACGGTGCGGGACGTGGAGTGTCTGTGGCTGACCGCCATGACGGAGTCGGCCCAGTGCGTCTACTTCTCGCTCGCGGGATACGCCGACGACGCGCGGTCCCGCGCCGACGCCCTCGGCGTTCCCCTGTTCGTCCTCGATCTGACGGGCACCCCGCAGCCGGTCAACAGCCCGGCCGGGCGGCTCTGTGCCCCGGGCGCCTGACGGGCGGGCACCGGGCGGCCCGCCCCGGCCGCCGCGCCCACCCGCTCCGGTGCCCGCCCGGCGGGGCTCACGCCTCCCGCGCGGACTCCTCCCGCAGCTCGATCTTGCGCACCTTCCCCGACACCGTCATCGGGAAGGACTCCATGACGCGCAGCCTGCTCGGGATCTTGTAGTGGGCGAGCTGCCCGTCGCAGAAGGCGCGCAGTTCCTCCAGCGTGAGCGGGTCCGCCGGGTCCCGGGTGATGACGCAGGCCAGCACCTCCTCGCCGTACCGCTCGTGGGGGACGCCGACCACCTGGACGTCGGCGATCTTCGGGTGCGCGTACAGGAACTCCTCGATCTCCCTGGGGTAGATGTTCTCGCCACCCCGGATGATCATGTCCTTGATGCGGCCGACGATCTCGACGTACCCGTCCTCGCGCATGAGGGCGAGGTCGCCCGTGTGCATCCAGCGGCCGGGGTCCACGGCGTCCGCGGTCCGCTCGGGCTCCTCCCAGTAGCCGAGCATCACGCTGTAGCCCCGGGTGCGCAGTTCGCCCGCCGTGCCGCGCGGCAGGGTCACCCCGGTGACCGGGTCGACGACCTTGACCTCGATGTGCGGCAGGACGCGGCCGACGGTGCCGGTGCGGTGCTCCAGGTCGTCGTCGCGGCGGGTCTGCAGGGACACCGGCGAGGTCTCCGTCATGCCGTAGCAGATGGAGACCTCCTCCATGTGCATCTCGGCGACCACCCGCTTCATCACCTCGACCGGGCAAGGGGAGCCGGCCATGATCCCGGTCCGCAGCGACGACAGGTCGTACGTGGCGAAGTCCGCGAGGTTGAGCTCGGCGATGAACATGGTCGGGACGCCGTACAGGGACGTGCAGCGCTCCTGCTGGACCGCCCGCAGGGTGGCCGCGGGATCGAACGACGGCGCCGGGATGACGACGCAGGCGCCGTGCGAGGTGGCGCCCAGGTTGCCCATGACCATGCCGAAGCAGTGGTAGAAGGGCACGGGCAGGCACACCCGGTCCTGTTCCGTGTAGCCGACCGTACGGCCCACCCAGTACCCGTTGTTGAGGATGTTGTGGTGGGAGAGCGTGGCCCCCTTGGGGAAGCCGGTGGTGCCCGAGGTGTACTGGATGTTGACCGGGTCGTCGCAGCTCAGCTCCGCCGCCGCCTCCGCCAGCCGCTCCGGCGTGACCGAAGCCGCGCCCGCCGTCAGCGCGTCCCAGGACGCGTCGCCGATGTAGACCGTCTCGCGCAGGCCGGGACACTTACCGCGGACCTGGTCCACCAGGGCCCGGTAGTCGCTGTCCTTGTGCCGCCGGGAGGCGACCAGCAGCGACACACCGGCCTGCCGCAGCACGTACTCCACCTCGTGGGCGCGGTAGGCGGGGTTGATGTTCACCATGATCGAGCCGATGCGGGCGGTGGCGTACTGCACCAGCACCCACTCCGGGCAGTTGACCGCCCAGATCCCGACCCGGTCGCCCCTCGCCACACCCTTGGCGAGCAGCCCGCGCGCCACCTCGTCGACCGCGGCGGCGAACTCCGCGTACGTCCAGCGGCGGCCGGAGGGCACGTCCACGAGGGCGTCGCGGTCCGGGTGGGCGGCGACGGCCCGGTCGAGGTTGGCGCCGATGGTGTCGCCGAGCAGCGGCGTCGTGCTGGTCCCGTGGGCGTAACTCGGCTCGGAGGCCTGGGAGTCGGTCACCGGACGTCCTCCTCGCGGTACTCGTCGGCGGAACCGGCCGCGGTGGCCTCGCGCAGTTCGATGCGGCGGATCTTGCCCGACACGGTCTTGGGCAGCGCGCCGAACTCCAGCCGCCGCAGGCGCTTGTACGGGGCGAGGACGGTGCGCGAGTGCTCGAAGAGCACCTTGGCGATGTCGGGGCCCGGTTCGTACCCCTCGGCGAGGACGATGTACGCCTTCGGGACGGCCAGCCTCAGCTCGTCCGGGGCGGGCACGACGGCGGCCTCGGCGACCGCCTCGTGCTCCAGCAGGGCGCTCTCCAGCTCGAACGGGCTGATCTTGTAGTCGCTCGCCTTGAAGACGTCGTCCGCGCGCCCGACGTAGGTGATGTAACCGTCCTCGTCGCGCGCGCCGATGTCGCCGGTGCGGTAGTAGCCGCCTGCCATGGCCTCGGCCGTCCGGTCGGCGTCCCCGTGGTAGCCGGTCATCAGCCCCACGGGGTGGTCGGCCATGTCGATCGCGATCTCGCCCTCGTCCGCACCGGGGGCGCCGGTGACCGGATCGAGCAGTTCGATGCGGTAGCCCGGGCTGGGCCGCCCCATCGAGCCCGTCTTCAGCTCCTGGCCCGGGCTGTTGGAGACCTGCACGGCGGTCTCGGTCTGCCCGAAGCCGTCCCGGACGGTGACGCCCCAGGCGCGCCGCACCCGCTCGATGACCTCGGGGTTGAGCGGCTCGCCCGCGGCGACGGCCTCGCGCGGCGGGGTGCGCAGCTGGGCCAGATCGGCCTGGATCAGCATCCGCCAGACGGTCGGCGGGGCGCAGAAGGTGGTGACGCCCGCGCGGTCCATCTCCGCCATGAGCCGGCCCGCGTCGAAGCGGGTGTAGTTGTGGATGAAGACGGTCGCCTCGGCGTTCCAGGGGGCGAAGAGGTTCGACCAGGCGTGCTTGGCCCAGCCGGGTGAGGAGATGTTCAGGTGGACGTCGCCGGGCTTCAGTCCGATCCAGTACATGGTCGCGAGGTGGCCGACCGGGTACGAGGCGTGGGTGTGCTCGACGAGCTTGGGGCGGGCCGTGGTGCCCGAGGTGAAGTACAGCATCAGCGGATCGTCCGAGTGGGTGACGCCGTCCGGCTCGAACTCCGGGGCGGACGCGTAGGCCTCCTCGTACGACAGCCAGCCGGGGACCGGCCCGTCGGTGCCCGTGCCGCCGACCGCGACGCGGGTGTAGCGGCCGGGCACGTCGTCGAACTTCGCTGTGTCCTCGGCGCGTGCGACGACGTGCCGGACCCGGCCGCGTTCGACGCGGTCGCGCAGGTCGGCGGGGCCGAGCAGGGTGGTCGCCGGGATGACCACGGCGCGCAGTTTCATCGCGGCGAGAGCGATCTCCCAGAGCTCGACCTGGTTGCCGAGCATCACCAGGACCCGGTCCTCGGGGCGGACGCCCTGGGCGCGCAGCCAGTTCGCGGCACGGGCCGAGCGCTCGGACATCTCGGCGAAGGAGAAGACGGCGCGCTCGCCGTCCTCCTCGACGATGTGCAGGGCGGTGCGGTCGTTGTCCCGCGCGATGACGTCGAACCAGTCGAGCGCCCAGTTGAACCGGTCCGGACGCGGCCAGCGGAAGCCCTCGTAGGCCGCGGCGTAGTCCGCGCGGTGCTCCAGCAGGAAGTCCCGCGCGGCCCGGAACCGCTCCGTCGCGCTCGTCGTCACCGTCATGTGTCCTCCTCGTTGCCGGACAGCCGCTTACCATCGTGTATTCCGTGACACAGGTCTCACCACCCCCGAACGGGGGTGCGCCGCGACAAGGGGGCGAGCGGGTGGCAGCTGACATGGCGGAGGCGGTGGAGGTACGCGGCGCGCTGATACGGCTGCGGCGCGCGACGGGGCTCCCGGTCGCCTTCGGCGGGCTGGTCGAGCCGGGGCGCCCGCAGGTGCGGATCAGCGAGCTGAACGGCACCTCGACGGCGGCGCTCAGCGCGCTCGCGGTGTCCTCGGGCAACGGTCTGGGCGGCAAGGCGGTGGCACTCGCCCGCCCGTGCGCGGTCACGGACTACTCGTCGTCGCGGCAGATCAGCCACGAGTACGACGTGGCGGTGGCGGCGGAGGGACTGCGCTCGGTCCTCGCCGTCCCCGTGGTGGTGCGCCGCCGGGTGCGCGGCGTGCTGTACGGGGCGCTGCGGACGGCCCAGCCGCTGGGCGACCGGACGCTGAGCGCGGCGGTGGAGGCGGCGCGGGACGTGGAGCAGGCGCTGGTCGTACGGGACGAGGCGCACCTTCTGCTGGCCGCCGCGCGGGAGCGGGCCCCCGGCCCGGACGCGGCCGGGGGCGCCGGGTGGGAGCAGGTGCGGGAGGCGCACGGGGCGCTGCGGGCGCTGGCGCCGAGGATCGTGGACCCGGCGGTGCGGGCGGAGCTGCTGGCGGTGTGCGGGCGGCTGGCCGGGGCGGCGTCGCCGGACGGCGCCGGAGCGCGTGCGGTGGATCTGGCGCCGCGTGAGCTGGACGTGCTCGCCTGTGTGGCCGCGGGGACGACGAACGCGGCCGCGGCGCAGCGGCTCGGGGTGCGTCCGGAGACGGTGAAGGGGTATCTGCGGTCGGCGATGCGGAAGCTGGGGGCGCACACGCGGCTGGAGGCCGTGGTGGCGGCGCGCCGGGCGGGGCTGCTGCCCTGACGCCGGTCCTCGGGGCCGCGCGGAGGCTGTCCCGGTCGCGGGGCCCGTACGGCACGGGCAATTCGTTCACGCGGTGGCGCAATTCCATGTGAATGTTGTTTGTTGCTTTTCTCTCACCTCGCGGACCGTCCGGTTTTCAATGGTCCAGTGCCTAATATTGGCCCGTACACGACACCGCGAGGGGAGCGCTGACCGTGCGAGGGGATGTCACCGAATCTGCGAGACCCCGCCCCGACCTGGTCATCGGCCGGGATGACCTGTTCACCCGGGCGCGTGAGCAGCTGGCCGGCGGCGGCAGTGTGCTGGTGCACGGGCCCGCCGGAATTGGGAAGTCGACCGTCCTGCGGGCATTGGCCACGCAATACACCGCGACGGCACGGACCGTATTGCGGTGTTCGGCGACGGAGTCCGAATCCCATCTGCCGTTCCTCGCTCTGGCCGACCTCCTCGGTCTGGTCGTCGACGAGGTCTCCGAAGGGCTGCCCGCCCCGCAGCGCACCGCCCTGGAATCGGCGCTCACCGGCCGCGGCGAGTCCACCCTGCTGCGCGACGGGCTCGCGCTGCGCCTCGCGGTGCTGTCGGTGTTCCGCTCGCTGGCCGCGCGCGGCCCCCTCCTGATCGTCGCCGACGACCTCCAGTGGCTGGATCCGGCCAGCGCCGAACTGCTCGGCTTCGCCGCCCGCCGGCTCGGCGGCACCCCCGTACGGATGCTGTGCGCGGTCCGCACCGACAGCGAACCCCGAGGGCGCCGGCACGACATCCAGCTGCGCGCGTGCCCCCCGGACACCCTGGCCGTACGCGTCGCCCCGCTCCCCCACGCGCAGGTCGCCGAGCTGCTCCGCCGGCACGGCCACACCCGCCTGCCCCGCTCCATCGTCCGGGACATCCACCGCACCAGCGGCGGCAACCCGCTCTTCGCCCTGGAACTGGGGCGCGCGCTCGCGGAGAGCCCGACCCCGCCGCGCCCCGGCGAGCCGCTTCCGGTGCCGACCTCGCTGCGCGCCCTCGTCCTGAGCCGGCTGGACATGCTGTCCGCCGAGGCCCGCCGCACCCTGCTCGTGGCGAGCGCCGGAGCCCGCCCGACCCTGGCCCTGCTGCACGCGGCCGGGCGGGCGAACGCCGAGGCGGAGACCGCCCTGGCGGCCTCGCTGGGGCTGCTCACGACCGAACAGGACGCGCCCGGCATCCGGTTCGCGCACCCCCTGGTCTCGGCCGCCCTCTACGCGGAGGCGACCTCCGCCGAGCGGCGGGCCGCCCACGCCGCGCTGTCCACGGCGGCCGGTGACCCCATCGAACGGGCCCGTCACCTCGCCCTCGCCTCCACCGGACCCGACCCGCGCGTCGCCGCCCGGCTCGGCGAGGCGGCGACCGCGGCCCGCGACCGGGGCGCGCCCCGCGTCGCCGCCGAACTCGGACTGCTGGCGGCCCGGCACACCCCGGCCGACGACGTCCCCGGGCCCGACGAACGGCGGCTGCGGGCCGCCGAGGACGCGCTGACCGCCGGTGAGAGCGACCTCGCCCGGGACCTCGCCCGTGAGGTGCTCGCCCAGGCGTCCACGCCGGCCCACCGGGTGCGGGCGTGGATGGTGGTGATCGACGCGGCGGGCCAGGCGATGCCCGAGGTCGACGCCGTCTTCCCGCAGGCGCTGGCCGACGCGGGCGACGACCCCCGGCTGCTCGCCTCGGTCCGCTACCGGCTGGCCTGGCGGACGCTCATCGCCGAGGGCGACCTGGCGAAGGGCCGGGTGGAGGCCGCACGCGCCGCCGAGCTCGCCGCGCGGGGCGGGGACCGGCCCACGGAACTGCTGGCCCTGGCCCTGCGGGCGCAGATGGAGACGCTGACGGGGCACCCGGCGGCCCCTGACACCATCGAGCGGGCGATGCGGGAGCCGCAGGACGCGCGGGTGGCGTGCGATCACAACGGCGCGGGCGCGGTCCGCTTCCGCTGGCTGCTCATGGGCGACCGGCTCGCCGAGGCCCGCTCGACGATCACCGGACTGCTGGGCGAGGTGCGGCGGCGCGGCATGGCCGAGAGCGAGGTGCACTTCCTGCGCTGCCTCGCCGAGACGGAGCTGCTGGCCGGACAGTGCGGCCGGGCCCTCGACCTCGCCCGGGAGAGCCTGCGGCTCGCGCGGGACACCGGGATCGGCGAGGCGGCCGGGGCGATGGTGACCTCGCTCGCCGAGGCCGCGGGCGGCGACGTCCGCCAGGCGCTCGCACTGGCCCGGGAGGCCGTGGAGCGGGCGGAGCGGGAGGGCGATCTGGTCTACCTCTCGCGGGCCCTGTTCGCGCTCGGGCACGCCCGCCTGGTGGCCGGGGACGCGTCGGGGGCCGTCCAGGCGCTGCGCCGGGTGCGGGATCTGGAGGAGGGGCTCGGGGTCGACCCGGCGCGGGGACGCTGGCAGGGCGATCTCGCGGAGGCGCTGGTGCGCACCGGTGACCCCGGCCAGGCGCAGGACGTCATCGACACGACCCGGGAGCGCGCGCTGCGGCTCGGCCGGGCGAGCGTGCTCGCCGTCCTGGACCGGGCGGAGGGCCTGGTGCACGCGGCGCGCGGCGACCTGGACGTCGCGGAGGCCCTCCTGAGGTCGGCGCGCGACCGGCTCGGCGAACTCGGCTGCGGGCTGGAGGCGGCGCGGGCCGCGTTCGCGCTGGCGGGCCTGCGCCCGCACCGGCCCGGCCCGGCCCCGTACGACGAGGCGGTACGGATGTTCCGCCGCTGCCGCGCGCGGCCCTGGCTGCGGCAGGTGGAGGCGGCCGCGGCCGTACCGCGCCCTCCCCGGCAGGCGGCTCCCCCGGCCCCCGCCGCCCTGGACGCTCTCGCGGCGACGGAACGCCAGGTCGCCGCGCTGGTCATGGAGGGCGCGACCAACCGGGAGATCGCGGCCCGCCTCTTCCTCAGCGTCAAGACGGTCGAGGCCACGCTGACCCGGGTCTACCGCAAGCTGGGCATCCGGTCCCGGGTGGACATCGTGCGGCTGGCCGCGGGACGGGCGGCGGGCTGAACGGCGCGCTGAGGGGGGAGGAACCGGGGCGGTGGCGCCTCAGCCGCGGGGCGCGCGCACGGGGCCGAAGCGGATGTCGTACGACGCCGTGGGCGCCATCGTCCTCAGCATCCGCTCGCCCTCGGCGGTCACCTCGCGCCGCCGGTCGGTGCCGAGGTCGCCGAACTCCTCCACGACGAGGACGACTTCGGGACCGTCCGTGCCCTTGCGGCGTTCGTCGAGGCGCCACAGGCCCGCCAGGAAACCGTCGACGAGCAGGGTGCGGTACGCCTGATTGCCCGACCAGTGGCGGCCCTTGTACTCGGGGGGCACCACCCGGGAGCGGTCGGCGTGCGAGAGGAGCAGGTTGTCGAACTCGGGCAGGAAGCGCGGCGGGGCCGGGGTGTCCTCGTGCGGGCGGGGCGCGTCGGGGAGGTCGAACAGCTCGACGCCGTGCTCGTCGCGGAAGGTGAGCAGCCGGGGCCGCAGCCGCTCGAAGGCGTCGCGCAGCCGGGTCATCCCGGCCCATGCCTGCATGTCCTTCACGGAGGCGGGCCCGAAGGCGCCGAGATAGCGCAGCACGGCCGCCTCCGGGCCCGGGGACGGCTCGGCGGGGCGGCCCAGCCAGTGCTCGGCGGTGGTGAGCGCGACCTGGCCGGCGCGCTCCCACAGACCGCGCGGGGTGACCTGGACGAGCGGCAGCCGGCAGCGCGCGGCGACCGAGAGGGCGAACGGGTCGGCGTCCGGCCATTCGACGAGCAGCGCCTCCCGCAGCTGCTTCATGGTGCGGGGTTCGGCCTCGACCAGCTCGCGGCTGATCGCGGCGAGCCGGTCCAGGTCGACACCGGCGAGTCCCTTGCGGAACGAGTGGAGTTCGCGGTCCCGTGCGCTCTGGACGAACGGGCGCAGCGTGAGGGCGTCGTCGGCGGTGTGGGTGTGGATCGTGGAGCGCATGGTGACGATGCGGACGACCTCGCGTGCGGCCATCGGCGCCGACAGCCGCTCGGGGGTGAAGCCGTCCAGCCGTGCGGCGAGCGCGTAGTACGGCGGTTTCACGTTCTGTGCCTGGAGGCCGAGCAGGTGCTCGACGGCCTGGACGGCGGACAGCCCGGACCGGCGCAGGAGGAGCTGGCGGGCGAGCGTCGCGCGGCCCAGGGCGCGGGGGCCGAGGACGGGTGCCGCCGGGGTCGTCTTGGTCATGCCCCGCACGGTAACGCGGGTCGCGGACACCTACTGTCCGCGATTCCCGCCTCGCACCGCCAACTCCCGCAACCTCACGTGAAATTTCGCGTTCCGGGCTTGGCCAAGGTCTGGAAGGCGCGGGTTCGGAGTCCCTAGGATGGTGTGCCTGCCGCGCCGGGCCGACGGGCGGCACGGGTCTGGGGGAAAGATGCCACACGGCGAGCAGCAACTGTCCACGTCGATCGACGCGGGCGTGCCGACCGCGGCGCGGATGTACGACTTCTACCTCGGCGGCAAGGACAACTACGCGGCCGACCGCGAGGCCTGCGCGGCGCTGGACAAGGAAGTCCCCAGCACGCGCGCGCTCGCCCTGAACAACCGCCGCTTCCTGCAGCGCGTGGTCCGTACGCTCGCGAAGGACTACGGCATCCGGCAGTTCATCGACCACGGTTCCGGCCTGCCCACGCAGGACAACGTGCACCAGGTCGCCCAGCAGATCGCCCCCCGGTCGCACGTGGTGTACGTGGACAACGACCCGATGGTCCTGGTGCACGGCCGGGCCCTGCTGGAGCAGGACGAGCGCACGACCGTCATCCAGGCCGACATGCGGGACACGGACGGGATCTTCTCCCACCCGGACACCGAGCGGCTGATCGACTTCTCCCAGCCGGCCGCCGCGCTGTTCGTCTCGGTGATGCACTGCATCCCCGACGGCGAGGACGGTCCGCCGGCCCTCGCGCGCCGGGTCGCCGAACGGCTCGCGCCCGGCAGCTTCATGGTGATGTGCCAGCTCGTCAGTGAGGACGCCCACGTCCGGAAGTTCGTCACGGACTTCATGGACCGCACCACCGGCGGGCACTGGGGGCGGGTGCGCCAGGAGAAGGACGTGGCCGGCCTCTTCGACGGTCTGGACATCCTGGAACCGGGGCTGGTGGAGGTCTCCACCTGGCGGCCGGACTCCGAGGTGGTGCCCCGTCAGCTCACGCACGAGTGGATCGAGTTCGGCGGCGTCGGCCGCATCCCGTAGTCACGAGTCACGGCACCGCCGGGGGCGCCCGTGACCCGGCGGCCACGCGCGCCGTCGGTCCGGCCGGACCGGCGGCGCCGTCGTGTCACGAGCCCGCGTACCGCTGCTTCACCGTCTCGCGGAGCAGGTCGAGGGACTCCCTGGGGTCGAGCGCCTCGTCGGCGAGGCGGTCGAGGGCGAGGCGGTACTCCTCGGTCTCGTCCCGGTCCTCCAGGAAGTTGGCGCTCCTGATGTGCTCCAGGTACACGATGTCGGAGAGGTCCTGACCGCCGAACCGCAGATAGGTGATGGGGATCCCGGGCGCCGAGGCGTGCGTGACGTCCAGCGGCACGATCTGCACGGTGATGTGGGAGCGCTGGGCCATCTCGATCAGGTGCTCCAGCTGCTCGCGCATCACCTCGCGGCCGCCCAGCACCCTCAGCAGCACCGACTCGTCCATGACCGCCCACAGCCGGGGCGCGTCCTCCCGCTCCAGCAGGGCCCGGCGGCGGGTGCGCAGCTCGACGCGCCGCTCCACCTCGCCGGCGGCGGCCGTCGGCAGACCGCGCTGCACGACGGCCTGCGTGTAGGCGGGGGTCTGCAACAGGCCCGGCACGTACTGGATCTCGAAGGTACGGATCGTGCTGGCCGCCTCCTGCAGTCCGACCAGCCGGTCGAACCACTCGGGCATGAGCCGGTTGTCGTAGCGCTGCCACCAGCCGGGCTCCCCCGCGCGCCGCAGCAACTGCAGTATCAGTGACGTCTCGTACTCGCCGGCCTCGTAGGCGCGCAGCAGTCCGCGCACGTCGCTCTCGGCCGGCGGGCGCCGGCCCTTGCCCGCCTCGATGCGGCAGAGCTTCGCCGCGCTGCACTTGATGGCGCGGGCCGCCTGCTCCTGGGAGAGGCCCTTCTCCGCGCGCATACCGGCCAGTTGGACGCCCACGAGCATCTTGAGCAGCGTCGGAGCCGGTTCACTGCGGCTCAGGTACGGCTCGAGACGGGAGATGCGATGCGACTCGGCAGCCATGCGGTCTCCAGCTCAACGGCAGAATTCAGAACTGCATTGTCTCACCTGGCCGCCCGCGTGGGGTACTCAACGGTAACTGATAGGGCACGCTCCGTTTCAGCCGCGGGGTGCCGGGCTCCCCGGTGCGCGCGCCGGTGTCACGGCCGCCCGCCTCACCGGCGCGGGGGCGCCGGTGACGCCGCGGGAAACCCCGCCGGGCCCGGGCCTGCCCGCCCGGCGCCCGACTCCCCTGTCACAGAAGGTGGTCGAAGTCCCCGTCCTTCGCGCCGCCGAGAAAGGCGACCGCCTCGGCGCGGGTGTACACCAGGGCGGGGCCGTCGGGGTCGCGGGAGTTGCGCAGCGCGATGCTCCCGTCGGCGAGGGCCGCCACCTCGACGCAGTTGCCCTCGGCGTTGCTGCGCCGGCTCTTGGTCCAGTTCACGTCCAACCGGCTCGCGCTGACGCCGTTTTCCACTGATTGCACGACACCACTCCTGCTCAGGGTCCGTTCCGTCCCGCGACCGGCCCGCCCTTCCCCACGCCTGCTCCTGTACGGAAGCCCGGTTTCCACGGCCGCTTCTCCTGCAATTTTCCCTGCAATTGCACGAGACATGCTGACGGCGTGGATAATAGCGGTGCCGACGGTCGCTCGCCGACCCTCGGTCCCGACTTCCTTCCGGGGGGACATCGTGCGGTCACCCGCAGACAACGATCACCACTTACGCGACGCCCTCACCCCGACGGTGCCGCCACAGCTGGAGGTGTCATGGGAACGCCGTTGAAGACCGTGAAGCGTGTGCCGTGGAGCCGGCTGCAGGACTCCAACGGCCCTGCCTCGGCGGCCATTCCGGCCCTGCTGAACCTGGTGGCCTGGGGCAACGCGGCCGCGGCCGAGTCCGCCCT
Organism: Streptomyces sp. NPDC008313; assembly: GCF_042956125.1. Taxonomy (NCBI): domain Bacteria; kingdom Bacillati; phylum Actinomycetota; class Actinomycetes; order Kitasatosporales; family Streptomycetaceae; genus Streptomyces; species Streptomyces sp. NPDC008313. Next base: position 164,268 of record NZ_JBIBFR010000003.1, read on the forward strand.
GCACGACCTGCGCGAGCGGGTCTGCCAGTACGGGTTCGTCGTCCAGGAGGCCACGACGGCCACGGTGCCCTTCCTCTGGGAGCTCGTCCAGGCCCCGCACATCACCTGCCGGGCCGACGTCCTGACGCTGCTGAAGGACATCTACGAGGCCCGCCAGTGGGAGGACCTGGTCTCCGCGGGACCCGCGCCGCGCGGCTACGAGGACCGCGTCCGCTGGGAGCGGGACGCCCGCGAGGCCGTCCGCGCCGGAATCGCAGCCGCCCAGGCCCTGCGCGGCGACCCGGACACGGTGATCGCCCGGGCCGCCGCGGAGCTTGCACAGGCCCTCGCCGCCTAGGACCGGCCTCTCGTCCGGCTCAGGCCGGATCGCGGGCCGGCGGAGGGCCGGCGGAAGGCCGTGCCCTCAGAACAGCTTGGACCCCTTCAGCCTCGCCTTGACGGCCTCCCGGCCGTTGCCCAGCACCAGGCGCCGGACGACGGGGTCGGCCTCCGTCGCCGCCCAGCGGACCATCCTCAGCAGGTTCTTGGGCTGCGGATTGAGGAAGCGCACGTCCCGCTCCGCGTAGCCGAAGTGCTTGGGGACGAAGTCCGCCGACTGCAGCCGGTCGTACAGCAGATCTGCCGCGTCCGGCGCCCGTACGGCCCCCGCTTCGACCGCCTCGCACTGCTTGACCATGGTCTCGTACAGCTCGGCGAAGCCGTCGTGGTCCGGCCAGTACAGGCCGGGGTAGGGCACGTCCTCCAGATCGACGAAGTGCCGGTCGCGGCCGTCCTTGCGGTACTTGGTGAGGGCGCTCTGCATCCGGTACACGCCCGCGTTGGCCCCCCACGCCCAGATCCTGAAGACGGCGCTCCACAGGTCGTAGTCGCACCAGGAGATGAAGGCGGAGTTGACCAGTGTGTCGTTGTAGTCGAACAGCGACTGCTGCAACCGGTCCACGGGGGCGAACCGTTCACCCGAGAAGTCGTCGTCCTTGACGGCGGCGAGCAGCCGGTAGGCGAGCACGTTCAGTGCCTCGGTCGTGTTGGACAGCCCGCGGGAGAAGAGCGGGTCCAGGAACCCGGCCGCGTGCGAGAGCAGGAACCAGCGGTCGCCCGCGGTCTGCTTCGAGGAGTACTGCAGCCGCCCGGTCGACGTCCACTCGCGGACCGGCCGCATCCCCTCGTACTGCCGGGCGATGTCCGGGAAGGCCGAGGCGAGCCGGTAGAAGTCCTCCTCCGCGCTCATGCCGTCCGGCTTCGGGTAGCGCCGCGGGTCCACGGTCATGCCGACGCTGCACAGCGGGTTCTTGGACCACTTGTTGTTGTTGAAGCCGATCACCCAGCCCCAGCCGCGTTCGAACATGTGGTGCACCGTGCCCTCGTACCAGGGCACGGGCGGCCGCTGGCTCTGCGGGAGGTGGTCGAAGAGCCGGTCCGTGGGCGTCAGTCCGACCACGTGGTTCCAGATGGAGCGGGAGTGGTGCTTGAACCGGCAGGGATCCTCCCGCAGACCGAACTTGTCGGCCACCGGCGAGCGGAACCCGCTGGCGTCCACCAGATACCGCGCCCGGTACTCGCCGCCGCGGCCGGAGAGGGTGACACCCGACCCGTCGAAGTCGATGTCGGTGACGAAGAAGTTCTGCCGGGCCGCGCAGCCGTACTTGACCGCCACCTGGAAGAGGTAGGAGTCGGTGTCCTGGCGGAACAGGTGGGCCGCCTCGTGCAGCAGCTGGGGCGGCGTGTTGAACTCGTTGACCTCGCGCGGGTTCTGCGGGGCGCCCTCGTGGTGCAGCAGGAACCCGAAGTGCCGTTTGACGCCGAAGCGCGGGCCGATGGTGCGGGTGGTGTCGGTGAACGAGGCGAGCGCGGCGATCTCGGGGACGTCGTAGCGCTCGGCGAGGGTCCGCAGCGACACCAGGGTGAACGGGATGGTCGACTCGCCGATCGCGAAGCGCGGGTGCGAACCGGCGTCCAGCAGCAGGACCTTGGCGCCGTGCCGGGCCAGGATCGCCCCGAGCAGCGAGCCCGCGATGCCGGACCCGAGTACGGCGACGTCGTACGTCTGTTTCTGGGACGGTGTCCCGGCCGAACCGTCCCGCTCGCGGGACTTGCCCGGTGTGCCGTTCCTCTCCGTGTGATCGCGGTGTTGCGGTGTGCCCGTTGAGTCCATGTGCTCTCTCCTAGTCGTCGGCTCATGAAGGTCGGCGGCGCGCACAGGACGTCGGCGCGCTCAGCCGGGACGGCGCGGGCCCCGAAGGCGCTCCCTGAGCAGCCCGCCCATGGCGCCCTTCAACAGGTCACCGACCTCGTCGGGAGCCTCGGTACGGACCCAGCGGGCGGCCCGCACGATCCGCGCGGGGGTGTTGTGGAAGAACCGGTCGGTCCGGTCCCCCAGGCCGAGGGAGGGCGGCAGGTAGTCCGCCTCCCCGAGGGTGTGGAACAGGCGGTCCGCCGCCGAGGCCGGCGTGCGGGTGCCCGCCTCGACCTCCTCGCACAGCGCACGGGTCAGCGGCCCCAGCGCGTTGAAGTGGGCGCTGCCGGGGAACGGCGAGCCGGGGTGGCGGGTCTGCTCCTGGTCGCGGAACACGGAGTCGTCACCGCTCCTGCCGTACGCGGCGCACAGGTTCTCCACAGCGAGCGCGCCGAACACGGTGCTCACCGTCCAGGTGCGGACCACCGCGTTGAACAGATCGAAGTCGCGGAAGGCGACGAAGGAGGAGTACGCGAGGTCGTCGTGGGCGGCGAGCAGACCGCGCTGCAGGTCCTCCACGTACCGGAACCGCTCGGTCGACCAGTCGCCGTCACGCGCGGCGTCGATCAGCCGTCCGGCGAGCGCGCCCACGATCTCGAGGCTGTGGCCCAGGCCCCGCGAGTAGAGCGGGTCGACGAACCCGGCGGCGTGCGAGGCCAGGCAGTACCGCTCCCCCACGATGTGCCGCGAGGAGTACTGGAGGCGCCCGGCCGAGGTCCACGGGCGCACCGCCTCGGCGTGGCGGAACTGCGGGGCGATGTCGGGGAAGCGGGCGAGGAACGCCTCGAACTCCTGCTGCGGCGGCAGGCCGCCGGCCGGGTGCCGGCGCGGGTCGAGGACCAGGCCGACGCTGCACCGGCGGTTGGCGGACCGGGGCTGGTTGCCGAAGGGGACGACCCAGAGCCAGCCGCCGTCGAAGACGTGGTGCAGGGTGCCCTGGTGCCAGGGGCTCGGCCGGTCGTGGTGGCGCCCGGCCGGCGTCTCGTCGTACGGGGTCACGCCCGTCATGTGGGTGAACAGGCCGCGCGAGCGGTGGCGCAGCCCGGGCGGGTCCTCCCGCAGTCCCAGCGCGCGGGCGACCGGCGCGTCGCGGCCCGCGGCGTCGACCACGTACCGCGCGCCGAACTCCTCGCCGCCGCCGGTGCCCAGGGTCACCCCGGCGCCGGGGTCGACGCGCACCGCGCCGACGCGTGCCCCGCTCCCGATGCGCACCTCGGCCCCGTACCGCCGGGCCAGCTCCAGCAGGTGGGCGTCGATGTCCTCCCGGAAGAGGTGCGGGCCGTCGGGGACGACGGAGGGGTTGACCACCTGGTAGATCTCGCCGGGGTGCTGGCGCAGGCCCTCGCGGTGGTAGACGAAGCCGAGGTTGCGCAGCACACCGCAGTGCGGCGAGACCTCGCGCTGGATGTCCTTGAGGCTGGTCAGGGACTCGAGTTCGGGGATGTCGTAGCGCCGGGCGACGAGACGCAGCAGCGCCGACGCGTACGGGACCATCGACTCGCCCACGGCGAACCCGGGCCGCTGCCTCGCCTCCAGGAGAAGGGTGCGCACGCCGTTGCGGGCCAGCACCGCCGCGAGCAGCGAGCCCGCGAAGCCTCCTCCGACCACGGCGACGTCGTACGCGTACGCCGCGCTCGGGCTGTCCTTGCCGGTCACCTTCACATGCCTCACCGCCGCTGGGCACAAGGAATTCCCTACGTGTTTAATTCTACACACGTTGAGTTTGCCGTAAAGGGGGCGCGAGGGAGGGTGGGGCGGCTCCCGGGCGGGCGGGTGGGAGGCGGAGAGATCGCCGAGGTCAGCCCCGTGGACGGGGCGCGCCCCGGCGGGCGGAGCGGTCGCAGCAGCGCTCGCGGCCCGTCTCGCCCCGTGAGACGATCAGAAGGTGTCTGCGGCAGGCATATCGCGATCACTCTCCTGCGGGTTCGTCACCGGCCACGCGCCGGACGGGCCCCGACGCGAAGGACGATCGTCATGCCCGACGACACAGACGCTGAAGTCGTGATCCGCGCCCTCGCCGAGGTCGGGGTCGACTTCAGCATCCCGAAATCAGCCCTCGTCGACTTCCTGGGGAACGCCGAGTTCACGCCGTATCCGGCGATGTCCGCGGCCCTGCTCAGGACGCTCGACAGCCGCAAGCTGAAGCGCCCGGTCTTCCTCGACGTCATCGTGTTCAACTACGAGCACTCGCCGGGCGAACCCTCGCCCCGCCGGATCGAGGACGTCGACACCGACACCCTGGAAGCCGCGGTCCTCGAAGGCTTCAACAACCGTTACGCGCAGCAGGAATCCGCTTTCTCCGGGCTGCTGAAACCGCTGGACGTGCCACAGCCGCCGGTGCAGCCTCCCCAGACGCTCGCCATGGCCGCCGAGGGCACCGTGAGGACCCAGGAGGGCGTCACCCTCGTCGACACGGACAACCCCCGGGTCGAGGTCACGGCCAGGCTGATCACGGTGAACTCGGAGGCGGCGCACGCGATGGTGCCGCAGGAACTGCTCCGGCAGAACAACGGCTGGCGGTTCACCAACGGGGATGTCCGGCTCTCCGTCAGCAACGGCGAAGCGGACGCCGGTCCGCGGCCCGTCCGGGCCGGATCCCTGAGTGACGGCGCCCTCGCCTGGCCCACCGTGGACGGAACCTTCAGCGGCGCCACCGGGGCGGAGGTCAGGCTGCAGTCCCGGATCCGGGTCGGCTACCGGCCGGTCGACGTCAAACTGCTCATCGAGGGCCCCAAGGGCTTCGCCGCCAACTCGGCCGCGCAGGGCCACATCGCGCTCGACCCGGAGGTGCTCCTCGTCCCCGTCGAGGTCGCGCGCTTCTTCTCCGACGCCGTCCCGGTGTCGAACATCTCGATGACCGGCCAGATGGCGCTGTGGGACCAGGTGCCCGTCATCAACGAGACGACGAACTTCCGGAGCCTCGACGGCAGCACGGGCGAGCTGAGGCTCGCCGAACGCAAGTGGGACGTCTGGCCCGTGCTCGACGGCGAGGGCCTCTACACGCACCTCGGCTGGGTGTCGCCCGACAGCATCTGGGGAAGGGCGAAGATCAGGTTCCGGCTGGTCAACTACATCGACATCAAGACCGACAACGTGCACGCCGCTCCGGTGGCCGGAGAAGGCAAGGACGACAGGCGCCTGCGAGAGAACGACGACACTCTCTCCGCCCACCCGCAGCACATCTCGGACAAGCGGGTGGTCAAGGTGATCTTCATGCACCGGATAGCGCCCCCGGACGCCCCGCAGATCGGCCAGGCCCTCATCGGAACCGGCTGCGTCGGCATCGCCGCCGGAGCGTCGGACAAGTTCGCCGACATCGCCCACGAGATCGGCCATCTGATCACGGGCTCCCAGACGCACACCGACAACATCACGCAGCCGGACAACGTCATGAACGATCCGGGTCCGGGCACCACGATCACGGACACACAGGTCGGGCAGGCACGGGAGTGGGCGAAGAGCTTCGCCGACTTCTGGGCGCACTGACACTCCAGCCATAGATGTGGATCTCCATGGGTGGAGGGCGGCTCGGCGTCGGTGGTGGCCGGCATGTCGTCAGTCCACTCCAGGCCCTAGTCACCGTGGCCGTGATCCGGACGTGGAGTGTGATCGAGTCGTCGGGAAGCTGACGGCGTGAGGCCGGCGGCAGCGCGAGCCGATGGCCGTCGGGATCCATCCGCTCAGCCGCCCACGCCGCCTCCTCCCGGGGCGGCGCGGCGACGGCCGACGGCAGCCGAACCTCGGGATCAACTACTGGCGGCTTCCGGGCCACCTCGGCGTCACCCGTACGGCGGGCGCTGGGCAGACCCCGGACGGGTGGCGGGCGCCGTGAGACGGGCGCGAAGCGGGCGCGAAGCAGACCTTGAGCAGACGCGAAGCCGCTATACACTACATGTATACATGCTGTGTATAGTCCGCCTATGCCTTCATCGACAAGGAAGAGGGGAAAGGCGGCGGCCGGGTTCCGTGCCGCCGTTCTTCTCGCCGCGGCGGCCACACTCCTGCTGCCGCTCACGGGCTGCTCGTCCCTCGACACGACCGCGCCGAGCACCGCCCGCGCCCACGCCGCGACCGACGCCGGTGCCGGCGCCGGTGCCGGTGCCGACGCCAAGAACGCCTTCGGCACCGTCGACTGCCGCCGCGCCAAGTGCGTCGCGCTGACCTTCGACGCCGGACCGAGCGAGAACTCGGCACGGCTGCTCGACATCCTCAAGGAGGAGAAGGTCCCCGCGACCTTCTTCCTGCTCGGCAAACGGCACATCGAGAAGTACCCCGAGCTGGTCACCCGGATGGCCGACGAGGGACACGAGGTCGCGAGCCACACCTGGGACCACAGGATCCTCACCCGGATCGAGCCGGACGAGATACGCGAGGAGCTGAGGCGTCCGAACGACGCGATCGAGCGGCTCACGGGCCGGCGTCCCACCCTCATGCGCCCGCCGCAGGGACGCACGAACGAGACGGTGCACGGGATCTGCCGGGAGATGGGCCTCTCGGAGATCCTCTGGAGCGTGACCGCCAAGGACTACACGACGGACGACTCCGCCCTGATAGAGAAGCGGGTCCTGCAACAGGTCTCGCGGGACGGCATCATCCTGCTGCACGACATCTATCCGGGCACCGTGCCCGCGGTGCCCGGCATCATCGAGGCGCTGAAGGAGCGGGGGTACGTTCTCGTCACGGTCCCGCAGCTGCTGGCCCCGGGCAAGGCCGAACCGGGGAAGGTGTACCGGCCCTGAGCGCGCGCGGGCGCGTCCGTGCCTACGATCGGCCCGTGGCCCACATCCTGCTGGAACGCGCGACGCACCATCCTGTCGAACAGGCCTGGCTGCGCATCACCGACTGGGAGCGGCACGCCGACACGGTCCCGCTGACCTCGACGACCGTCCTCACACCACCGCCGACCCGGGTGGGGACGGTGTTCGTGGCGCGCTCGGGGGTGGGGCGGGCCGGGTTCGACGACCCGATGGAGGTCACCGTGTGGGAGCCGCCGCGGGACGGACGCCCGGGCAGATGCCGGCTCGTCAAGCGCGGCAGGGCGGTGACGGGCTGGGCGGAGCTCACCGCGCACCCGGCCGCCGGAGGGGGCTCACGGGTGGTCTGGTCGGAGGAGCTGCGGGTGCGGTGGCTGCCGGCGTTCTTCGACGGGCCGCTCGCGTGGGCGGCCCGGAGGATGTTCGGACGCGCTGCGGACGACCTCCTGAGCGGCCCCTCGCATCCGTCGTGACCGCTCCCCACCGCCTCGCCCCGCCTCCGCCGTGACGCCCCGGCTCGCCCGGCTCAGGCCACCGAACCGATCCGTCGCGCCCTGCCCTCGGCCGTCCCGTCGTGGTGGATCGGGGTGTGGGCGCCGGTGAGGGAGACACCGCTGCCGCCGCGCCGGTCGGCGACGATCTCCGCCGCGATGGACAGGGCGGTCTCCTCGGGCGTACGGGCACCCAGGTCGAGGCCGATCGGGGACCTCAGCCGGGTCAGCTCCAGCTCGCTCACGCCGACCTCGCGCAGCCGCTCGACGCGGTCCAGGTGGGTCCGGCGGGAGCCCATCGCCCCGACGTAGGCGACGGGCAGGGTGAGCGCGAGCCGCAGCAGCGGGACGTCGAACTTGGCGTCGTGCGTCAGGACGCACAGCACGGTCCGGGCGTCGACCTCCGTGCGCTCCAGGTACGTGTGCGGCCACTCGACGACGATCTCGTCGGCGTCCGGGAAGCGGGCCCGGGTCGCGAAGACCGGACGGGCGTCGCAGACCGTGACGTGGTAGCCGAGGAACGCGCCGACCCTGACCAGCGCCGACGCGAAGTCGATCGCGCCGAAGACGATCATCCGGGGCGGCGGGACCGACGACTCGACCAGCACCGTGAGCGGTGCTCCGCAACGAGAGCCCTGCTCTCCGATCTCCAGGGTCCCGGTGCGCCCAGCGTCCAGGAAGGCACCCGCCTCGCCCACCACCGTCCGGTCCAGCTCGGGATGGCCGCCGAATCCGCCCTCGTACGAGCCGTCGGGGCGGACGAGGAGCGCGCGCCCGAGCAGTTCGGCGGGCCCGGAGACGATCCGGGCGACGGCGGCCGTCTCCCCCGCCGCCGCGGCGGCCAGCGCGGCCGCGGCCACCGGCCGTCCGGGGTCCGAGGCCCGTACCGGGACGACGAGGATGTCGATGACGCCGCCGCAGGTCAGGCCCACCGCGAAGGCGTCCTCGTCGCTGTATCCGAAGCGCTCCGTGACGGCTCTGCCGTCCTGGAGGGCCTGCTCGCACAGCGCGTACACCGCGCCCTCCACGCAGCCGCCGGAGACCGAGCCGATCGCCGTGCCGTCGGCGTCGACGGCCAGGGCGGCGCCCGGCCGGCGGGGCGCGCTGCCTCCGACGGCCACCACGGTGGCCACGGCGAAGTCGCGTCCCTGCCCGACCCACCGGTGCAGCTCCTCGGCGATGTCCAGCATGTCCCGCTCTCCCGTTCTTCCTGTCTTCATTGTGTTCCCCGCCGGCCGCGGAGGAGGCGTCCCGGGCACCCCCGGGGTCACTCCGGGGGCACCCGCGCCCCCGGATCGCTCCCGGAGGCGTCCGCGCGGCTCTAGTGGACGCCCATCCAGCTCTCGATCGGGTTCAGGGCGAAGTACACGAGGAAGACCACCGTGAGGCCCCACATGAACGCCCCGATCTCCCGTGCCTTGCCCTGGGCGACCCTGATGGCGACGTAGCTGATGACGCCGGCCGCGACGCCCGCGGTGATGGAGTACGTGAACGGCATGATCACCACGGTCAGGAAGACCGGTATCGCCGTCGCGCGGTCGGCCCAGTCGACGTGCCGTGCGTTCATCATCATCATGGCGCCGATGACGACGAGCGCGGCGGCGGCCACCTCTCCCGGCACGATCGCCGTGAGCGGGGTGAAGAACAGGCAGGCCGCGAAGAACAGTCCGGTGACGACCGAGGACAGGCCGGTGCGCGCGCCCTCCCCGACACCCGTCGCCGACTCGACGAAGACGGTCTGACCCGACGCCCCGGCGACGCCGCCCACGGCACCGCCCGCCCCGTCGATGAACAGCGCCTTGGACAGCCCCGGCATCCGGCCCTGCCTGTCGGCGAGCCCGGCCTCCGTGCCGACGCCGATGATGGTGGCCATCGCGTCGAAGAACCCGGCGAGGACCAGCGTGAAGACGATCATGCCGACGGTCATCGCGCCCACGTCGCCCCAGCCTCCGAACTCGACGTCCCCGAAGAGCGAGAAGTCCGGCATGGAGACGGCGCCGCCGTGCAGTTCGGGGGCGCCGCTCGCCCACTGGGCGGGGTCGATGACGTCCAGTGCGTTCAGGACGACCGCGAGGACCGTGCCGGAGACGATGCCGATGAGGATGGCGCCGGGGACGTTGCGGGCCTGCAGCATGAAGATCAGCAGCAGGGTCGCCGCGAAGAGCAGGACGGGCCAGCCGGCGAGTTCCCCGGCCGGGCCGAGGCTGACCGGGGTGGCCTTGCCCTGGTGGACGAAGCCCGCCTTGTAGAAGCCGATCAGGGCGACGAACAGGCCGATGCCCATGGTGATGGCGTGTTTCAGGGCCAGCGGGATGGCGTTCATGATCATCTCGCGTAGCCCGGTGACGACGAGCAGCATGATGACGACGCCGTAGAGCACGCACATGCCCATGGCCTGCGGCCAGGTCATGGCCGGTGCCACCTGCGAGGACAGCACCCCGGAGACGGAGAGCCCGGCGGCGAGGGCCAGCGGCACCTTGCCGAAGAAGCCCATGAGGAGCGTGCTGAAGGCGGCGGCGAACGCCGTCGCGGTGATCAGGGCCTGCCGCCCGAGTGTGTCCCCCGCGACGTCCTTGCCGGACAGGATCAGGGGGTTGAGCAGCAGGATGTACGCCATCGCCATGAAGGTCGTGACGCCGCCGCGCACCTCACGCGCGAGCGACGATCCCCGCCGGCTGATGTGGAAGTACCGGTCGAGCCAGGACCGGCCGGCCGGGACACGGCTGCCCGTGCCCGCGTCCTCCGCCGCGGCCTTCGGCTCTAGTGACTGCTGGGTCATGTGGGGCCTACTCCCAAGGTTCAAAGGGACACCCGCGTCGAACCGCCGTGGCGGTAACGGGATTTGGGAAGGTGCTGTGGCCGCACGACCCGGGGGACGGCCCGAGGCGAACGAGGGGATCGACGGTGACACATGGGCGTCGCGTCGGTCATGGTGGTGCTGTGGTGGTGGTGGTGCGTTGGAGCGGTGGTGCTGTGCTGGTGGTGCGGTCGGGCCGGCGCCGGGCTCCCGTATGGACGACGGGGGGGGCCTGCGCCGTGGGTGCCGTCGCCGTGTCCGCGCGGCCCCGCGTCGGCGGGGACGGGCGGGCACGGCCACGGCGGTCCGTCACGCCGTGCCGGTGAGGTGTTCCGGCCGTACCGGCGTCCGGTCGAGCTCCAGACCCGTCGCGTTCCGGATCGCCGCGAGGACGGCCGGGGTGGACGACAGGGTCGGGGCCTCGCCGATGCCGCGCAGCCCGTACGGGGCGTGGTGGTCGGCGAGTTCGAGCACGTCGACGGGGATGGTCGGCGTGTCGAGGATGGTGGGGATCAGGTAGTCGGTGAAGGAGGGGTTGCGCACCTTGGCGGTCTTCGGGTCGACGACGATCTCCTCCATGACCGCGATGCCCAGGCCCTGGGTCGTGCCGCCCTGGATCTGGCCGATCACGGACAGCGGGTTGAGCGCCTTGCCGACGTCCTGGGCGCAGGCCAGTTCGACGACCTTGACGAGCCCCAGTTCGGTGTCCACCTCGACGACGGCGCGGTGCGCGGCGAACGAGTACTGGACGTGGCCGTTGCCCTGGCCGGTCCGCAGGTCGAAGGGTTCCGTGGGGCGGTGCCGCCACTCGGCCTCGATCTCGACGCTCTCGTCCCCCAGGACGTCCGCCAGGCCGGCGAGGACCTCGCCGCCGTCGGTGACGACCTTGCCGCCCTCCAGCAGCAGTTCCGCCGTCGCCCACGCCGGGTGGTAGGTGCCGAACTTGCGGCGGCCGATCTCCAGGACCTTCTCGCGGACCAGCTCGCAGCTGTTCCTCACGGCGCCGCCGGTGACGTACGTCTGGCGTGACGCGGACGTCGAACCGGCGCTGCCCACCCGGGTGTCGGCCGGCTGGATGGTCACCTGGGCGACGCCGAGCTCGGTGCGGGCGATCTGCGCGTGCACGGTGACGCCGCCCTGGCCGACCTCCGCCATCGCGGTGTGCACGGTGGCGACCGGCTCGCCGCCGACGACCTCCATGCGGACCTTGGCGGTCGAGTAGTCGTCGAAGCCCTCGGAGAAGCCGACGTTCTTGATGCCGACCGCGTATCCGACGCCGCGGACGACGCCCTCGCCGTGCGTGGTGTTGGAGAGGCCGCCGGGGAGCTGGCGGACGTCGGCGCCCTCGGAGCTCTCCCACTGCCGCTCCGGTGGCATCGGCATCGCCTTGACGCGGCGCAGGAGTTCGGCGACCGGGGCCGGGGAGTCGACCGGCTGTCCGGTCGGCAGCAGGGTGCCCTGCTCCATGGCGTTGATCCTGCGGAACTCGACCCGGTCCATGCCGACCGCGTCGGCGAGCTTGTCCATCTGCGCCTCGTAGGCGAAGCACGCCTGAACCGCGCCGAAGCCGCGCATGGCGCCGCAGGGCGGGTTGTTGGTGTAGAGGGCGATGGCCTCGATGTCGACGTCGTCGATGACGTACGGTCCCGCCGACAGGGAGGAGGCGTTGCCGACGACCGCGGGGGACGCCGACGCGTAGGCGCCGCCGTCGAGCACGATGCGGCACTTCATGTGGGTCAGCTTGCCGTCGCGGGTGGCGCCGTGCTCGTAGTGGAGTTTCGCGGGGTGGCGGTGGACGTGACCGAAGAACGACTCGAAGCGGTTGTAGACGATCTTGACGGGCTTGCCGGTGCGCAGCGCCAGCAGGCAGGCGTGGATCTGCATCGACAGGTCCTCGCGGCCGCCGAACGCGCCGCCGACCCCGGAGAGCGTCATCCTGATCTTGTCCTCGGGCAGTCCGAGGACGGGCGCGATCTGGCGCAGGTCGGAGTGGAGCCACTGGGTGGCGATGTAGAGGTCGACGCCGCCGTCCTCGGCGGGTACGGCGAGACCGGACTCGGGGCCGAGGAAGGCCTGGTCCTGCATGCCGAAGGTGTAGTCGCCGCGGACGACGAAGTCGGCCCTCGCGGCCGCCTTCCGGGCATCGCCGCGCACGATCGGCTGGCGGTGCACGATGTTGGGGTGCGGGACGTGGTCGATGTGGTGGTCGGTGCGGTTCTCGTGGAGGAGGACCGCGTCGGGCGCGGTCGCGGAGGCCTCGTCGGTGATGACCGGAAGCTCGCGGTACTCCACCCTGATGCGGGCAGCGGCGCGGCGGGCGGTCTCCGGGTGGTCCGCGGCGACGATGGCGACGGGCTCGCCGTGGTGGCGGACCCTGCCGTGCGCGAGGACCGGGGTGTCCTGGATCTCCAGGCCGTAGTGCCGCACCCCGGTCGGCAGGTCGTCGTAGGTCATGACGGCGTGGACGCCGGGCAGGGCGAGGGCCTCGGAGGTGTCGATGGACACGATCTCCGCGTGGGCGACGGTGGAGCGCAGGATCTGGCCCCAGAGCATGTCCTCGTGCCACATGTCGGACGAGTACGCGAACTCGCCGGTGACCTTGAGGGTGCCGTCGGGGCGGAGCGTGGACTCGCCGATGCCGCCCTTGGTCGTGCTGCCCTGCGTGATCCTGGTGGGGGTTCCGGTGGTTGCCATGTCAGACCGCCTCGGACTGCCGGGCGGCCGCGAGGCGGACCGCGTCCATGATCTTCTCGTAGCCGGTGCAGCGGCACAGGTTGCCCGAGAGCGCCTCGCGGATGTCCGCGTCGGTCGGCGTCGGGTTGTGCTCCAGCATCTCGTCGGCGGCGACGAGCAGGCCGGGGGTGCAGAAGCCGCACTGGACGGCGCCGGCGTCGATGAACGCCTGCTGGATGGGCGCCAGTTCGGTGCCCCCACCGGTCTGCGAGTCGGAGCCGCCCTTGGCCTGCCACCGCTGGGCCTCGTCGAGCGAGGTGCCCGCGGAGCCGCAGGCGCCCGTGGCGCAGGAGCGCTGCTGGGCGAAGTCCGCCAGGCCCTCCACCGTGACGACCTCACGCCCCTCGGCCTGGCCGGCCGCGACGAGGCAGGAGCACACCGGGACGCCGTCGAGGCGGACGGTGCAGGAGCCGCACTCGCCCTGCTCGCAGGCGTTCTTGGAGCCGGGCAGGCCCAGGCGCTCGCGCAGGACGTACAGCAGGCTCTCGCCCTCCCACACGTCGTCGGCTTCCTGCGGACGCCCGTTGACCGTGAAATTGACGCGCATCAGGCGACTCCCTCCGTACGGGCGGCCGTGCCGCGGTAGGACTCCCAGGTCCAGGTCAGGGTGCGGCGGGCCATGATGCCGACGGCGTGCCGGCGGTAGCTCGCGGTGCCGCGGACGTCGTCGATCGGGTTGCAGGCGGCGGCGCAGAGGTCCGCGAACTGCCCCGCGACCGACGGGGTGATGATCCGCCCGTTGTCCCAGAAGCCGCCTTCGTCGAGCGCGGCGTTCAGGAAGTCCTCGGCGGCCCTGGCGCGGACGGGGGTCGGCGCGGCGGATCCGATGCCGGTGCGGACCGTACGGGTCCCGGGATGCAGCGCGAGACCGAACGCGCAGACGGCGATGACCATCGCGTTGCGGGTGCCGACCTTGGAGTACTGCTGCGGTCCGTCGGCCTTCTTGATGTGGACGGCCCTGATGAGTTCGTCGGGGGCGAGGGCGTTGCGCTTCACGCCGGTGTAGAACGCGTCGATCGGGATGCGCCGCGAGCCCCGTACGGACTCCACCTCGACCTCGGCGCCTGCCGCGAGGAGCGCCGGGTGGGCGTCGCCCGCCGGGGACGCGGTGCCGAGGTTGCCGCCGACGCCGCCGCGGTTGCGGATCTGCGGGGAGGCCACGGTGTGGGAGGCGAGGGCGAGGCCCGGAAGCTCGGCCCGCAGGTGTTCCATGATCGCGCTGTACGGGACGGAGGCGCCGAGCCGGACGGTGTCCTCGCCGACCTCCCACTCGCTCAGTTCGCCGACGCGGTTCAGGTCGAGGAGGTACTCGGGCCGGCGGTGGTCGAAGTTGATCTCGACCATCACATCGGTGCCACCCGCAATCGGCACAGCGGTGGGGTGCTCGGCCTTCGCGGCGAGCGCCTCCTCCCAGCCGGCTGGGCGAAGGAAGTCCATGATCGGCTCTCTTCTTCGTATGGTGAGTCGCTTCGTTCAAGCCAGATCGTGTGCGGCGGGCCCGGCTCGTTCATGAGTTGTTCACGCGGAACGCCGTCAGTACACAGGGCTGTCCGGCAGCCGAGTCAGTCACTGAAACCATGAAGGAGTTGGCTGGCCAGGGAGGCCATCTTGTAGATTCGTATGAACGGAGGACATCAGTAACCTCCTGGTCTTCCTCCGGGAACGGGCGCCACAGCCGCGTGACCTGGAACACTTCGAGACAAAGAACGGCGGCGACGAGAATGCGGCTGCGCGCACTGCTGGACACCGACGCGCTGGGCCTGCGGCTGCTCGGCGGCGAGGACGAGCTCGACCGCACCGTGCGCGGTGTGATGACCACGGACCTCAAGGACCCGAGCCGCTATCTGTCGGGCGGCGAACTGGTGCTCACGGGCCTGGCCTGGCGGCACGACACCCGCGCGTTCGAACCCTTCGTACGCATTCTCGCAGGCGCGGGGGTCGCCGCGCTCGCCGCCGGTGAGGCGGAGCTGGGCGACATCCCGGAGGATCTGGTCCTGGCCTGCGCCCGGCACCGGCTGCCGCTGTTCGCCGTCAACGAATCGGTGGCGTTCGCGACGATCACCGAGCACGTCGTCCGGCAGGTGTCGGGCGAGCGCGCCGGGGATCTGGCGGCCGTGGTGGACCGGCACCGCCGGATGATGACCTCGGGCCCGGCGGGCGGCGGTCCGGACGTGGTCCTCGACCTGCTCGGATCCGACCTGGACCTGCGTGCCTGGGTCGTCTCCCCCACCGGGCGCCCGATCGCGGGCTCGAAGCTCGCCGGCCCCGCGCTGCCCGAGCCGGTGCGGGCCGAGCTGGCCGCCGAGCACCTCGCGGCGACCCGCTCGGGCCGCCGCGCGCCGCACCGGGTGACGGTGGGAGCCACCACGTACTCGCTGTTCCCGGTCCGCGGCTGGGGGCACCGCCCGCCGGCGGCGGGTGCGGGACGCGCGGCGGAGCCGGTACGGGACATCCGCGAGAGCGTGCTGTCCGACTGGCTGCTGGCCGTGGAGGCGGACGCGGGCGACTGGCCCGAGGAGCGGCTCGACCTGCTGCAGGGCGTCACCCAGCTGATCGCCGTCGAACGGGACCGGCGGGACGCGGCGCGCACGGTGCGCCGGCGGCTGGCCCAGGAGGTGCTGGAGCTGGTACAGACGGGCGCCGCGCCCGCGGAGATCGCGGCCCGGCTGCGGGTCGCCGCGCCGGTGCTGCTGCCGGGGCTGGGCGCCGCGCCGCACTGGCAGGTCGTGGTGGCCGAGGTCGAGTGGGACGGCGGCGGTGTCGAGGGCGGGCCGGTCGCCCAGTCGCTGCTGGAGGAGATCCTCGTCGATCCGACGGCCGCCGGTCCCGAGCCCTCGGACCGGATCGCCGTCGCCCACACGGGTGGCGAGGCGATCGCGCTCGTGCCCCTGCCCGCCGTCTCCTCCGAGCACGACGGCTCGGAGACCGGGCTGCTCGCCGACGCGCTGCTGGCCTCCGTGCGCGCCCCGCTGTCGGCGGGTCTGGACGGCGACGGGCGCCTCACGCTCGGCGTCAGCGCCGCCGTGCACTCCGCGGAGGGGCTGCGCGGCGCCCTGGAGGAGGCCCGGCACGCCCGGCGGGTGGCGGCGGCGCGCCCCGGCCGGGTGTGCGCGGCCGGGCATCAGGAGCTGGCCTCGCACGTGCTGCTGCTGCCGTTCGTGCCCGACGACGTCCGGCGGGCCTTCACCGCGCGGCTCCTTGACCCGCTGCGCGACTACGACCGGCGACACCGCGCGGAGCTGATCCCCACCCTCGGTGCGTTCCTCGACTGCGACGGCTCGTGGACCCGCTGCGCGGCCCGGCTGCATCTGCACGTCAACACGCTGCGCTACCGGGTGGGCCGTATCGAGCAGCTGACGGGCCGCGATCTGTCGCGGCTGGAGGACAAGCTGGACTTCTTCCTGGCCCTGCGGATGAGCTGACGGGCCGCCCGCCGTGCACCGCCCGGAGCGCACGCCCCGGCCCCGCCGGGGAGGTGCCGCGCCGGGGAAGCGGTCACGCGTGAACCGATGATCATGACCGGGCGGGAACGGTCGAACAACCATGACTTTGTGAAATCTTTCACCCAGCCTCTTGGCCGGGCGCCGTGATCCATGCTGAGATGCCAGCACTCAACAGCTCGATGGCGTGCTCGGGGAGGGCAACGTGGCGCATCCCGCCATGTCTGGTACGGGAACGACTGCAGGGGACGATCCACTCCAGACCGCGGTATGGCGGCTGCGCTCACGGGCCTGCTGGGCCGACGCGGCCGCACTGCTCGCGCCACGGGCCGCCGCCGGTGACACCGGCGCGGCGCTGCAGCGCGTGTCGCTGCTCGTCGAACGGTGCCTCTACACCGAACAGGGCTGGGCCGAGGCCGAGGACGCGCTGCGCACGGCCGAGGCGCTGGCCCGGAGCGACGACGAGCGGGGCGCGGCGGCCTGCGAACGCGGGCACCTCGCGTACGCGTCCACGCTGCTGGGCGTGCGCGACCGGGCCGACGAGGCGCGTTCCGCGCTCGGCCGGGCGGCGGCGCTCATCGCGCCGGGAGCGCGAGGACGGGCGCTGCTCGACTTCCGTCGCGGCCTGCTCGCCGAGAACCTGACGCACGCCCCGCAGGCGGCCCGCGCCGCCTACCGCCGGGCCCACGCGGGCGCCACCGCACACGACGACCCGCTGCTGCTCTCCTTCACCTGGCGGCATCTCGCGGGGCTCGCCCTGCGCGACGGCGAACTGGCGGAGGCCCGGCACGGCTTCGCCGAGTCGCTGCGGATCCGCGAGGAGCTGGGTTATCTCGTCGGTACGGCACCGGCGCTGGCCTCCCTCGCCGACGCCGAGACCGACCCGGAGGCGTCCCGGCTGCGCGCCGAGGCGGCCCGGCTGTTCCGGCTCCTGGGCGGCGTGCCGACCTGGCTGGCCCGGCAGGTGACGCCGCCGGCGGCGACGGTGCAGCCCTGAAGGCGGTACGGACACGTGAAGGCGGTACGGCCCCGAAGGCGCGGGCGGCCCGGCCGAGGGCGCGGGTTCACCCACCCGTCCGCGAGGGTAAGGTAAGGCTTACCTGCTACCGATCGTGAAGCGGTGGTCCCGGCATGTCCGTTCCCGTCCTGGCGCAGAGCACCCCGGCGAGTGCGCCCGTGCTCCCCGCCGGCTCACCCCTCGCCGGCGCGTACGCCCGGCTGACCGGGGCGTTCGAGGGTTTGGTCGTCACGGAACTGGGAGCGGCGGCGCCCCTGCCCCGGGGCGAGGGATGGTTCACCGCCGCCGGCCTCGCGGCGGGCGGGGCCGAGCTGGACGCGTTCCTGGCCTGGGACGACGCGCAGGTCGTACGGGACTACGGGCAGCGGGCCCGGCCTGACGTCGTCGCGAGCTTCGGGCTGCACCGGTACGCCTGGCCCGCCTGCCTGCTGATCACGGTGCCGTGGTTCCTGCACCGCCGGGTGCCCCGGTTCCCCGTGGAGCACGTCGCCTTCCAGCGCACGGCCGGCCGGATGGCCGTACGGACCGGCGCGTTCGCCTGCCTGCCGGACGATCCGGCGGCCGCCCTGCCCGGCGCCCGCGTCGTCCCCGGCGAGGAGGCGCTGCGCACCGAGGTGCGGGCAGCCGTGGCCGAGCACCTGGAGCCGGTGCTCGGCGGCTTCGCCCCGCGCATGCGACGACGGGGACGGGCCCTGTGGGGCATGGCGACCGACGAGATCGTCGAGGGCCTCTGGTACGTCGCCCACCTCCTCGGCGAACAGACGCGGGCCAGGCGTGAGCTGGAGCTGCTGCTGCCGGGGGCGACCCGGCCGTACGTGGGCTCGGCGGCGTTCCGCGAGCTGACCGGGCCGGACGGCGGGTCCCTGCCCACCCGCGACCGGGCCAGCTGCTGCCTCTTCTACACCGTGCGCCCCGAGGACACCTGCGCCACCTGCCCCCGCACCTGCGACGCCGACCGGGTCGCCAGGTCGGTGGCGACCGCGGCGGGCTGACCCGCACGGGCGGCCGACCGGGGCGTGCGGGCGGCCGACCGGGCACGCGGACATCACAGGTGACGCACAATTTCCCCACGCGTCGCAGAACGTGTCCGCGCGACCACCCGTACGGGTAGCCTTGTTCGTACTCAACTCTCGTCCCTCGCGCGGCAGTTCGAGCAGATCGTCGCCCTGCGCGCCCCCGTGCACCCACTTGGCGGCCTCTTGCCCCGAAACCCCCTGAGGGCCGACGGGATTGGGCCACTATGGCGGGCGTTACGCCCTATCCCAATGCAAGGGACCCCAGATGAGATTGACCGACATATCGCTGAACTGGCTGCTCCCGGGCGCCGTTCTGCTCCTGGGCATGCTGGCGGCGGTGGCGGTGCTCGCGCGCGGCAAGCGGTCCGGGGAGAGCGCCGCGAGTGCCGACGACTCGTGGGAGCGCAGCGAGGAGCGTCGCAGGCGCAAGGAGGCCGTCTACGGCATCGCCTCCTATGTGCTGCTGTTCTGCTGTGCGGCGGTCGCCGCCGCGCTCTCCTTCCACGGTCTGGTCGGCTTCGGACAGCAGAACCTGGGCCTGACCGGCGGCTGGGAGTACCTGGTCCCGTTCGGTCTGGACGGCGCGGCCATGTTCTGTTCCGTGCTCGCGGTCCGCGAGGCCAGCCACGGTGACGCCGCGCTCGGTTCCCGCATACTCGTGTGGACCTTCGCCGGTGCCGCCGCCTGGTTCAACTGGGTGCACGCGCCCCGGGGCATCGACCACGCGGGCGCCCCGCACTTCTTCGCCGGGATGTCCCTGTCGGCCGCCGTGCTGTTCGACCGCGCGCTGAAGCAGACCCGTCGTGCGGCGCTGCGTGAACAGGGCCTGGTCCCGCGCCCGTTGCCGCAGATCCGCATGGTCCGCTGGCTGCGGGCGCCCCGCGAGACGTACAGCGCCTGGTCGCTGATGCTCCTGGAGAACGTCCGCACCCTCGACGAGGCCGTGGACGAGGTGCGCGAGGACCGGCGCCAGAAGGAGCAGAACCGGCTGCGCCGCCGGGAGCAGGAGCGGGTCGAGCGCGCTCACCTGAAGGCGCTCAGCCGGGGCCACCGGGGCCTGGTCGGCCGCGGCGGGGGACGGCGGATCGAGGTGGAGCGCGCGGACGTCGAGCGCGCGGCCGTGGAGCGCGCCCCGGCCCAGGCCGCCGCGGAGCCTGCCATATCCGCGTCGGCGGAGTCCCTGCCCGTACGCGCCCGGCCCTCCCTGCAGCCGGTCCGCACCGGTACTGAGCCGCTCACCGTCGACCTGACCGCCGAGGACGACACGATGGCTCTGCCCCGGCTCGACTCCCTGGAGCGCAAGCTCAAGGACCTGGAGCAGCAGTTCGGCTAGAACATCCGCCGGTCCCGGCCGCTCAGGGGCGGCCGGGACCGGTGGCGGCCACCGGGCTCCGCCCCGCGGCCGGGGCGGGCGTGCCGTCAGGACGCTTCGGCGGAGAGCTCGAACCAGACCGCCTTGCCCACGGCGTGCGGCCGCACGCCCCAGGCGTCCGCCAGGGACTGCACCAGGACCAGGCCTCTGCCGTGCGTACCGCCGTCGGCGTCCGGTACCCGCAGGATCGGTCTGCGTCCCACGAAGTCCCGCACCTCCACGTGGAGTCCGTGCGGTGAGACGGTCGCCGTCAGGACCGCGTCGTGGTCGGTGTGGATCAGCGCGTTGGTGACGAGCTCGCTGGTCAGCAGCTCGGCCGTGTCGGATTCCCCAGGCTCCCCCCAGTCCCGCAGCAGTTCTCTCATGGCCTTTCTGGCCTCGGCCACGGCCCGCAGGTCGGCCGTGGCGAACCTCTGTCTGAGCTCCCCCTCGCCCGGCCGGTCCGCCGGACTCTCGGCCGCTTCCCGCGCGGTCCGCGCCGTCTGCGCCGAGGAGGCCCCTATGGCCACGGGACCACCTCCTCGTGCCTGCCTGTTCATGTCCCCCGTCCGCACCCCGATGTCGGTTCCCCTTCTGGTCCCTTTGCTCGAACACGTTCACGTTCGCGGTCACGGGATGCATTCCCCGCTTGCACCGCGGCAGTCATCCCGGCTCCGGGTCGGCGCACGGAGAGTCAGGGGCGGGGTACGTTGCGCAGGTTGGAGCGCGCCATCTGCACCATCCGCCCCACGCCCCCGTCCAGCACGATCTTCGACGCGGACAGCGCGAACCCGGTGACCATCTCGGCGCTGATCTTCGGCGGGATGGACAGCGCGTTGGGATCGGTGACGACGTCGACGAGGGCCGGCCCCTTGTGCCTGAACGCCGCCTTCAGCGCGCCCGGGAGGTCCTTGGGCTTCTCCACCCGCACCCCGTAGGCCCCGCAGGCCCGGGCGACGGCGGAGAAGTCAGGGTTCTTGTTCGCGGTCCCATAGGAGGGAAGACCGGCGACGAGCATCTCCAACTCGACCATGCCGAGCGAGGAGTTGTTGAACAGGATCACCTTCACCGGCAGTTCGTACTGCACGAGGGTGAGGAAGTCCCCCATCATCATCGTGAACCCGCCGTCGCCGGACATGGAGACGATCTGCCGCCCCCGGTCGCTGAACTGGGCACCGATCGCCATCGGCAGCGCGTTCGCCATCGAGCCGTGGGAGAACGAGCCGATGATCCGGCGGCGCCCGTTCGGCGAGATGTAGCGGGCCGCCCAGACGTTGCACATACCGGTGTCGACCGTGAACACGGCGTCGTCGTCGGCCATGTCGTCGAGCACCGAGGCGACGTACTCGGGATGGATCGGGACGTGCTTGTCGACCTTCTTCGTGTACGCCTTGACGACGCCCTCGAGCGCGTCGGCGTGCTTCTTCAGCATCCTGTCGAGGAAGCGGCGGTTCTCCTTGGTCCGCACGCGGGGGATCAGACAGCGCAGCGTCTCGCGCGCGTCGCCCCAGACCGCCAGGTCCAGCCTGGAGCGACGGCCCAGGTTCTCGGGCCGCACGTCGATCTGCGCGATCTTCACGTCGTCGGGCAGGAAGGCGTTGTACGGGAAGTCGGTGCCGAGCAGGATCAGCAGATCGCACTCATGGGTGGCCTCGTAGGCGGCACCGTAACCGAGCAGACCGCTCATGCCGACGTCGAATGGATTGTCGTACTGGATCCACTCCTTGCCGCGCAGCGCGTGGCCCACCGGAGCCTTGACCTTCTGGGCGAACTCCATCACCTCGGCGTGCGCTCCGGCCGTGCCGCTTCCGCAGAACAGGGTGACCTTCCCGGCCGCGTCGATCATGTCGACGAGGCGGTCGATCTCGGCGTCGCCGGGCCTGACGGTGGGGCGGGAGGTGACCAGGGCGGTCTCGGCGGCCTTCTCGGGGGCGGGCTCGTCGGCGATGTCGCCGGGGAGGGTGACGACGCTGACCCCGCTGCGGCCCACGGCGTTCTGGATCGCCGTCTGGAGCAGCCTGGGCATCTGCTTCGGGCTGGAGATCATCTCGCTGTAGTGACTGCACTCGGCGAACAGCCGCTCCGGGTGCGTCTCCTGGAAGTACCCGAGGCCGATCTCGCTCGACGGGATGTGCGAGGCGAGCGCGAGGACCGGCGCCATGGAGCGGTGGGCGTCGTACAGGCCGTTGATCAGGTGCAGGTTTCCCGGTCCGCACGAACCCGCGCACGCCGTCAGCCTGCCGGTGATCTGGGCCTCCGCTCCGGCGGCGAAGGCCGCGGTCTCCTCGTGCCGCACGGAGACCCAGTCGATCGCGGAGTTGCGGCGGATGGCGTCGACGACCGGGTTCAGGCTGTCCCCGACGACTCCGTACAGGCGCTTGACGCCGGCCCGGGCGAGGATGTCGACGAACTGCTCCGCTACGTTCTGCTTGGCCATGGCCCGCACTGCCCTTCGGTCTCCGGAGATCCCTTCGGGTTCCATGAATTCACAGCGCGCGCCGTTACGCCTCCCATACGGCCGCAGCCGTGCGGTCGTCCGCGTATCCCTTCACCCGCACCTGGGTGTCCGCCAGGAACGCGGCGAGACCCGGCGGCTCCCCCGTCGACCACCGCCGTGTCAGATGTCCGGCGAGAGCGGGTTCGCCGCGCAGCGGACCGGCCAGACCGCCCGTGCACAGCAGGAGCGTGTCGCCCGGACGGGCCACGGAGGCGCGGAAGCGGAACGGCTCCCGCGGCGGCTCGGGGGCGGGCTCGTACGGGCTCGGTGGCGTCGTGATCTGCAGGTCCATGGTGAGCCGGTCGCCCTCGGGGGTCTCGTGGGGCGGCGAGCCGAAGCCGACCACCGCCGCCCCGGCGACGTCCGCGACGCGTGGCTCGATGTCCTGCCACTCCCCGTCCCGCAGCCGGAACAGGCCACCGGCGCCGACGCCGAAGAAGACCCGGGTACGGCAGTCGGGGTCCGCGGGCAGCAGCAGGCAGCGCAGACCGGCCGCGTACTCCTCGGGGCCGACGCCCCGGTCGGCGGCCCCGGCGCGGAGCTTGCCGAGGCTGCGGTCGGTGAGCCGCTGCAGTCCCGACTTGAGTTCGCCCCGGCGCGCCGCGCGGATGTCGGCGGCCAGCCGGGCGTGGCTGCGGCCCACGGCCCTGCCGATCGACCGGCAGGCCTCGTCGGCCGCCCGGTGCGCGGCGGGAGTGGTCCTGGCCCCGGTCGCCATGGCGACGAGGACCAGCGCGCTGTCCCCGGTGCCGAACCGGGCGGTCAGCAGGGAGTCGCGGCGCGGCTCGCCCCGGTAGCGCGCGGAGTCCCCGCGCACGGAGGCGGCCCGCAGCGTGCAGGCTCCGTAGCGCGCCCCGTCCAGCACGGTGTCGGCGACCAGGTCGCCCAGTCCGTCCGGGTCCGCGGCGGGCAGCGCGGTGGGCTCGGGGTCGTAGGTGGGCGGTCCGCTGCCGACGTGGGCGACGGAGGGCGGGGGCGTCGGCGGCGTGTCCCCCGGCTCCGGTGCCGGCGACGAGGTCCCGGGCGCCTCCTCGGGAGCGGGCGGTGCCTCCTGGGCCGGTGACACGGGCCCCGGCTCCGGCGACCGCCCCCGGAAACCCGGCGGCTTGGGACCGGGCGGGAAGCTCGCGGGCCGCGGCGCCCCGGCGGACGGCGGCTCCCACGGGGCGGCGCGCCGTTCCGGTCCGGCGGCCCGCTGCCCCGGCACGGGCGGGGGCGCGGGCGCGGGCGCGGGCGGGGCAGCGGGCGGGTTCGGGGCTCCCGGCGGCGGAGCCTGCGAAGGTCCCGGCCCGGACGGTCCCGGTGCCGGTGGCCCGGACGGTCCCGGTATCGGTATCGGTGGCGCGGGTGTCCCCGGCGGTGTGCGAGGGGTCTCGCGCGGCGGCGGAGCGGGCTCCCCGCCCACCGTGCCCGCCGCCGACGCGAACCGGTCGTCGAGAGAATCGGCCGCGGCCGCGGGTCCCGTGTCCTCGGTGGAGTCGTCGTACAACTGCCGCCACCAGTCGTCCCCTTGACCGGTGGGCCTCTCCCCCTGCTGGCTCATGTCCCCGATTGTCCACCGCCGGGGCGTCAGGGGAACGGGGCATCGCCAAATTCGCGTCCGCCGGCCGGGCGAACCGGACCACCGGGCGGTCCCACCCCCCACGGGAGAACCGCCCGGCGGCGCCGGAGTGTCCCGGGCCCGGCCCCTGGCACGGGCCCCGGGACACGGTCCGAACGGCCGGCACGCCTGGGCGCCGGCCGGTTCGGCCCGAGGGTGACCGGGTTTCCGGGAACTCCCCTTCGAATCCCGTGAATCCGGCCTGTCGTCGACGGCGCGCCTCGGCACGCCGCCCGTCCGCCGCCCGTCCGCCGACGGGGCGTCATGGACGGGGCGGGAGACGCGTTCCGGCCACCTTGGCAGAGAAGCCGGTGGTGCGGCGATGATGTGCCGAGGCGGGTTCACGCCGTGGCCGTTTCCCGCCACGGCCCGGCCCGGACGGATCCTTCGGGGAGGGGCGTGACCGGGTGCTGGCGGCGATAGGACTGGACGGGACGCACGAGTCGGCCTACCGGGCGCTGGTGTCCGCGGGCGCCGCCGATCTGCCCGACCTGGCGAGACGGCTGGCCCTCGGCGAGGACGACACCGAGCGCGCC
This sequence comes from Streptomyces sp. NPDC008313, assembly GCF_042956125.1. NCBI lineage: Bacteria > Bacillati > Actinomycetota > Actinomycetes > Kitasatosporales > Streptomycetaceae > Streptomyces > Streptomyces sp. NPDC008313. The sequence continues at coordinate 188,734 of NZ_JBIBFR010000003.1, forward strand.
CTGCGCCGGCTGGAGCGGGAGGGGCTGGCGGCCCAGTCGACGGCCCGTCCGGGCCGGTGGGTCGCGGCGCCGCCCGGGGTGGCGCTCGGCGCCCTGCTGACCCGTCGGCGGCACGAGCTGGAGCAGGCGGAGCTGGGTGCCGCGCTGCTGGCCGAGGAGTACCGGGCGCGGGCCGTCGAACCGGCCGTGCACGACCTGGTCGAGGTCGTGATCGGAGCGGGCGCGGTCGCCCAGCGCTTCCTGCAGCTCCAGCTCGGCGCGAGCGACGAGGTGTGCGCGCTGGTCACGGGGGACCCGCTGGTGGTCTCCGGGACGGAGAACGACGCGGAGGAGCAGGCGGCGGACCGCGGTGTCCGCTACCGCGTGGTGGTCGAGCGGGCGGTCCTCGGCCTGCCGACCGGGATCACCGAGCTGTCCGCCGCGCTGGGCCGGGACGAGAAGGTGCGCGTCGTGGACACCGTGCCGACCAAGCTGGTGATCGCCGACCGGACGCTCGCGATGGTGCCGCTCACCTCGCACACCGCCGAACCCGCCGCCCTCGTGGTGCACGCGAGCGGGCTGCTGGAGCTGCTGTCCGGACTGTTCGAGTCGGTGTGGCGCGACGCGCTGCCGTTGCGCCTCGCCACCGGGGGCACCGTCCTCGAACAGGGGCCCGACGGTCCCGACGGCACCGACCTGGAGATCCTCTCCCTGCTGCTCGCCGGAATGACCGACGTCAGCGTCGCCAAACAGCTCGGCCTGGGGCTGCGGACCGTACAGCGCCGGGTGAGGCGGCTGATGGAGCTCGCGGGGGTGACGACACGGCTCCAGCTCGGCTGGCACGCGTACGAGAGGGGCTGGGTGGCACGGGAGCGGGCGGACCGCCCGCGGGGGACCGGCCCGTCCGCCTGAACTGCGGTTCCCGCCGCGCTCCTGCACTCTGGGCAGATGGGAGTGTCGGAGCTCCTGCTGGTCGGTCTGGTGATGCTGCTCGGCCTGTGCGGGGTGCTGGTACCCGGCGTACCGGGGTCGTGGCTGGTGTGGGCCGGGGTCCTGTGGTGGGCGCTGACGGACCCGGACCCCCTCTCCTTGGCCCTGCTCGCCGCCACGGCCCTGGTGCTGCTGCTGGCCGGGGCCGTCTGCCGCCGGCTGCCGGCCTGGAACCCGCTGGAGCACGGCGTCCCGTCCCACCTGACCGCGTACGCGGGCTGGGGCGCGCTGCTCGGCTTCTTCGTGCTCCCCGTGATCGGCGCGGTCCCCGGCTTCCTGGGCGGGCTGTACCTCGCCGCCCGGCTGCGTCCGGCCGGTCACCCGGAGGCGATGGACGTGGTGCGGGCCATGATGCGGACCGGAGGCGCGCGGGTGCTGACGGAGCTGTTCGCCTGTCTGCTGGTCCTGGGGGCGTGGCTGGGGGCGACGATCTGGGGCTGACCCGTCACCCGCGGCCGAGGACGCCCTCCAGGGCGAGCAGGGTCTGCTTGCGGTCCAGGCCGCCCGCGTACCCGGTGAGGGAACCGTCCGCGCCGATGACACGGTGGCAGGGGCGCACCACGAGCAGGGGGTTCGCGCCGATCGCGCCGCCGATGGCCCTCACCGCCGCGCGCGGGGCCCCGATCCGGGCGGCCACGGCGCCGTACGTCGTGGTCGCGCCGTACGGCACCTCGTCGAGCGCGGCCCACACCCGCTCCCGGAAGGCGGTGCCTTCGGTGCGCAGCGGGAGCCGGAACTCCTCGAGGTCTCCGGCGAAGTAGGCGGCCAGCTGCTCCCGTGCCTCGCTGAACAGCTCCGGTGCGGGCCGCCAGCCGGGCAGGACCGTACGGCCGCCCTTCTGGCCGGGTACCGACAGGGAGGTCAGCGCGCCGGACTCGTCGGCGGTGAGCAGGAGGCGGCCGACGGGGCTGTCGAGGTGGGTGAAACAGACCGTGGTCTGCGGGCTGGGCGTGGTCATGATCGGTGGGCTTCCCGTTCGGAGTCGCTGTGGACGCTGATGTGGTGGAGGGCGTAGGAGCGCCAGGGGCGCCAGGTGTCCGGTACGTCGTCGCCGGGCGGCGCCGCGTCGGGGTCGCCGAGGGCCCGGGTGCGGATGACGGCGGCGGTGCGCGCGTCCATGCCGGGCAGCGCGAGGAGCGCCGCGTGCGCGGCGTCGCGGTCGGCGCCCGCGTCGAGCCGCAGGGCGCCGTCGGCGAGGGCGGCGGTGAGACGGCCGGCGGTGCCGTCGGGTTCGGCCTCCGCGAGCACGGCCGGTTCGGGGAAGACGTGGGTGAGCGTGCCGCAGGGCGCGTCCAGCGCCTTTCCGTACCGCCGCACCAGCCGTCCGGCCTCCGCACGCCCCACGAGCGCCCGTACGGCCGACTCGTCCGGGTCGGCGGCGCCCGGCGAGCGCAGGCCCGGCCGGGCCGCGACGAGCGGGGCGAGCCGTGGGTCGGCTCCCAGCCGCTCGTCGATCGCGTACGGGTCGGCGTCCAGGTCGAACAGGCGCCGCAGCCGCTGGACGGCGGTGGTCAGGTCGCGCAGGTCGGTGAGGTGGAGCCGCGCCTCCAGCCAGCCGCCGTGATGTCCGGCCGCGGGCCGCCTCGGCGAGCGGACCGGCCCGCCCGGCCGTTCCCCGACCGCGGCGACACCGGTGCCGTACGGGAGGCGCAGGGTGCGCCGGTAGGTGCGGGAGCCGGGCGTGCCGGTCAGCTCCTCCACGCCCGCGACGGCCTCGCGGGCGAGCAGGTCGAAGACGGCGCCGGACTGGTAGGGGCCGCGGTGCGCGAGGCGGAGCGGGATCCCGGCCTCCGGTCCGCCGGCGCGCGGGGCGTCCCGGGCGCCGTCCCGGGGCGCGGCGGCGCGCAGCCCGCTGGGGGTGGCGGCGTAGACCGCCCGGACGGTGTCGTTGAACTGGCGCACGCTGGAGAAACCGGCGGCGAAGGCGATCTCGGTGACCGGCAGGTCCGTGGTCTGCAGCAGGACGCGCGCGGTGTGGGCCCGCTGGGCGCGGGCCAGGGCGACGGGGCCGGCGCCGACCTCGGCGGTGAGCTGGCGCTGCACCTGCCGGGCGCTGTAGCCGAGGCGCACGGCGAGGCCGGCGACGCCCTCGCGGTCGACGACGCCGTCCCCGATCAGACGCATGGCCCGGCCGACGACGTCGGCGCGTACGTTCCACGAGGCGGAGCCGGGCACGGCGTCCGGACGGCACCGCCGGCAGGCCCGGAATCCCGAGGTCTGCGCGGCGGCGGCGGTCGCGTAGTAGCGCACGTTCTGCCGTTTCGGTGTCACGGCGGGGCAGCTGGGGCGGCAGTAGATCCCGGTCGTCTCGACGGCGAAGAAGAACGCGCCGTCGAACCGCCCGTCCCGGCTGCGCACCGCCTCGTACCTGGTCTCTTCGTCATCCACACCCACCAGTGTCCGCCACGCCCGGCGCCCCGGCTGGCGGGTTTCGGACACGGCGCTGCCGCCCCGCCGGTCCGCGGGGCGGCAGGCCATGACCCGGCACCCGCCGGGGCGCGCAGGAGGGACGCCGGGTGGGGACGCCGGGTGGGGTGTCCCCGGCGCGCTCAGCTCCAGCGCCCCCGCTTCACCTCCATCGCCGCGCGGCCCTCCGCGCCCTTGCGCTTCCAGTCGCGGCGGATCTCGGCGCGCAGCCGGGCGTCCGTCTTGGCGACGATCCGCTGGTTCTCGCGCAGCAGCTTGCGGTAGCTGTCGAGGCGGCGTTCGGGCAGGGTGCCGGACTCGACGGCGGCGAGGACCGCGCAGCCGGGTTCCGCGAGATGCGCGCAGTCGTGGAAGCGGCAGCCCCCGGCCAGTTCCTCGATCTCGGCGAAGACCTGTCCCACGCCGCTTCCGGCGTCCCAGAGACCCACCCCTCGCAGACCCGGCGTGTCGATGAGGACACCGCCCCCGGGCAGCACGAGGAGGTTGCGGGTGGTCGTGGTGTGGCGGCCCTTGCCGTCCACGTCACGGATGGCCTGGACGTCCATGACGTCCTCGCCGAGCAGCGCGTTGGCGAGCGTCGACTTGCCCGCGCCGGACTGCCCGAGCAGCACGGACGTGCTCCCGGACAGGACCGCCGCGAGGACGTCGAGGCCCTCCCCCGCGTTGGAGCTGACGGCGAGCACCGGCACTCCGGGTGCCGACGTCTCCACGTCCTGGACGAGATGCCCGAGGGTCGCCGCGTCGGGCACGAGGTCGGCCTTGGTCAGCACGACCACGGGCTGCGCGCCGGACTCCCAGGCCAGGGCGAGGAAGCGTTCGACGCGGCCGAGGTCGAGCTCGGCGGCGAGGGAGACGGCGACGACCGCGTGGTCGACGTTGGCGGCGAGGATCTGCCCCTCGGAGCGCTTGGAGGAGGTGGAGCGCACGAAGGCGGTACGGCGCGGCAGATACGTCCGTACGTACCGCGGGTTCCCGGTGGGCTCGACGGCGACCCAGTCACCGGTGCAGACGACGCGGAGCGGGTCGTGGGGTGTCACGAACGCGGTGTCGGCGCGCACGGCCCTGTCGGCGGTGACGACGTCGCACTGCCCGCGGTCGACCCGCACCACCCGGCCGGCCAGCAGCCCCTCGGCTTCGTAGGGGGCGAACTCGTCGGCCCACGCGTCGTCCCAGCCGTACGGGGCGAGCGGGTGTGCGGAGGTGGGAGTGGTGGGGAAAGCTGAGGAAGTCAAGGGAGACCCTTCACAGGGTGGCCTCGGCGGGCGCGCGCAGGCGCGGAGGAAAGCGGGAAGAGGTCAGCCGGCGGCCACGGAGGTGGACTTGATGAGCTTCGGGATGCGGGCAGCGCCCAGCACAGTGACAGCCATCGGTCAACACCTCCTGATACACGCGCGGCCGGAAGACGGCGCCTCACGGCCACCGCTCGAACGGGTCTCACCCTAGCGGGGGGCGGGGGAAGGGTGTCAAAGCATTTTCCGGGAGACCGCGGGGGGCCGCCTCCCGGCAGGGAAGCGGCCCCTCCCCGGACCCCTGAACAGGCCTCCTCGGGCGGCTACCGGGGGGCCGGCTCGTTCGCCGGGAGGCTGTCCATGAAGGAACTCACCGAGAAGACCGCGTTGCCGGGTCCGGGCGGGCCGTAGCCGGGCGGGGAGGACAGGCCGAAGTCCTCCATCGTGGAGCGGTAGGCCTCCAGCAGCCGGATGTGGTACTCCAGCGGCGCCCCCTGGGGGTTGGCCTTGCCGAGCGGTGTCGTGGGCTCCGGGCACCAGGTGGTGAAGCGGGGTGTGATGCCGTGCGACATGAAGAAGCGCAGGCCCTCGGTGGTGGAGGCGATGGCCTCGTCGACGGTCTTGAAGCCGAAGGGCTCGGCCATCTCGACGCCCGCGACGAAGTTGGGGATGACGTTGCGCGCGCCGAAGACGTCGGCGGAGTCGAGGATGCGCTTGTGCCACTCGTCGCGGCCGACGTACCGCTCCTTGCCGGGGCAGTACATCTTGAACAGGTACTCGTCCCACACCTCGAAGTTGGGGTGGTAGATCTGCACGCCGTAGTCCTTGAAGCGCTGGACGTCCGGCTTGGGCAGGGCCTGGGCGACGACCTTGCCGATCCAGCGGCCGGGGAAGCGCTCCTCGATGGCCTTGGCGTAGTGGCCGTAGAAGTCCGCCTCGTCGCGGCCGGAGACCGTCTTGGTGATCGCGCCGCCGGTGAGGGTGTAGGCGGTGGAGGCCTTCGCCGTGTCGTACCGGTCGATGATCTCCAGGGCCTCCAGCACCTCCTCCACGTCCTTGACGCCCGTGTAGGGCCGCCCGGCCGCCTTGTGCTGGCGCCAGTTGTGGTTGATGTCGCAGTACTGGCACTCCTCCTTGGCGCCGAAGTACTGGCAGACCCGGAAGACCGTGAGGTAGATCAGGTAACCCCACTGGATGGTGGGGGCCACCTCCATCACGGACTTCCCGTTGGAGAGCGTGTGCCGGTAGTACTCGGGCATCGGCGGGACGCCGACGTCGGAGATCCGCTTCCCGTCCAGGTAGAGCCCGAGCATGCCGTCCTCGTCGGAGGCGACGCGGTAGGGCGAGGACGGGTTCACCCGCACGGAGACGACGGTACGCCGCAGGTCGTACGGGCCTCCGGTGAGGATGATCTCCTCGGGCGGGCGGCGCAGCGCGGCCTCGCCCAGTTCGGGCAGGGTGCCGTGGTCGAAGGAGAAGATGAAGTACGACTTCGGCTTGACGTCCCCGCTCTCGTTGTCGCTGAGCGCGGACGCGTCGAAGGCGACCCCGCCCCTGAGCAGGTCCTCCTTGAAGACGGCCTCCCGCGGTACGTGCGGGAAGCGCTCCATCAGATCCTCGACCAGCGCGGTGCGGCTGCCCATCCCGTTCTCCTCGCTCCCACGGCACCGGCCGTCTTCGGGGGACGGCCGGAGCCCGGCTTGTGGGTCCTGTGCTCGACTCCTCACGGTATGCCCCGCCGGGCGGACCGGCCGCGCCGGGCCCCCGCACGGCCGGCTCCCGCGACCGGCTGCCCGCGGCCGGCCCGGGGAAACGCCAGGCCACGCCACCCCTTCCGCTGCGCGGACCTATCCATGAGCATGGAAATGTCGGGTTCGTTCGGGATCACCACAGTCCGGGAACCCGGCTCGGGCGCTGTCGCGCCCGGTGGCACGCGGTGGGTTCTTTCCTCGGAGTGGACATGACGAGCACAGTGTCGATGCAGGGTGTGGAATGGCTCGCCGCGGCGGCGCCGGACCCCCGGGCGTGCAAGCGGGAGTGGGACCGCGGCCACGGCACCGTGCTCCTGGAGGCCGGACGCTACTGGGACGTGCTCAGCGTGCCCGCCCAGCTCGGGCTGCTCACCCTGGACATCCTCTGGCGGGTCCCTGTCGACGTGCCCGGTCCGACACTGATGGACTCCGCCGCGCAGAGAGTGGGCTTCTTCCTGCCTCCCGACCCGGTGAGCCGCTGGGTCGGCTCCGGGATCCGGCACGCCGGGCGGGGCTCCTGGGTCTCGGTGCCGCCGCCCTACCGCCCCGCGGGACTGCTGGAGTGGATCGTCCCGCCCGACGGGACGGGCGCGCTGCACATCCCCGCCACCCTGGAGGGGGCGCTGCGCCGGGCGAACGGCACCCTCGCCGTGCTGGAGCCGGTCATCTGCGAGTAGGCCCGGCCCACGGGCCGCCCAGCATCCGAACGCGACAGCCGACCCGATCACCAGTGCGGTTATGGTCGTCGGCACGCCCCCTCCGCACCGACGGCCGGGGACGGCCGGGCCGCGGTCCGGTGGTCCCCGGCGCGACGACAGCCGGCGGCGGACGGGCGGCACGGGCTTCTCACTTCCAGCGGAGGGACGACAGGGATGACGACCGGGACCCTGACCAACTGGGCGGGCAACATCACCTACTCCGCGCGGGAACTGCACAGCCCGGCGTCGGTCGACGCGGTGCGCGAACTGGTCGCCGACAGCGCGAGGGTCCGGGTGCTGGGCAGCGGGCACTCGTTCAACACGATCGCGGAGCCGGGCCCGGACGGAATACTGCTCTCGCTGGCCGCACTGCCCCCGGCCACGGACGTGGACACCACCGCCCGTACCGTCCGGGTGGCCGGAGGCGTCCGGTACGCGGAGCTCGCCGCCCGTGTCCACCGTCACGGCCTCGCGCTGCACAACATGGCCTCCCTTCCGCACATCTCGGTCGCGGGCTCGGTGGCGACCGGCACCCACGGCTCGGGCACGGCGAACGGCTCACTCGCCTCGGCCGTGCGCGAGGTGGAACTGGTCACGGCCGACGGCTCGCTCCTGACGATCGGCCGGGGCGACGAGCGCTTCGACGGCGCCGTGACCGCACTCGGTGCCCTCGGCGTCGTCACCGCGCTCACCCTCGACCTGGAGCCCGGATACGAGGTCAGCCAGCACGTCTTCACCGAACTGCCGCTGGAGGGGCTCGACTTCGAGACGGTGGCGGCGAGCGCGTACAGCGTCAGCCTGTTCACCGACTGGCGGCGGCCGGGCTTCCGGCAGGTGTGGCTCAAGCGCCGCACCGACCAGCCCCTGCCCGTGTCCCCGTGGGCGGCGCCCGCCACCGAGGCGATGCACCCGGTGCCGGGGATGCCCGCGGTCAACTGCACGGAGCAGTTCGGCGTGCCGGGACCCTGGCACGAGCGGCTTCCGCACTTCCGGGCGGAGTTCACCCCGAGCAGCGGGGCGGAGCTGCAGTCCGAGTACCTGCTGCCGCGTGCGCACGCCCTGGCCGCGCTGCACGCCGTCGACGCGATCCGCGGGGCGATCGCCCCCGTGCTGCGGATCTGCGAGGTGCGGACCGTCGCCGCCGACCGGCAGTGGCTGAGCCCCGCGTACGGACAGGACACCGTCGCCCTCCACTTCACCTGGATCGAGGACACCGAGGCCGTACTGCCCGTGGTGCGGCGGTTGGAGGAGGCGCTGGACCCGTTCGCTCCGAGGCCGCACTGGGGCAAGGTCTTCACCACCCGGCCCGAGGCCGTGCGGGAGCGGTACCCCCGCCTCGGGGACTTCGCGGCGCTGGCCGGGACCCTGGACCCGGCGGGCACGTTCGCCAACGCCTTCGTGCGGGACGCCCTCGGCGCCCCGCGCGGCTGAGTCCCGCCCCACCGGGCCGGGGGACTTCCTCCAGCCCCTTTCCTAAGCCCTTGTCGAAAGGCGGGGCAGGCCATAGCCTTGCGCCGCGCCGTGACCGCTGTGCCCCGGCGCGGGCCGAAGGGGACCGAGGGGGAGTGACGATGAGGCGCGGCACATCACGCGACATCCGCACCGCGAACCGCTACGAGGTGCTGCGCCAGATCATCGCCCGCTCGCCCACGTCGCGGCAGGAACTGGCGGCCGCGACCGGGCTCAGCCTCGCCACGGTCGCCACGCTCGTCGGCGAACTGCTCGACCTCGGCATGCTGACGGAGGTCGGCTTCGAGGACTCGGCGGGCGGGCGGCCGCGCGGCCTGGTCGCGGTCAGCGCCGGGGGCGGCGCCCTGATCGGGGTCGACATCGCGGAGACGTACGTCCGCGTGGAGCTGTTCGACCTCGCGCTGGGCGTGCTGGCCCGCGCCTCACAGGACATGCGCCCGGGCGAGAACCGCCCGGAGCAGGTCGTCGCGCAGGTCGCCGCGGCGATCGGCTCGGTGGTGGCGCAGGCCGGCGTGGAGGGCGCGCGCGTCCTCGGTGTCGGCGTCAGCGTGCCGGGGCAGGTCGACCGGGAACGCGGGGTCTGCGAGTACGCGCCCAACTGGGACTGGCACGACGTCCCGCTGCTCACCCTGCTCTCCGAGCACATCGCCTACCCCCTGCACCTGGACAACCCGCTGCGCGCCTGCGCGGTCGCCGAGCTGTGGTTCGGCGCGGCGCGCGGGCGCGGGGACGCGGTCGTGGTCAACCTCGGCACCGGCGTCGGCGCCGGGCTCGCGCTGGGCGGCGGACTGCACCGCGGGGTCAGCAACAGCGCCGGCGAGTGGGGCCACACCACGCTGGTGCTCGACGGCCGGCCCTGCCACTGCGGCAACCACGGGTGCGTGGAGACGTACGTCGGCGCGCCCGGGATCATGCGGAACCTGCGGGAGTCGAGCCCCGCAAGCCCGCTGCTGCACCCCGAGGACCAGACGGCCACGATCGACGCAATGGCACGCGGGCTGGCCGACCGGGACCCGGTGGCCGTGGCCGTCGTCCGGGAGACGGCGCGCTACCTGGGTGCCGGGATCGCCGACCTGGTGAACCTGCTCAACCCCGAGGTGGTCGTGCTCAGCAGCTGGGTCGCGGCCACGCTCGGCGAGCCGCTGCTGCGCGAGGTGCGCGAGGCCGTCGCCCGGCACGCGCTGCCGCGGCCGCTGGCCGCCACCGAGATCGTCCTCTCCCCCATCCCCACCGACCCGGTGTGCCTGGGAGCCGCCACCTTCGCCCTGGAGGGCGCCCTCCGGTCGGTCGGCCAGCGGCCCGCCGCCAGGCCCGCCGCCCCGGCGCGGGGCCGCACCGCGCCTCCGGCGTGACGCCTCCGGCGCCGCCGGCCCCGTGACGGGACACGCGCACCGTCCCTGCCGTCGTCCCCCGTCCACCGTCCACCGTCCCTCGTCCACCGTCTCCCGGCGCGCTCCCGCGACCCCTTGCCGCGTCCGGCGACGTCCGGCATCCCGAACGCGCGGCAACGCTTCGGACCGGCTTCGTCCAACCCCTTGCCGAAGCATTGTCCGAAGGTTAACGTCCCGCACCGCGACGCCATTTCGGACCACCCGCTCGACGACCGCACCGCAGCCGTACTCGAGACAAGGACGTCAGCATGCCGGCACTGAGCAGCAGCAACTGGGACCGCCGATCCGTACTGCGGGCCACCGCGGGCCTGGCCGCACTGGGCCCGCTGGCCGCCTGCGGCAGCAACAACGGCCGCTCGGGCGGCGGCGGTTCGGGCAAGAGCCTGGTGCAGTACTTCCACGCGTACGGCGAGGCCGGCACCGAGGCGGCCGTGAAGCGCTACGCGAAGGCCTACGACAAGGCGGACGTGACCACGCAGTGGATCACGGGCACCAACTTCGAGAGCAAGCTGTTCGCCTCCCTGCTCACCGGGAACGCCCCCGACGTCTTCGAGTTCCACCCGCAGATCCAGCTCGTCAGAAGCGGCCAGGTGGCCCCGCTGAACGACATCATCGACCCGGTCAAGGACGACTTCAATCCGGCCGACATCGCCTCGCACACCGTCGACGGGAAGACGTACGGCGTCCGGATGATCGACGACCCGCAGTTCTTCTTCTACCGCAGGTCGCTCCTGGAGAAGGCGGGGCTCGAACCGCCGGCCACCCTCGACGAGCTGATCGAGGCCGCCGCCAAGCTCACCACCGGCAAGGTCAAGGGACTGTTCCTCGGCAACGACCTGCACGCGGTCATCAACCCCATGATCTGGTCGGCGGGCGCCGACACCCTCGACGGCAAGAACCGGATCGCCTACCACACGGACGGGGTCAAGGAGGGCCTCACCAAGCTGCGGAAGCTGTTCACCAGCGGCCACCTGCTCCTCGACGCCCCCGCCGACTACTGGGACCCCTCCGCGCTCGACCAGGGCCTGTGCGCCGTCCAGTTCTGCGGCATGTGGGCCATGCCCGTCATGCAGAAGGCACTCGGCGACGACCTCGGCGTCTTCCCCTTCCCCAAGGTCACCGACGCGGGCAGGCCGTCCGTCTACAACGGCGGCTGGTCGATGTTCGTCAACGCCAAGGGCAGACACGTCGACCTGGCCAAGGAATACGTGAAGTGGCTCTGGATCGACCGGAAGAAGTACCAGGAGGACTGGTCGCTCTCGTACGGCTTCCACATACCCCCGCGCACCTCGCTCGCGCGGTCCGCCGACAAGCTCAGGACCGGCCTGCCGGCCGAGGGTGTCCGCCTCTTCGACGAGTTCGGGCACTTCGACAACATCGGCTGGACCCAGACCATGATCACCGCTCTGGAGGACGTCTTCGCCGACTGCGTCCGCAAGGACGGGGACCCGGAGGCCGCGCTCGACAAGGCCGACAAGAAGGTCGGGCGCGAACTCAAGAAGCTGTTCGGATAGACCGGCGGACGGGCAGCCACGACATGTCGACGACCACCTCCCGCGAGGCCGCGCGCACCGCCCCGGCAGGGTCCGCCGCCGCACCTCCGCGGCGGAGGCTGCGGGGCAGCAGCACCCTCGCCTTCTGGCTCTTCACCGGGCCGTTCCTCATCGGACTGGCGATCTTCGTCTACATCCCGATCGGCTGGAGCCTCTGGCTGAGCTTCTTCGAGGCCCGCTTCACGGTCACCCCGAGCAAGTTCGTCGGCCTCGACAACTACCGGCAGATGCTGACGAACGGCAACTTCACCGGCTCCCTCGGCACGTTCACCGTCTTCGCCGCGATCATCGTGCCCGTCACCTGGGCCCTCTCCCTCGGCCTGGCGCTGATGGTGAACCGGCTGCGCTTCATGCGGGCGTTCTTCCGCTCCGTCTTCTTCCTTCCCACCGCCTGCAGCTACGTCGCCGCCTCGCTGATCTGGAAGATGTCCGTCTTCAGCGGGGTCCGGTTCGGCCTGATGAACACCGTCCTCGGCTGGTTCGGAGTCGGGAACATCGCCTGGCTGGCCGACCCCGACCCGCCCTGGTACTGGCTGGTCATCGTCACGGCACGGCTCTGGCTGCAGGCCGGCTTCTACATGATCCTCTTCCTCGCGGCCCTGCAGAACATCCCGCGGGAGCTGTACGAGGCCGCCGCGATCGACGGCGCCCGGCCCGGCTGGCAGACCTTCCGTCACATCACCCTGCCCCAGCTGCGCGCGACCTCGACCGCCGTGATCCTGCTCCTGCTGGTCGCGGCCTACCAGGCCTTCGACGAGTTCTACAACCTCCTGCAGAAGACCACCTGGGGCCGCCCGCCCCTCGTCGAGCTGTACTACACGGCCCTGGGCCAGAACCAGGACTACGGCGCGGGCAGCGCCGGCGCCGTGATCCTGACCCTGCTGATCTGCCTGGTGACCCTGCTCCAGGGCAGGTTCCTGGGCTTCGGCCGGGGGGAGGAGTCCGCATGACGACCGTCGCCGACGACACGAAGACCGGCACCGCGGGGCGCCGAAGGCGCGGGCACGGGCGAGCGGGGCGGGGGCGGCGGCACGGGACCATCGGCTCCGCCGGCCTCTACGTGGCCACCGGCGTCGCGACGCTGCTCTTCCTGGTCCCCTTCTACCTGCTCGTCCGCAACTCCCTGTCCACCGACGCCGAGATCACCGGCGAGGACTGGACGTTCTTCCCCGCCCACCTCCGGTGGGGCAACATCGGCGAACTCTTCGACGACCCTGCCGTGCCGTTCGCCCGGTCCCTGTGGAACTCCGCGGTCGTCGGCGTCCTGCACACCCTCGGCACGCTGCTGGTCTGCTCGCTCGCCGGGTACGGGCTGGCCCGCATCCCGTACAGGCACGCCGACAAGGTGTTCTACGGGGTCCTGGTGACCCTGATGGTGCCCTCAGCCGTCACCTTCGTACCGAGCTTCGTGCTGGTGTCGTCGCTCGGCTGGGTGGACAGCCTCCGCGGTCTCGTCGTCCCCGGCCTCTTCAGCGGTTTCACGTGCTTCCTTTTCCGGCAGTACTTCCTGGGGTTCCCGAAGGAACTGGAGGAGGCGGCACGCGTGGACGGGCTCGGCCACTGGGGCGCGTACTGGCGCATCGTCGTCCCCAACTCGCTGAACTTCTTCGCCGCGATCGCGACGATCACCTTCATCAGCGGCTGGAACGCCTTCCTGTGGCCGCTGGTGATCGGCCAGGACCCGAAGGCGTGGACGGTCCAGGTCGCGCTCTCCTCGTACATGACCAACCAGACCGTCAACTTCCATCTGATCTTCATGGCGACCGCCATCTCCATCCTGCCCCTGGTGTTCGTCTTCCTCTTCCTCCAGCGCTGGCTGGTGCAGGGGATCGCGAAGACGGGCGTCAAGGGCTGAGGCGGGGCCAGAGGCCACCCCGGCTCCGCACGCCCCGTGGCCTCCGCCGCGAGACGACATACGACCTCACTACCTCACGACCTCACGACCCGACCGGGAGACCGATGTCCTTGCGCACCGCCGCCGCCTCCGCCGCTTCCACCCCCGCCTCCACCGCCGCCCCCGCATCCACCTCCGCGACCGACTACGTCGAGGACGTCTCTCCGGGCAGCGGCGCGCTGCCCCCGCGCGCCTGGTACGCGTCCTCGGACGCCGCCTCCCTCTCCCTGAACGGCCGGTGGCGGCTGCGGGTGTCCCCGACCGCCGACGCCGAGGACGACTCCTTCGCCGAGGAGGGGTACGACGCGGGCGACTGGGCCGTGGTGGCCGTGCCCGGCCACTGGGTGCTCCAGGGCGGCGGGGCCTTCGGCTCGCCCGCGTACACCAACCACCTCTATCCGTTCCCCGTCGATCCGCCGCGGGTGCCGACCGAGAATCCGACCGGTGACCATCTGCGGGTCTTCGACCTGCCCGCCGACTGGCCCGCCGACGGCGGCTGCGTGCTCCGCTTCGACGGCGTCGAGTCCTGCGCCCGGGTCTGGCTGAACGGCACGGACGTCGGCGAGTTCAAGGGTTCGCGGCTGCCGCACGAGTTCGCCGTCGGGCATCTGCTGAAGCCGTCCGGCAACGTCCTCGCGGTCCGCGTCCACCAGTGGTCGGCCGGCTCCTACCTGGAGGACCAGGACCAGTGGTGGCTGCCCGGCATCTTCCGCGACGTCACCCTGCTGCACCGCCCGGCGGACGCCGTGCGCGACTTCTTCACGCACGCCTCGTACGACCACACCACCGGAACGGGCACCCTGCGCGTCGACTCCGACGTCGACGGCCGGGTCAGCGTGCCCGCACTGGGCGTCGACGTCGCGACCGGTGAGCCGGTGAGCGTCCCCGTCGAACCGTGGACCGCCGAGACACCCCGGCTGTACGACGGGGTGCTGGCGACCGCCGGCGAGCGGGTGCCGCTGCGGATCGGTTTCCGCACGGTGGTGCTGGAGGACGGGCTGATCAAGGTCAACGGGAAGGCGGCCCTCTTCAAGGGCGTCAACCGGCACGAGTGGCACCCCGAGCGGGGCCGCGCGCTGGACCCGGCGACCATGCGCGAGGACGTGCTGCTGATGAAGCGGCACAACGTCAACGCCGTCCGCACCTCCCACTACCCGCCCCACCCGGCCTTCCTCGACCTGTGCGACGAGTACGGCCTGTGGGTGATCGACGAGTGCGACCTGGAGACCCACGGCTTCGTCGAACAGGGCTGGCGGGACAACCCGGTGGACGACGACCGCTGGACCCCGGCGCTCCTGGACCGCGCGGCCCGCATGGTCGAGCGCGACAAGAACCATCCGTCCGTCGTCCTGTGGTCGCTCGGCAACGAGGCCGGCACCGGACGCGGGCTGACCGCGATGGCCCGGTGGATCCGCGGCCGCGACGGCTCGCGCCTCCTCCACTACGAGGGCGACGCCGACTGCCGTGACACGGACGTGTACTCACGGATGTACCTGCCGCACGCCGAGGTGGCGGAGGTCGGCGCGCACCGGGACGGGGGAGGTCTGCGGCGCCGCACGCTCCCGTTCATCCTGTGCGAGTACGCCCACGCCATGGGCAACGGGCCGGGCGGACTCGCCGACTACCAGCGGCTGTTCGAGGCCCACGACCGGCTCCAGGGCGGCTTCGTCTGGGAGTGGATCGACCACGGCGTCAAGGACGAGCGGTTCGGCTTCGCGTACGGCGGCGACTTCGGGGAGGAGCTGCACGACGGCAACTTCGTCTGCGACGGGCTGCTCTTCCCCGACCGGACGCCCTCCCCCGGTCTGGCCGAGTTCAAGAAGGTCGTCGAACCGGTCCGGATCACGGGCGACCCCGCCGCCGACGGGACGCTGCGGGTCCGCAACCTCCATGACTTCGCCGATCTCTCGGCGCTGGCCTTCGAGTGGTCCTGTCAGGTCGACGGCGAGACCGTCGGGACGGGCACCCTCCCGGTGCCCGCGCTCGCGGCGGGCGAGAGCGGCGAGGTGAAGCTCCCCGCTCCGCCGGACGGCGGCGGGGACGGCGAGACCCGGTGGACCGTACGGGCCCTGCTCGCCGAGGACACCGCGTGGGCGCCCCGGGGCCACGAGGTCGCCTGGGCGCAGTTCCCCGTCGCCGCCCGGCCGCCGGCACGGGCCGTACGGGGCGACGGTCCCGTGCGCGACGGGCGGCTGATCACCCTCGGCCCGGCCGCCTTCGACGCCCGTACGGGCGCGCTGCGGACGATCGGCGGGGTCGGGGTCACGGGGCTGCGCCTTGACGTGTGGCGGGCGCCGACCGACAACGACGAGGGCGCGCCCTGGCAGCCCGACGCCTGCCACGGTCCGCTCTGGCGCCGGCTGGGCCTGCACCGGATGCGGCATCGCCTGGACGGCGTGGACGTGGGCGAGGACGCGCTGACGGTACGGACCCGGGTGGCGCCGGCGGGCTCGGAGGCGGGCCTGAGCACGGTGTACCGGTGGACGTCGGACGGCACCCGGCTGCGGCTGACCGTGTCCGTGGGACCCGAGGGCCACTGGGCGGTACCCCTGCCGCGGCTCGGCATCCGGTTCGGGCTGCCCGCCTCCGCCGACCGCGTGACCTGGTTCGGCGGCGGCCCCGGCGAGGCGTACCCGGACACCGGGTCGGCCTCCAGGATCGGGCGCTGGGAGTCGACGGTGGACCAACTGCAGACGCCGTACGTGCGTCCGCAGGAGAACGGCGCGCGGGCGGACGTGCGGTGGGCGCGGATCGGCGGGCTGCGCGTCGAGGGCGATCCGGCGTTCTGGTTCACCGCGCGCCGGTGGACGACGGAGCAACTGGACGCGGCCCGGCACCGGACGGACCTGTCGGCGGGCGACACGGTGTGGGTCAACCTCGATCACGGCCAGCACGGCATCGGCTCCCAGTCGTGCGGCCCCGGGGTGCAGGACCGGTACCGGCTGACCGCGTCGGCCGCGGAGTTCTCCTTCGTCTTCACGGAGGTCCCTGACTGAGCCCGGCCGTCCCAGGTCCGTTCCCGGCCCGTGCCCGGCCGTTCCAACTCCTCCCCGGCTGTCTCCACGAGGTGGGCGGGGGTCCGGGTGCGGGCGGGCCGGGCGCCGGGACGGTGGGGCGTCAGGAGGGCGGGGCCGGCTCGCGCAGCGTCCGCAGGAGCAGCCAGCCGAGGGCGGGCAGCACGGCCAGCGGGGCGATCGCGGTCCGCAGGGACGTCGCGTCGGCGAGCGTGCCGATGAGCGGGCTCGCGACCCCGCCGACGCTGACGGCGAGTCCCAGGGTCACCCCGCTCGCCGTGCCCACGCGCCCGGGCAGATAGTCCTGACCGAGGGTGATGTGCAGGGAGAACGGCACGTAGAGGCCCGCCGAGGTGAGGGCGACGAACAGGAGGAGCGGCGGGCCGGGGACGAGGACGACACCGGCCACGGCGAGCACGGTCAGGGCGTACGACCACTGGACGACCCTGATCCGGCCGTGACGGTCGGCGAGTCTCGCCCCGGCCACCGTCCCGACGGCTCCGCCGAGGTAGAACACGCACAGCGCGGCCGTACCGGCGGCCGCGCCCCCCGCCGTGCGCTGGGGAACGTACAGGGCGACGAAGCCGCCGAGACCGACGAAGACGACCGACCGGCACACGATGGCTCCGGTCAGGCGGGCGAAGGAGGCCCAGTCGTCCCGGCCGGCGTCGTCCACCGAGTCGGTCTCGTCCCGCGAGTCGACCTCGTCCCCCGAGTCGGTTTCGTCCCCCGAGCCGGGGGTGCACCCCGGACCGGGGGCACCCGTCCGCCCGGGCCCTCCGGTCGCGTCCGCCCCGTCGCCCAGGGCCGTCGCCCGCAGTGCCGCCGCACACAGGACCGCACCGGCGAGGGCGGGGAGGACAAGGAGCGGTGAGGCACGCAGACCGCCGGTGGCGACGACGGCGGCGACGAGGAGCGGGGCGGCGGCGAAACCGAGGTTGCCGCCCAGGGAGAACCAGCCCATCGCGGTGTGACTCCCCCGGGCGGCGACGCGGGCCGCGCGGGCGGCCTCGGGGTGGTGGGCGGCGACACCGATCCCGGAGACGGCGACCACGCCGAGGGTGAGTCCGTAGGAGCCGCCGAGACCGCTCAGGGCCACACCGGCCCCGGCCAGGAGCGTGCTGACCGGGAGCAGCCACGGCATCGCCCACCGGTCGGTGAGCGCGCCGAACAGCGGCTGGACGACCGAGGACAGCAGCGAGGCGGCGAGCACAATGCCGGAGGCGGCGGCATAGGTGTAGGCGCGCTCGGCGACGAAGTACGGCAGCAGGGCCGCCACCGCGCCCTGGTACACGTCCACACAGGCGTGTCCGAGGGAGAGGGGGACGAGAGCGCGGGCCCGGGAGGCGGTCGGCGGCGGTTCCGTCCCGCGGGGCGGGTCAGCGGCGGATCCCGTGCGCCCGCCGGCACGGATGTCCCTCCGCGGCCCGCCCGCCTGTTTCCCGCCCGCCTGTTTCCCGCCCGCTTGTCTCCCACCCGCCTGTATTCCGTCCACCCGTTTCCCGTCCACCCGTTTCCCGTCCACCCGTTTCCCCGTCCCCTCGCTGCCCGTCCCCGCGCGCCCCGTCCGCCCGTGGACCTGTCGTCCCGGCGGCTGCTCGGCACCCCTCGATCGTCACGCCGCCCGGCCCAGTCGCGCTTCCGATAAAGTGCCGACCTGTGTCGAAAATCCGCCACCCCGGCCACGTCGCCCCGTTCGATCACATCGGCGGCGTCCGCCGCTCCCCGAGCGCCCCGACCCACGCACGGACGCTGGCCGCCGGGGACCGCATCGACGCGCACCGCCACGACGACCACCAGATCGTGTACGCGGGCTCGGGTGTGCTGGCCGTGACCACCGAGGCGGGGACGTGGTTCGCGCCGGGGAACCGGGCCATCTGGGTTCCCGCGGGGACCGTGCACGCGCACCGCGCCCACGGTCATCTGGACCTGCACCTGATCGGCCTGAGCCCCGACGAGAACCCGCTCGGACTGGACACCCCCGCGGTGCTGGAGGTCGGCCCGCTGCTGCGGGAGCTGATCCTGGCGTACACCGCCTCCCCGGAGGACACCGGCGCCGCGCGGCGGCGGCTGCGGGCGGTGCTGCGCGACCAGTTGCGCGCCTGTCCGCAGCGGCCCGTTCACCTTCCCGCTCCGACGGACACGCGCCTCGCGGCGGTGTGCGCGTTGATCCACGACCACCCCGGGGACCGCCGTCCGCTCGCCGCGCTCGCCGCCGCGACGGGATGCGGCGAACGCACGCTGAGCCGTCTGTTCCGGTCCGAACTAGGGATGACCTTCCCGCAGTGGCGCACCCAGTCGCGTCTCTACCACGCGCTGCGGATGCTGGCGGACGGCACGCCCGTCACCGCGGTCGCCCACCGCTGCGGGTGGTCGTCGACCAGCGCGTTCATCGACGTCTTCCGCCGCTCGCTCGGCAGTACACCGGGCACCCACTACCGCGGCCGGGGCCTCCCCCTGGATAGCCTGGGCCCCGTCCATTCCGGCTCACGGGGATGAGGGACTGTGGCGCGCGTGGGGCTCACGGCCGACCGGCTGGTGCTGGCGGCGGCCGATCTCGCGGACGAGGTCGGCTTCGAGAACGTCACCGTCTCCGCGCTGGCGCGCCGCTTCGGGGTGAAGGACGCCAGCCTCTACTCGCACGTCAGGAGCCTGCGTGAACTGCGCACGCGGGTGGCGCTGCTGGCGGGCGAGGAGATGATCGACCTGATCGCCGACGCGGTGGCGGGCCGCGCGGGCAAGGACGCGCTGGCCGCCTTCGCGGGCGCCTACCGGGAGTACGCGCTGAGCCGGCCCGGCCGGTACGCGGCGACGCAGATCCAGATCGACCAGGCCCTCGTCACCGGGTCCCGGGGGTTCCACAGGACCGCCGAGATCACCTACGGGATGCTGCGCGCCTACGGCCTCGACGAACCCGACCTCACCGACGCCGTGCGCCTGCTGCGCAGCACCTTCCACGGCTACTGCGCCCTGGAGGCCACGGGCGCCTTCGGCGCTCCCCGCGACACCGGCCAGTCCTGGGACAGGGCGATCGACGCCCTCCACGTCCTGCTCGAACACTGGCCGCGGGCTTAGCCCGGGCGGCCCGCGACGCTCCCTCGGCCCGGAGCCGCTACGGCCGCGGCCAGACCAGTGCCTGGGCGACGACGACCCTCTCACCGTCGAAGGTGACGGCGGGCCCTTCGTGCAGTTCGTAGCCGAGAGCGATCGCCTCGCTGACACGTCGGCAGAACTCGGCGTCGTCCGGGCCGGTCAGGACGCGGTAGACGGGCAGTCCGTCCGGAGGTGTGCTCATGCGGCACAGGCTCTCAGACCCGCTGTGCGGCAGGTGTACCGGGTGCGCGCGACGCCCTGGCGCGGGGGCCGGCCGGATACGTCGGCGCACGGCCCGGCCGGCCGCCTCGGAGCGCCGGGTGGGCCGCGGCCGTACGGACTACCGTCGTCGTATGAACAGCGACGACCGCACCGCCCACGGGTCCCGCCCCCGTTCGTTCGCGGACGCGGTGGCCTCCGGGACGGTCGTCCTGGACGGCGGGCTGGCCCATCGCCTCGAGTCCGCCGGGTACGACCTGGACGGCGACCTGTGGTCGGCCCGGCTCCTCGCGGAGCGGCCCGAGGCGATCACCGAGGCCCATCTCGCCTACTTCCTGGCCGGCGCGGACGTCGCGACCACCGCCAGCTACCAGGCGACGTTCGAGGGCTTCGCGCGGCACGGGACCGGGCCGGCCCGCACGTCCGATTTGCTGCGCCTCAGCGTGGAGTCGGCGCGCGAGGCGGCCGGCCGCGCGCGTACGGCGGGCGGTGTCACGCGCCCCCTGTGGGTGGCCGCGTCGGTCGGCCCGTACGGGGCGATGCTCGCCGACGGATCGGAGTACCGGGGGCGCTACGGGCTGACCGTGGCCGAGCTGGAGCGGTTCCACCGCCCCCGGCTGGAGGCGCTGGCCTCCGCCGCGCCCGACGTCCTCGCCCTGGAGACCGTCCCGGACGCCGACGAGGCGCGGGCCCTGCTGCGGGCGGTGCGGGGGCTAGGCGTGCCCGCATGGCTGTCGTACAGCGTCTCCGGTGACCGTACACGGGCCGGGCAGCCGCTGGAGGAGGCCTTCGCCCCGGCGGCGGACGCCGACGAGGTGCTCGCGGTGGGCGTGAACTGCTGCGCCCCCGCCGATGTGGCCGGCGCCGTGCGGACAGCGGCACGGGTGACGGGCAAGCCGGTCGTCGTCTACCCCAACAGCGGCGAGACCTGGGACGCACGCGCCCGCGCCTGGACGGGCCGCGCCACCTTCACGCCGGACCGGGCCACGGCCTGGCGGCACGCCGGCGCCCGCCTGATCGGCGGGTGCTGCCGGGTGGGTCCGGAGACGATCACGTCGGTCGCGGCGGCACTCGGGCCCCGGTAGTCCGGAGCACCGGGCGATCGGGCCATCGGGCGTCGCGGTGGTCCCGGCGGCGGACGGGCCTGCCGTGGGTCCGCGCGCCGGGTCCCCGGCGGCCTACCCCGCCAGCTGGTCCCCGTCGTCGGCTCCTCTTCGGCGCAGTCTTCGTACCGCCGGGAGGCGGGACGTCGCGCGGATGGCCGCGCCGGGGCGGCGGCCCACGGGTGCGGGCGTACCCGTCCGGGGGGCAGCGGCGGTCCACAGGGCGAGTTCGCGGTCGCGGGGGCCGTGGACCACCGGGTTCTCGGCGGCGTCGAAGACGCGTACGGGATGCGTGGCGTCCCACGCCTGCCAGCCCGGGTCGCCGTCCACGGCGAAGCGGACCCACGCGGAGTGCATCACGTCGGCGAGTTCCCTGGGAGCGCCGGGGCCGGCGAGGCCCGCCGCCTCCGGCCCGTCGGCGGTGTCGAACACGAATCCCAGCTCCAGGGCGTGGCAGGCGCCGAGTCCGGGGACGTTGGACGGCCAGGCGAACTCGTAGACGTACGAGGCCGCCTCACCCGCCCGCGCGTCGGCGAGGCGGTGCAGCGGGACGCGCAGCAGGTGGTCGGTGACCATCTGGCCGACGAGTTCCGAGGTGGGGACGCCGGGGCGGGCGAGGCGGTAGCCGCGCGGGACGTCGGAGCCGCAGTGGCAGCGGGCCATCGCGCCGGCCACGGCCACGGGGCCGAGCCGGTCGAGGCGTTCGAGCAGGCCGGTGGGGGCCAGCCAGAGCCGGTGCTCCTCGGTGGTCCAGCCCATGAGCAGGTCGATGTCGCGCGCGGCGCCCGGCTCGGTCAGCGCGTCCAGCGGATCGCGCGGTACGAGGTCGCCGTCGACGACGATGCCGAAGGCGGGCCCGCCGAGGATGGGCGTGGCGCGGCGACCCACCTCGGCCTGGGCCTGGGCGAGAGCGGTCCGGTCCACCTCGGCGAAGGCGGCGGCCGTCGCCGGGACCTTCAGCCGCGCCGCCATCCGCCGCACCAGCCGCCGCACCTTGTCACGCTCCGTCGACTCGGGCGGCCCGCTCTGCAACACCGCCCGGTGGAACAGGCCCCGCGCGTACGGGCTGGCGAGCAGCGCGCCGATGCTGATGGCGCCCGCGGACTCGCCGAAGACGGTCACCCGGTCCGGGTCCCCGCCGAACCCGGCGATGGACTCCCGCACCCATCTCAGCGCGGCGAGCTGGTCCCGCAGCCCCGCGTTCACCGGAGCGTCCGGGAACAGGCCGTACCCCTCCACGCCCAGGCGGTAGTTGAAGGAGACCATCACGACGCCGTCCCGGGCGAAGGAGCCGCCGTCGTACACCGGGACCGCCGACGAGCCGCGGGTCAGCGCGCCGCCGTGGATCCACACCATGACGGGAAGCCGGGCGCCGGGACCCGGCTCGGGCGTCCACACGTTCAGGTTCAGGCAGTCGTCGCCGGGCACGACCGGGTCCGACAGCAGCCGGGCGAACGCCTCGGAGTACGGCGGCTTGGTAGGTGTCGGCCCGAAGGCTCCCGCGTCGCGCACGCCGTCCCAGGGCTCGGGCGGGACGGGCGGCCGGAAGCGGTTCGGCCCGAAGGGGGGTGCGGCGAACGGGATGCCCCGGAAGACGGCGATCCCCTTCTCGTGGCGGCCGCGTACGGCTCCGTAGGGGGTGGCGACCACGGGGTCACCGGTCGGGCGCTCCATACCGGTCATCTCCTCACCGCTGTCCGCCTGTCCGTCGCACGTCGGGGAAACGCCCCCGGTCCGTCCGGTATTTCGATGGATGATCCCTCTCCAGCATTCCCATGACCGCCCGGTATTCCACGCGGGCGAAGGGGCGGCGATCACCCCGTACGCGTCGCCCGCGGGGCACGCCTCGGACCGCCGGGTTCAGGATGTGCGGGTGCGGTAGTCCTGGGGGCTGACCCCGTAGAGCCGTTTGAAGGCGCTGGAGAGGGCGAACGCGCTGCCGTAGCCGACCTGGCGGGCTACCGCTCCGATGGTGTCCCCGGTGTCGCGCAGCCGGTCCGCGGCGAGGGCGAGCCGCCAGCCGGTCAGGTAGGCCATCGGGGGCTCGCCCACGAGCGTGCGGAAGCGCCGGGCCAGCGCGGCCCGGGAGACCCCGGCCTTCGCGGCCAGCGACGCCACCGTCCAGGGGTGCGCCGGATCGTCCTGGAGGAGGCGCAGCACCGGGCCCACGACGGGGTCGGCGAGCGCCCCGTACCAGGCGGGGGCGGCGGCGTCCGGGCGGGCGAACCATGCCCGCAGCGCGGTGATGACCAGCAGGTCGAGCAACCGGTCGAGGACGACCTCCTGGCCCGGGCCGTCCCGCACGAGCTCGTCGGTGAGCATCGGCGTGAGCGGGCACTCCCAGACGTCGGAGGTGAGCGTCAGCAGCGGGGGCAGTGCGTCGAGCAGCCTGCCGCCGATCTCGCCGCGCAGCGGGTAGGTGCCGATCAGCATGACCGCCGCACCGTCGGCCCGGTCGCCCCAGGTGCGCACCCCGAGGTCCATGCGGCCGTTCAGGGGCCGCCCGTCGGGGTAGCTGCACACGCCGCCCGGCAGGATCACCGCCCGCAGGCCGGTACCGGGGTCGTCGGCGCAGGTGTACGGGTCCGGGCCGCGCGCGATCGCGAGGTCGCCGGCGCGCAGCGGCAGCGGCTCGCCGCCGTCCGGCGTGATCCAGGCGTGCCCGCGGGCCATGACCATCACCGTGAGCGGGGCGCCGTCCTCGACCCGGACGCTCCACGGCGGGTCGAAACACGCGCGGATCATGAAGGCGCCGCAGGCGCGGGGGCCCTCCAGGAGGCCTGCGAGTGCGTCCATGGCGATCAGCGTAGACGGGCGGCCCGGCGGGGCACACGGCGTTGCTCGGGCGGGGGCGGGAAGGTTACTCGGGCGGGGGCGGGAAGCTTCCGTTCGCACCGCTGTTCCCGTTCGCACCGTCCACCCGGCCGTTCGCGCTCCCGTGGTGGTTCCAGTGCCGGCCCGGGTCGCAGGGGTCCTGGTGGCCCACGTGGTCGTGGTTCTCGCCGTACTGGCCATGGGCCTGCGCGTGGCCGTGCGGGTGGGCGGCCTTCGCGTGGGTCCGCAGCCGGGAGGACACGTCCTCCGGGGGGAGGAACCGCGACCAGCGCTCGGGGAACTCCGACGGCATGTCCGGGTCGTCGGGGTCGTTCGGGTCGCCGGAGTAGTACGCGGCGGCGCGGGCCACGTACTCGGCGGCCTGCTCCCGGCGCAACCGCTCGTTGTCGGCGCGGGCGGCGGCGGTCGCGGCGGCCGGCCAGACCCGGTCGATGGCCGCGTTGACCGCGGCGCCGACGAGCACGGCGAAGGCGGAGACGCCGATCCACAGCAGGACGGCGACCGGCGCGGCCAGCGAGCCGTAGATGGTGGGGCCCTCGACCGTGCGGGTCAGGTAGATGCGGAGCAGGAAGCTGCCCAGCACCCACATGGCGAGGGCGACCAGGGCACCCGGCACGTCCTCGATCCACGGCGAGCGCACCGGGACGGACACGTGATAGAGCGTCGTCAGGAAGACGACCGACAGCACGGTGACGACCGGCCAGTACAGGATCTGCACGACGGTCGTCGACCACGGCACGATGTTCACGACCGCGTCCGGACCCGCGACCATCAGGGGCAGCGCGATCGAGCCGATCAGCAGGGCCACGATGAACAGCAGGAACGCCATCAGCCGGGTCTTGACGATCCCCCGGGTGCCGTCGAGGCCGTACATCACGGTGATGGTGTCGATGAAGACGTTCACCGCGCGGGAGCCCGACCACAGGGCGAACAGGAAGCCGATGGAGATGACGTCGGGGCGGCCGCCCTTCATCACGTCGTCGAGGATCGGCTGGGCGATCTGCGTGACCCCCTTGTCGGACAGGACCGTGCGTGAGGCCTCCAGGAGATTCGTCTCCAGGCTGGCGATGGTGTCGGCGCCGGTCCAGTCGTCCACGTAGCCGAGCAGGCCGATCATGCTCAGCAGCAGCGGCGGCACGGACAGCAGGGTGAAGAACGCCGCCTCCGCCGCGAGGCCGAGGATGCGGTACTCCATGCACGAATTGACGGTGTCCTTGAGCAGCAGCCAGGCGGTCCTGCGCTTCGACACGTTCCGGTACAGCGCTCGGGCGCGGTGAAGACGGCCGGACGGCGGCCGTTCAGGTGTTTCTTTTGCCTGGTGCACGTCCTTACCGTATCCGTATGGCAGCCAGCACCCACACCGTGACCAACCAGGCTCCGCCCCTGGTGGGATATGACGTTTTCACCGCCGACCGTGTCCTGGCCGAGGCGGTGGAACGGCATCTCGATCCATCGCTCCTCGACGAGGGGCGCGCGGAACTGTCGGCACTCGGACGCGCGTCCGGTTCCGCGCAGGTGCAGGAATGGGGGGCGCTCGCCAACGAGAACCCGCCCAGACTGCGCACCCACGACCGGTACGGCAACCGGATCGACCAGATCGACTTCCATCCGTCCTGGCACCGGCTGCTCGGCAAGGGCGTGTCGGCGGGCCTGACCGCGGCCTGGGCGCGCCCCGGAGGGCATGTGCGGCGCGCGGCCGGGTTCGTCGTCTGGACACAGGTCGAGGCGGGCAACGGCTGCCCGCTGTCGATGACCCACGCGGCGGTGCCCGCGCTGCGCACCGATCCGGCACTCGCCGCCGAGTGGGAGCCCCGGCTCACGTCGATGGTCTACGACCAGGAGCTGCGGCCCGCCGCGCAGAAACCCGGCGTGATCTTCGGCATGGGGATGACGGAGAAGCAGGGCGGCAGTGACGTACGCGCCAACCGGACGTCCGCGCGGCCGCTCGCCGAGGACGGCACGTACGAGCTGACGGGCCACAAGTGGTTCTGCTCGGCGCCGATGTCCGACGGCTTCCTGGTACTGGCGCAGGCGCCGGGAGGGCTGACGTGCTTCCTGGTGCCGCGGGTGCTGGCGGACGGCACGCGCAACGCGTTCGCGGTCCAGCGGCTCAAGGACAAGCTCGGCAACCGCTCCAACGCCTCCGGCGAGGTCGAGTTCGCCGGGACGTGGGCGCGCCGCGTCGGTGACGAGGGGCGCGGAGTGCGCACCATCATCGAGATGGTCGCGGCGACCCGGCTGGACTGTGTGCTCGGCTCGGCGTCGCTGATGCGGCAGGCCGTCGCGCAGGCCGTGCACCACTGCACGTACCGGGAGGCGTTCGGCGGCAGGCTCCTCGACAAGCCGCTGATGCGCAACGTCCTCGCGGACCTGGCGCTGGAGTCGGAGGCGGCGACGACGCTCGCGATGCGGCTGGCCGCCGCGTACGACGACGGGAGCGAGCAGGAGCGGGCGTTCCTGCGGCTCGCGGTGCCGGCCGCCAAGTACTGGGTGACCAAGCGCTGTACGCCGCTGGTGGTGGAGGCGTCCGAGTGCCTGGGCGGCAACGGGTACGTCGAGGAGTCCGGCATGCCGCGGCTGTTGCGGGAGTCGCCTCTCAACTCCGTGTGGGAGGGCGCGGGCAACGTCCAGGCGCTCGACGTGCTGCGCGCCCTGCAGCGGGAGCCGGAGGCGCTGAATGCGTTCCTCCAGGAGGTCGGTGCGGCGCGCGGGGCGGATCACCGGCTGGACGGCGCGATCAAGAACCTGCTGACCGAACTCGCCGACCTCGACGGCATCGAGGCCAGGGCCCGGCGGCTGGTGGAGCGGATCGCGCTGGTCCTCCAGGGCTCCCTGCTGGTCCGGTACGCGCCGCCGGAGGTCGCGGACGCCTTCTGCGCCTCCCGGCTGGGCGGCGACTGGGGCACGGCGTTCGGCACGCTCCCGCACACGCTCGATCTGGGCTCGGTGGTGGAGCGGGCGCGGCCCGTCGGCTGAGGCCGCCGAGTCGGCGTGTCGCGGGCGGGGGCGCGGGGCGAGCAAGGGCGCGCGGCGGGGGTGGTGCCGCGCCGACACGGCACCACCCCCGCTTCTCGGCCCCGTTCGGGAGCGCGTGCGCCGCACGGGCGGCGCGACCTCAAGTCTCGGCCAGAGCGCGCCGCTTGGCCAGGGTTGCAGAGGGTTGCAACATGTCCGCCGCCGGACGGAGTGGGCCCTTCCGCCCCCGCGTGGCGGCACCATGGGGGCAGCAGTCGACATGGGCCCGGGTCCCGTGGCCGAAAAGGGGCCGCGGGAGGGGGTCGGGCCCTTCAGGAGGACCCAGTGGCGCACTCGCCGTTCGATGTCACACGGCTCGCCGCCACGGACGCCGCGCAGGCGGCCCGCGTGCTCGGCGAGATGCGCAGCGCCACGCTCTCCGGCCGGCGGACCAGGGTGTCGCCCCGGCCGGTGATCGAGGCCTCGTGGGAGCGGATGCTGCGCGGCGGTGTCGACCCCGACCAGGACTTCCGGGCCCGTCTGCTCGGTCCGGACGAGGTGGAGCGACGGCGCCGGACGTCGCGGTTGCGGCATGTGCTGCCGGTGCTGCGCGAGGGTCTGCTGTCGGTCGCGGGGGCGGCGCAGCACATCATGGTCGTCGCGGACGAGGAGGGCCGGCTGCTGTGGCGTGAGGGCAGCCCGTCGGTGCTGCGCAAGGCGGACGGGCACGGTTTCGAGATCGGCGCGGACTGGCGGGAAACCGTGGTCGGAACCAACGGTGTCGGCACCGCGCTGGTGGCCGGCGGGCCCGTCCAGGTGTTCTCCGCCGAGCACTTCGTGCGCTCCCATCTGTCCTGGACGTGCACCGGCGCCCCGATCACGGACCCGCGGGACGGCCGGCTGATCGGGGTCGTGGACGTGAGCGGGCCGCTGGAGACGCTGCATCCGGCCACGCTCGCCCTGGTCGACGCGGTGGCCAAGCTCGCGGAGGCGCGGCTGCGGGAGATGCATCTGACGTCGCTGGAGCGGCTGCGCTCGGTGGCGGCACCGGTGCTGGCGCGGATCGGCGGGCGCGCGCTCGCGGTGGACGGCGACGGGTGGACCGCGGCGGTCACCGGGATGCCGTACACCGGGCGTCTGACACTGTCCGGGCCGCTGGCGCCCGGACAGCGGCGGGTGCCGTCGCTCGGGGTGTGCTCGGTGGAGCCGCTGGCCGGGGGCTGGCTGGTCCGGGTCGCCGAGGACCCGGCCGGGCGCGGGGTGCGGCGGATCGTCCTGGACGTCACCCGTCCGCGCCGCTGTTCGGTGACGGTGTCCGGGAGCGCGGGTGCGTGGACGCACGAACTCAGCCCCCGGCACGCGGAGTTGCTGTTCCTGCTGGCCGCCGTCCATCCGAACGGGCGGACGGCGGCGGGGCTGGCCGGGGACGTGTTCGGCGACCGGGCCCGTACGGTGACCGTGCGGGCCGAGATGTCGCGGGTCCGGCGGTACCTCGGAGCCGTGCTGGAACACCGGCCGTACCGGTTCTGCGAGGACGCCGACGTCGAGGTGCTGCTGCCCGCCCACCCCCTGGACCTGCTGCCCCGGTCCTCGGCGCCGGCGGTGCTCAGGGCGCGGGAGACGCCGGCGGGTCCCGGCGGCCCGGCCGGTGACTCCGCCCCGAACAGGGGCAATTCGCGAGTATCCGACCAGGCCCGGCGTCCCCTGCCGTAACATCCGTCCTGGGCCGCCCCACCCGCTCCTCACTCAACGTCCTGATCATGAGGGGTGGTTGGCCTTCCCCGGGAGGATCCATGAAGCACCGCGGCAGGCACCGCCGACGCAGAAGAGGCCGCGCGCTGCGCGCCACCCTGGCCGGGACGGCTCTGGCGCTGACCGCGGCGGCCACCCTGATCAGCACCTCCCAGGCGGCGGGCGGGGGCAGCCCCGGCGCGCTGCGGCCGATGACCTCCGCCGGGCGGACCGCGCAGCTGCGGCTCGACGAGCACCTGGCCGCACCGGACACGCTGGACACCCTGACCCGGGAGATGGGCGGCAGCGTCGGCGTCTCCGCGGTGCTCGACAGCGCCAACCACCCGATGCGCGGCAAGGACGACTGCGACGACTCCGAGCGGGCCGCACTGCCCGTGGAGCCGTCCGCGACCCGCGCGTACTGCTGGGACGACGCGGACGCGCGGACCCGGCGGTGGCTGCCCCGGTCCGTCACGACCTCCGGCGACGCCGAGACCGACGGCAGGTGGGGCGACGACCGGGTCATCCTCTCCGGCTGGACGCACGACACCGGACCGCGGGGACGGCGGGCCGACGGGCAGCGGGCGGACGGGCAGCGGACCGACGACGGTCTCGCCCGCGTCGCCTTCATCGACGCCAACGACCCGGACCACCTCGCCTACCGCTGGGTCCTGCTGGTCGCCCCCCGCGACGGCGGCAAGGACTTCGGCGCGGTCCGCTCCCGGCTGGGCGGCATGGCCTGGTACCAGGACAAGCTCCTGGTCACGGCGGAGAGCCGCACGGGCCACAAGCGGGCGCTGTACGTCTTCGACATGCGCCGCATCCTGCGGGCGGACACCGACAGCCGCGCGGTCGGCAGGGTGAGCGGCGGTTTCGCCGCCCACGGCTACCGGTACGTGCTGCCCGCGATCGGCTCGTACGACCTGGCGGGCGGCGCCTGTTCGACGGCCGGCGACCGGGGCGTGCCCTGTCCCGCCTCCGTCTCGGTGGACCGGGGCTCGACCCCGGCCAGCCTGGTCGCGAACGAGCGGCTGGGCGCGCGGGACGGTGAGCGGGCCCGCGTCTGGCGCTACTACTTCAGCACCGGCAGCGACCGTACGGGCCTGCTCGGGAAGGACGTGGGCGGCCAGGTCGGCGCCGACGAGGCGTACGAGACGGAGGCGTCCGGCGCCCGGGGCGTGCTCTCGCACACCGTGAGCGGGTCCGCCCACGCCGACTGGTACCTCGCCTCCCCGGCCGGCCCCCACGACCGGCACGGCACGCTCTGGCGGCAGGACGGCGACGGCGCCACGGCGGCGAAGTGCACCGCGGACCAGTCGCACGCCTGCTGGGGCCGCCGCACCGGCTCCCTGTCGTACTGGCCCGCGACCGGCGAGCTGTGGACCCAGACGGACCGGACGGCCGAAACGGGCCGCGCCCTCTACGCGGTGCCCCTCTCCTCGGTCGACGACTCGCTGGACTGACCGCCCGGCGACCGGTGCGCGGACCCGCCTTGGGCCGCGGGGCTCCGGCGTGGTTCCCTGGCCCGCATGAGCAACGTCACTGTGACCACCTGGTCCCTGGAGCAGACGGCGCCGGCCGATCTGCTGCCCGCGGCCGCCCCCGACGGCGACGTCCGGATCGTCCGCTCGCAGGTGCCGTCCCCCGAGTTCAGCCGCTTCCTGTACGCGTCGGTCGGCGGGGACATCCGCTGGACCGACCGGCTCGGCTGGACGTACGCGCGGTGGCAGGAGGTCCTGGGCAGGCCGGGCACGGAGACGTGGGTCGCCTACGACCGGGGCACCCCGGCGGGGTACGTGGAGCTGGAGGCGCAGGACGACGGCGCCGTGGAGATCGTCTACTTCGGGCTGATCCCCGCGTTCCGGGGCCGCCGCATCGGCGGGCACCTGCTGTCGTACGGGGCCGCGCGGGCCTGGGACCTGGCCTCGCGCTGGCCGGGCCGGGCGCAGACCAAGCGGGTCTGGCTGCACACGTGCAGCAAGGACGGCGAGCACGCGATGGACAACTACCTGCGCCGCGGGTTCGCGCTCTTCGACACGAAGGTCGAGGAGGAGCCGGAGACGGCCACGCCCGGCCCCTGGCCCGGCGCCCTGGCCCTCTGAGCCGCGGAGCCGGGGGCCACGGGCTCCTGAGCCGCGAGCCCCTGAGCCGCGAGGACCGCCGGGCCCCCGCCGACCGGGCCGCGCCTGCGCCACGGCGGGGCTCCGGAAACCTCACGGCCATGTGATCCACAACACCCTTGTCTCACTCTACGGGACAAGGGTGTCCACATTCCGGATGACGGTGGACTGGCCCGAGACGGCCGTGCCACGCTTCCGTCATGTCTGGAACTGGAATCGCCTTGGTGAGTCGACGTCACGTCGACTTCGGCCGCGTGTCCAGCGCCATCTGTCCGGCCCGCTGACAGCTCAGCACCGCCGCACTTCCACGCTCTTCCAGCCTTTCCCCCGCCCTGCGCACCGTCGCGCTCTCCGCACGAGTGTGCTGCTCAGAGCCGCTCTCCGCTGCCCGAAGGACATACAGCCATGCCCGCCACCCCTGGGACGCCCGCTCCCGCCACGCCCCGACGCAAGGTTGGACGCCACCGCGGCGAGGGCCAGTGGGGCATGGGCCACCACACGCCGCTCAACGGCGCGGAACAGTTCAAGAAGGACGACGACGGTCTCAATGTGCGGACACGCATTGAGACGATCTACTCGAAGCGCGGCTTCGACTCGATCGACCCCAACGACCTGCGCGGCCGCTTCCGCTGGTGGGGTCTGTACACCCAGCGCCGCCCCGGCATCGACGGCGGCCGCACCGGCCTGCTGGAGCCGGAGGAGCTCGAGGACTCGTACTTCATGCTCCGGGTCCGCGTCACCGGCGGCCGGCTGACCACCGAGCAGCTGCGCGCCATCGGCGAGGTCTCCGAGAACTACGCGCGCGGCACCGCCGACATCACCGACCGGCAGAACATCCAGCTGCACTGGGTGCGCATCGAGGACGTGCCCGCCATCTGGGAGCGGCTGGAGTCCGTCGGCCTGTCCACCACCGAGGCGTGCGGCGACTGCCCGCGCGGCATGCTCGGCTCGCCGGTCGCAGGCGTCGCCGAGGACGAGATCATCGACGGCACGGCCGCGCTGGACGAGATCGCCCGCCGCTTCATCGGCGACCCGCGCTTCTCCAACCTGCCGCGCAAGTACAAGACGGCGGTGAGCGGCTCCCCGCTCCTCGACGTGGCCCACGAGATCAACGACATCTCCTTCGTCGGCGTCGTCCACCCCGAGCACGGCCCGGGCTTCGACCTCTGGGTCGGCGGCGGCCTGTCCACGAACCCCAAGTTCGGTGTGCGGCTGGGCGCCTGGGTGCCCGAGTCGGAGGTGCCCGAGGTCTGGGAGGGCGTCACCTCGATCTTCCGTGACTACGGCTACCGCCGGCTGCGCAACCGCGCCCGCCTGAAGTTCCTGGTCTCCGACTGGGGCGCCGAGAGGTTCCGCGAGGTCCTGGAGAAGGAGTACCTGCACCGCGAGCTCATCGACGGCCCGGCGCCCGAGATGCCCGCGCAGCAGTGGCGCGACCACATCGGCGTGCACCGGCAGAAGGACGGCCGCTATTACGTCGGCTTCGCCCCGCGCGTCGGCCGCATGGACGGTTCGCTGCTCGGCAAGGTCGCCGAGATCGCGGAGAACCACGGCTCCGGCCGGGTCTCCACCACGGTCGAGCAGAAGATGATCATCCTGGACGTGCCGGAGGACCGGGTCACCTCGCTCACCGAGAGCCTGGAGGCGCTGGACCTGCGGGTCACCCCCTCCACCTTCCGGCGCGGCACCATGGCCTGCACCGGCATCGAGTTCTGCAAGCTGGCGATCGTCGAGACCAAGGAGCGCGGCAGCGACCTCATCGACGAACTGGAGCGCCGCCTGCCCGGCTTCGACGAGCCGATCACCATCAACATCAACGGCTGCCCCAACGCCTGCGCCCGCATCCAGACCGCGGACATCGGCCTCAAGGGCCAGCTCGTCACCGACGCCTCCGGTGAGCAGGTCGGCGGCTACCAGGTGAGCCTCGGCGGCGCGCTCGGACTCGACCCGTCGTTCGGCCGCAAGGTCCGCGGCCTGAAGGTCACCTCGGACGAGCTGCCCGACTACGTCGAGCGCGTCCTCAAGCGCTTCCAGGCGGAGCGCGAGGACGGCGAGCGGTTCGCCACCTGGGCCGCCCGCGCCTCGGAGGAGGCGCTGTCATGAGCGAGCGTGCGGCTCCGTTCCACTGCCCGTACTGCGGCGACGAGGACCTGCGCCCGGGCGAGCAGGGGCATGGCGCGTGGGAGTGCGGGGCGTGCAACCGGGCCTTCCAGCTGAAGTTCCTCGGGCTGCTCGCCCGGGGGCTTCAGCCCAACAGCGTTGGAGGGAACGAGACATGACGGCCGTTCAGGCGGACGCCGAGGACACCGAGCACGGGACCGGACGCGACGCGGAGCTGAAGGCGCTCGCCGAGCGGACCGGCCGCGACCTGGAGGACGCCTCCGCGTCGGAGATCCTCCGGTGGGCGGCGGACACGTTCGGCGGGAAATTCTGCGTCACCTCCTCCATGGAGGACGCCGTGGTCGCGCATCTCGCCTCCCGCGCGCTCCCCGGCGTGGACGTCGTCTTCCTCGACACGGGCTACCACTTCCCGGAGACCATCG
The DNA here is from genome assembly GCF_042956125.1 of Streptomyces sp. NPDC008313. Lineage (NCBI taxonomy): Bacteria > Bacillati > Actinomycetota > Actinomycetes > Kitasatosporales > Streptomycetaceae > Streptomyces > Streptomyces sp. NPDC008313. The sequence goes on from NZ_JBIBFR010000003.1 coordinate 221,729, forward strand.
GCACCCGGGACGCGGTCGAGGCCGTGATGGACGTGAACGTCATCACGCTCACCCCGCGCCAGAGCGTCGCCGAGCAGGACGCGCAGTACGGCCCGAGGCTGCACGACCGCGACCCCGACCTGTGCTGCGCGCTGCGCAAGGTCAAGCCGCTGGAGGAGGGCCTGGCCTCGTACGAGGCGTGGGCGACCGGTCTGCGCCGCGACGAGTCCCCGACCCGGGCGAACACCCCGGTCGTCGGCTGGGACGAGAAGCGGCGGAAGGTGAAGATCTCCCCCATCGCGCGGTGGTCACAGGAAGATGTGGCAGCGTACGTCGCCGAGCACGGCGTTCTCACCAACCCGCTGCTGATGGACGGCTATGCCTCCGTGGGCTGCGCGCCCTGCACCCGCCGGGTGCTGGAGGGCGAGGACGCACGCGCCGGACGCTGGGCCGGCCGCTCCAAGACCGAGTGCGGGCTGCACGGATGACGACGACCACCGAGAACCCACTGAAATCCCGGGAGAAGCACGTGACGACCGGAGCCACCGTCTGGCTCACGGGTCTGCCGAGTGCCGGCAAGACCACCATCGCCTCCGAGCTGGCGGGCCGGCTGCGCGAGGAGGGCCACCGCGTCGAGGTGCTCGACGGCGACGAGATCCGCACGTTCCTCACCGCGGGCCTCGGCTTCAGCCGCGAGGACCGGCACACCAACGTGCAGCGCATCGGCTTCCTCGCCGACCTCCTCGCCCGCAACGGCGTCAAGGTGCTCGTGCCGGTGATCGCGCCGTACGCCGACAGCCGCGAGGCGGTCCGCGAGCGGCACGCGGCGAGCGGCGCCGCGTACCTGGAGGTGCACGTCGCGACGCCGGTCGAGGTGTGCAGCGAGCGGGACGTGAAGGGGCTGTACGCCAAGCAGGCGGCGGGCGAGATCTCCGGGCTGACCGGGGTCGACGACCCGTACGAGGCGCCCCAGTCGCCCGACCTGCGCATCGAGTCGCACACCCAGACCGTGCAGGAGTCCGCGGCGGCGCTGCACACGCTGCTCACCGAGAGGGGCGTCCTGTGAGCTACGCACGCGTGGCCGCCGGGCCGCGGACGACGACGATGCCCGCACCCGTGCGCCGCGCGGGCGGGGAAGCGAACGGAAGGGATACGGCATGACGACCACCGTCACCACCGTCTCCGAGGAGACCTCCTGCCCCTACGCGCTGTCGCACCTGGACGCGCTGGAGTCGGAGGCCGTGCACATCTTCCGCGAGGTCGCGGGCGAGTTCGAGCGGCCGGTGATCCTCTTCTCCGGCGGCAAGGACTCGATCCTCATGCTGCACCTCGCGCTGAAGGCGTTCGCTCCGGCGCCCGTGCCGTTCTCGCTGCTGCACGTGGACACCGGGCACAACTTCCCCGAGGTCCTCGACTACCGCGACCGCGCCGTCGCCGCCCACGGGCTGCGGCTGCACGTCGCCTCCGTACAGGACTACATCGACCGCGGGGCCCTGCGCGAGCGGCCCGACGGCACCCGCAACCCGCTGCAGATCGTCCCGCTCACCGAGAAGATCCAGAGCGAGCGCTTCGACGCCGTCTTCGGCGGAGGCCGCCGCGACGAGGAGAAGGCCCGCGCCAAGGAGCGCGTCTTCTCCCTGCGCGACGAGTTCTCCCAGTGGGACCCGCGCCGCCAGCGCCCCGAGCTGTGGCAGCTCTACAACGGCCGCCACGCCCCCGGCGAGCACGTCCGCGTCTTCCCGCTGTCCAACTGGACCGAGCTGGACGTCTGGCAGTACATCGCCCGGGAGAAGATCGAGCTCCCGCAGATCTACTTCGCCCACGAGCGCGAGGTCTTCCAGCGCTCCGGCATGTGGCTGACCGCGGGCGACTGGGGCGGCCCCAAGGCGACCGAGACGGTCGAGAAGCGGCAGGTCCGCTACCGCACCGTCGGCGACATGTCCTGCACCGGCGCCGTCGACTCCGACGCCGACACCATCGAGAAGGTGATCGCCGAGATCGCCGCCTCCCGCCTCACCGAACGCGGCGCCACCCGGGCCGACGACAAGCTCTCCGAGGCCGCGATGGAAGACCGCAAGCGCGAGGGGTACTTCTAGCCATGACCAGCACCATCAGCACCTCGGAGCAGCTCGCCGAGCTGGCGGAGACGACGCTGCTGCGGTTCGCGACGGCCGGTTCCGTCGACGACGGCAAGTCGACCCTGGTGGGCCGGCTGCTGCACGACTCCAAGTCGGTGCTCACCGACCAGCTGGAGGCCGTGGAGCGCGCCTCGCTCAGCCGCGGCCAGGAGGCCCCCGACCTCGCCCTGCTCACCGACGGCCTGCGCGCCGAACGCGAACAGGGCATCACGATCGACGTCGCCTACCGCTACTTCGCCACCCCGCGGCGCCGTTTCATCCTCGCCGACACCCCCGGCCACGTGCAGTACACCCGCAACATGGTCACCGGCGCCTCCACCGCCGACCTGGCCGTCGTGCTCGTCGACGCCCGCAACGGCGTCATCGAGCAGACCCGCCGGCACGCCGCCGTCGCCGCCCTGCTGCGCGTCCCGCACGTCGTCCTCGCCGTCAACAAGATGGACCTGGTCGAGTACCGGGAGTCCGTCTTCGCGGCGATCGCCGAGGAGTTCACGGCGTACGCGAGCGAGCTGGGCGTCCCCGAGATCACCGCCATCCCGATCTCCGCACTCGCCGGGGACAACGTGGTGGAGCCGTCCTCGAACATGGACTGGTACGGCGGCCCGACGGTCCTGGAGCACCTGGAGACCGTGCCGGTCAGCCACGACCTGGCGCACTGCCACGCGCGGCTGCCCGTGCAGTACGTGATCCGGCCGCGGACCGCCGAGCACCCCGACTACCGCGGCTACGCGGGCCAGATCGCGGCCGGTACCTTCCGGGTCGGCGAGAGCGTGACCGTGCTGCCGTCCGGCCGCTCGTCGCGGATCTCCGGGATCGACCTGCTGGGCGTCCCGGTCGACGCGGCCTGGACCCCGCAGTCGGTGACGCTGCTGCTCGAGGACGACATCGACATCTCGCGCGGCGACCTGATCGTCCCGAGCAAGGACGCGCCGCCGACCACGCAGGACGTCGAGGCGACCGTCTGCCACGTCGCCGACGCGCCGCTGACCGTCGGCCACCGGGTGCTGCTCAAGCACGGCACGCGCACCGTCAAGGCGATCGTCAAGGACATCCCGTCCCGGCTCACCCTCGACGACCTGTCGCTGCACCCGCACCCGGGGCAGCTCGTCGCCAACGACATCGGCCGCGTGAAGATCCGTACCGCCGAGCCGCTGCCGGTCGACTCGTACGCCGACTCACGGCGCACCGGCGCCTTCATCCTGATCGACCCGGCCGACGGCACCACGCTGACGGCCGGCATGGTCGGCGAGTCCTTCGCCGCTCCGGAGCCCGTCAAGGACGAGGGCGACGAGGACGGCTGGGACTTCTGACATGAGTCACGAGGACTTCTACGCGACGTTCGCGAAGGAGGGCGGCCGGATCGGGAGCGGTGCCCTCGGCAGCGGGACCGGCGGGGTCGCGCGATGTGCGTGAGGACGTACGCGCACCGCTCGCGCGCCCTCACCCCCCGCCCGCACAGACGAAGACCTGCCGACTTCCCGGCCACGACCCGAGGGTCGTGACCGCCGGGCCAACGAGAGGAACCCCTCCCGTGCCTGCCATTCGCTCCCGCCTCCCGCGCCGCGGCGTGGTCGCCGCCCTCGTTCTGCCACTGCTGGCGCTGACCGCCTGCGGCTACGGCTCCCAGGCCTCCGACGGCTCCTCCGGCAAGGAGCGGATCGCCGCCGGGGCCGAGAAGATCGACGGTCTCGACTCCGTGAAGATCGGCTACTTCGGGAACCTGACCCACGGCACCGCGCTGGTGGGCCGCCAGGAGGGCCTGTTCCAGAAGGAGCTGGGCGGCACGAAGGCCGAGTACGCGACCTTCAACGCCGGCCCGTCCGAGATCGAGGCGCTCAACTCGGGCTCCATCGACATCGGCTGGATCGGCCCCTCGCCCTCGATCAACGGCTACACCAAGTCCGCGGGCAAGAACCTGCGGATCATCGGCGGTTCGGCGTCCGGCGGCGTGAAGCTGGTGGTCGACCCGGAGAAGATCAAGTCCCTGAAGGACGTCAAGGGCAAGAGGATCGCGACGCCGCAGCTCGGCAACACGCAGGACGTCGCGTTCCTCAACTGGATCGCGGAGCAGGGCTGGAAGGTCGACGCGAACAGCGGCAAGGGCGACGTCTCGGTGGTCCGCACGGACAACAAGATCACCCCGGACGCCTACAAGTCCGGTTCCATCGACGGCGCCTGGGTTCCGGAGCCGACCGCGTCCAAGCTGGTCGCCGAGGGCGCCGAGGTGCTGCTCGACGAGTCGGCGCTGTGGCCCGACGAGAAGTTCGTGATCACGAACATCATCGTGTCGCAGAAGTTCCTCGAGGAGCACCCGAAGGTCGTCGAGGCGGTCCTGCGTGGCTCGGTGAAGACCAACGCCTGGATCGGCGCCAACCCCGGCAAGGCGAAGGCCGCGGCGAACGCGCGGCTCAAGGCCGACGTCGGCAAGGCCCTGCCCGCCGACGTCCTGGACCCGGCCTGGAAGTCCATCCGGTTCACCGACGACCCGCTGGCCTCCACCCTCGGCAGCGAGGCGGACCACGCGGTCAAGGCGGGCCTCCTGGAGAAGCCCCGGCTCAAGGGCATCTACGACCTCGGGCCGCTGAACAAGGTGCTCCAGGCACAGGGCGAGAGCACGGTCGACGACGCCGGTCTCGGCGCCGAGTAAGCCCGAAAAGCCACCACGTTGAGTCCCCAGGAGGTGACGACCATGGCAACCGCCCTCGCCAAGGCCGCCGACACCGAGGTGTCGGCGCGGCACGCCGCGCGGATCGAGCACGTCTCCAAGTCCTTCGCCACACCCGGCGGAGCGCAGCTCGTCCTCGACGACGTCTCGCTCGACGTCGCGCCGGGCGAGTTCGTCACCCTCCTGGGGGCCTCCGGCTGCGGGAAGTCGACGCTGCTCAACCTGGTCGCGGGACTGGACGCCCCGACCGCCGGCGCCATCACGACCGACGGCCGGCCGGCGCTGATGTTCCAGGAGCACGCGCTGTTCCCGTGGCTGACCGCCGGCAAGAACATCGAACTGGCCCTGAAGCTGCGGGGCGTCGCCAAGCAGGAGCGGCGCGAGAAGGCCGAGGAACTGCTGGAACTCGTACGGCTGAAGGGCGCGTACGGAAAGCGGGTGCACGAGCTGTCGGGCGGTATGCGGCAGCGGGTCGCGATGGCCCGCGCGCTCGGCCAGGACAGCAGGCTGCTGCTGATGGACGAGCCGTTCGCCGCGCTCGACGCCATCACTCGCGACGTGCTGCACGACGAGCTGACCCGTATCTGGCGGGAGACCGGGGTGTCCGTCCTGTTCGTCACGCACAACGTGCGCGAGGCGGTGCGGCTCGCGCAGCGGGTCGTGCTGTTGTCCTCCCGTCCCGGGCGGATCGCGCGCGAGTGGACGGTGGGCATCCCGCAGCCGCGCCGCATCGAGGACACCGACGTGGCCGAGCTGTCCGTCGAGATCACCGAACAACTCCGTGGGGAGATCCGCCGTCATGGCCAGCACTGAGACAACGCCGGAGGATTCCCCGAAGGAGGTGCGGGGCGCCAAGGACGGCCATGACCTGGCGGGTCTGGAGGCGGGGCTCGACGCGCTGGACACGGTCCAGACGAGCCGCACCCCCTTCCGGCAGACGCTCACGCAGAAGATCCTGCCCCCCGTCGTGGCGGTGGCGCTGGTGGTCGTGGTGTGGCAGGCGCTGATCTCGTTCAAGGTCGTCGACGATCCGACGAAGCTGCCGTCGCCGTCGGACGTGTGGGGCGAGGTGGAGAACGCCTGGCTCCAGGGCACCCTGCTCGACTACATCTGGACCAGTGTGTCGCGCGGGCTGTCCGGCTTCGTGCTGGCCCTCGCGATCGGCACGCCGCTGGGTCTGCTGGTGGCGCGGGTGAGGTTCGTGCGCGCGGCCATCGGGCCCATCCTGTCGGGTCTGCAGTCGCTGCCGTCGGTGGCGTGGGTGCCGCCGGCCGTCATCTGGCTCGGTCTCAAGCCGTCGATGATGTACGCGGTGATCCTGCTCGGCGCCGTGCCCTCGATCGCCAACGGCCTGGTGTCCGGCATCGACCAGGTGTCGCCGCTGTTCCTGCGGGCGGGCCGCACCCTGGGCGCGACGGGGCTGCGCGGGACGTACCACATCGTGATGCCGGCGGCGCTGCCCGGCTATCTCGCGGGGCTGAAGCAGGGCTGGGCGTTCTCCTGGCGTTCGCTGATGGCCGCCGAGATCATCGCCTCGTCGCCCGATCTCGGCGTCGGCCTCGGCCAGTTGCTGGAGAACGGCCGTAACGCCAGTTCGATGTCCATGGTCTTCCTCGCCATCCTGCTCATTCTGATCGTCGGTATCGCCATCGACCTGCTGATCTTCAGTCCGCTGGAGCGGTGGGTGCTGCGCAGCCGCGGTCTCCTCGTGAAGAGCTGATCCCCATGCGCGTCCGGACTCCTCGCCCCGTCCTCCTGGTCATCGCCCACGGCAGCCGCGACCCGCGCCATGCCGCGACCGTGCACGCCCTGGTGCGGCGGGTGCGGGCCGAGCGGCCGGGACTGCGCGTGGAGACCGGCTTCCTCGACTTCAACGTCCCGTCGGTGCACGGGGTGCTGGAGTCGCTGGACGCGGAGGGCGTACGGGACGTGGTGGCGCTGCCGCTGCTGCTGACCCGCGCCTTCCACGCCAAGTCGGACATCCCGGCCGTGCTGCGGCAGGCGCCGTCGCGGCTGCGGATCCGGCAGGCGGAGGTGCTCGGCCCGTCGCCGCTGCTGACATCGGCGCTGGAGCGGCGGCTGTACGAGGCGGGGCTGTCCCCCGCCGACAAGTCCTCGACCGGGGTCGTACTGGCCTCGGCGGGGTCCAGTGACCCGGAGGCGATCGCAGTGATCGCAGAAATCGCGCGGGAGTGGCGGCACACCGGTTGGTGCGCCGTGCGGCCTGCGTTCGCCTCCGCATCCCTTCCGCGCACCGAGGACGCGGTGCGCGAGCTGCGCGCCCTCGGGTGCGCGCGCGTCGCGGTCGCGCCCTATGTGCTGGCGCCCGGCTTCCTGCCGGACCGCATCGCGCGGGGCGCGGCCGGCGCGGACGTGCTGGCCGATGTCCTCGGCCCGGCGCCGGAGGTGGCCCGGGTCGTCCTCGACCGGTACGACGAGGCGCGTTCCCCGGCGCTGACGGCGCTGGGGGCGTAGGCTCCCCCAGCGCCGCCGTTCCTCCAGCCTCCGGCGTCGGTACCGCGCGCCGGTTCCTTGTGCTCAGTCGAACGACAGGCCGCCGGTCCGGGTCCGCTTCAGTTCGAAGAAGTCCGGGTGCGCGGCCAGGACGCGGAAGCTGTCGAAGAGTTCGGCCGCCTCCGGGCCGCGCGGAACGGCCCGCAGTACGGGCCCGAACCACACCGTGCCGTCGACGTGGATCGTGGGCGTGCCCACGTAGCCGTCGGAGCCGGGCTCCTTGCCCGCGTCGTGGCTGCGGCGCACGGCGTCGTCGTACGCGGGGTCGTGGGCGGCCGAGGCGAGCTCGGGCGGCAGTCCCAGCTCCGCGAGGGACGCGGCGATCACGGCGTCGAAGTCGTCCTCGCCCCGCTCGTGGATCCGCCGGCCGAAGGCCGTGTACAGATCACGCAGCACCTTGTCGCCGTGCCGGCCGGCGGCGGCCACCGCGACCCGCACGGGCCCGATCGACTTGTCGACGAGTTCCCGGTACCACTCGGGCAGTTCGTTGCCGATGTTGTGCAGATACAGGCTCATCGCGTGGAAGCGGAGGTCGAGCGGGCGTTCGCGCTCGACCTCGAGCAGCCAGCGGGAGGTGATCCAGGCGAAGGGGCAGGCGGGGTCGAAGTAGAAGTCGACGCGGGTGGGCGGGACGGAGCCGAGGGGCGCTACGTTCGTCATGCCGCCGACGCTAGCCGCCCGGTGGTACGCGACCGCGGTCCAATTCGCTCTCGTCTCACTGGTCCACTTTCCGGGTGACGCCCTGCTTCGGGTCGCGCCCGCTCGACGCCAGGGCGCGGTCGAGGACGGGGGCGTCGTCGGGGACGGGCACCTTCTCGGCGAAGCCGTCGTACTGCCGGTAGATGTCGCCGTGCGTCTCGACGACGTCGAGGACGAAGCGGGCCGCGCCGTCAGAGACGCGGAGTTCCTGGCCGGTGGCCACGGCGACGTCCCAGCCGTGCACCGCCATCTCCTTCACGATCATGGAGGCGACGTCGGCCGCGGGCGCCTTCCCCCCGCCGAAGTCGATCTCGCCCTCCCACACCGCCGGGTCGTCCCAGGCGGCGACGGCCCGCTCCAGCCGCCGGGCGTAGGCGTCCGCCCAGTCCGCCTCTGCCGTGAAGTCCCGCCCGGTCAGCTCCTCGGGGAGCGCCGCGCGGCGGGCGCGGTGCTCCAGGCCGTGGGAGGTGTAGAGGACCCAGTGGTTCACCAGGGCGCGCACGTCCCAGTCGCCGCAGTGCGTGGGATCGGCCAGCTGCCCGGCGGTGACCCCGCGGGCCACCCGGGCGGCCTCGGCGGCGCATTCCACCATGTACGGGTGCACGTTCTTGTACGTCGTGTCCATGCCTCCACGCTAGGAACCCGGCGCCGGGACCTCTTGAAGAAACGCGACAGGGTCCCGGCGGCCGCCGCGGGGCCGGATCAGCCCTCGGTCAGGTCCACGAGCTTGGTGACGGTGTTCCAGTTGCGGCTGGTGGCGACGGTGCCCTTGAGCAGGGCGGGCCGGGAGAGGACCGGCGCCAGTTTCGAGACGCCGAGGCCCTGGGGTGCGTAGAGGTAGAGGACGCGGTCGCCGAGACGGAACTCCTCCGGGAGGAACGCCGCCCGGTCGACGCCGGCGAAGCGCTCCTCGCCGACCGGCCCGGAGAAGTACGTGGCGTGCAGCTGCTTGGCCTCCAGCTCGGCGGCGGGGAACGGGCAGGCGTCCCGGACGGCCTTCAGATAGGCGTGGTCGCGGACCAGGACGCCGACGGCGAACCCGAAGTGCTTCTCCAGGGTCCGGCCCAGCTCGGCCGCGAGCGAGTCCTCGTCGCCGTGGGCGCTGCCGAAGACCGCGTTGCCGCTCTGCAGGTAGGTGCTCACCCCGTCGTACCCCAAGTCCTGCATCAGGGCCCTCAGTTCGGCCATCGGAACCTTCTTGGCCCCGCCCACGTTGATTCCTCGCAGCAGCGCCGCGTACCTGGTCGTCATCCGCTCACCCTAGAAGGACCGCGCCCCTGATGCCCGGTGGTCGCGGTCCCCGATATGTGTAAGGGGCCGCTGTCCTCCGCATGGCTGATACCGACCGGGCCAGGGGGATGACTCCCCCGCGGGAGGGTTCACCGGGAGGCAGGAGGGAACCGGCTCCCGCGCGCCATACCTTCATGGAGGGAGGTGACGGCGTGGGGCTGTCACCCGGGACGAGGGGGCTGGCCCATCATGGTGAGCGGAAGGACGAGGGTGCGCGGCATCGCCGCCCGGGCGGGCGGCTGGAGCGCCCGGCACCGATGGGCTGCCGTCGGTATCTGGGTGCTGTTCGTCGTGCTGGCGATGGGTGTGGGTTCGGCCGTGGGCCGCGCCGACGTGAACGAGAGCGACCAGCTCAAGGGCGAGACCCACACGGCCGCCCGCATCATCGAGGACGCGGGGATCGAGGAGCCGGCCGGGGAGTCGGTGCTGGTCCAGGCGAAGGGCTCGGACCTGAAGGCCACCGACGCCGAGTTCCGCTCGGCGGTCGCCGCGGTCGTCGACGCCGTCGAGGGCACGGGCGAGGTCACCGACGTGACCTCGCCGTACGACACGAAGACGATATCCGAGGACGGCCGCAGCGCACTGGTGCAGTTCGACATGCGCGGCGACTCGGACACCGCGGGCGAGCGCGTCGAGCCGGTGCTGAACGCCGTCGAGGGGGTGCAGAAGAAGCACGACGGGCTGCGGATCGAGGAGATCGGCGGCGCCAGCATGATGAAGACGTTCGACGACGCGTTCGGCGACGACTTCCAGAAGGCCGAGTACTCCGCGGTCCCGGTGGCGCTGGGCATTCTGCTGATCGCCTTCGGCGCGCTGGTCGCGGCGCTGCTGCCGGTGGCGCTCGCGGTCACCGCGATCATGGCGACGATGGGCCTGATGGGCATCGTCAGCCATCTGCAGCCGATGAGCGACACGGCGAACTCCGTGATGCTGCTGGTGGGGCTGGCCGTCGGCGTCGACTACTGCCTGTTCTATCTGCGGCGTGAGCGCGAGGAGCGCGCGGCGGGCCGGGACGCGGAGACCGCCCTGCGGATCGCCGCCGCCACCAGCGGCCGTGCCATCGTCGTCTCCGGTGTCACCGTGTGCGTGGCCATGGCCGGAATGCTCTTCACCGGTCTCGCCGAGTTCGAGGCGATGGGCCTGGCCTCGCTGATGGTCGTGGCGGTCGCCATGGTCGGTTCCGTCACGGTGCTTCCGGCGCTGCTGTCCCTGCTCGGCGAGCGGGTCGAGAAGGGCCGCCTCCCCTTCCTGCACCCCGACAAGCGGCGCGCGAAGCGGGGCGGCAACGGGGAGAGCCGGTTCTGGAGCGCGGTCCTGCGGGTCGTGCTCGCCAAGCCGGCCGTCGCCCTGGCCGTCGCCGCCGGCGCACTGCTGGCCATCGCCGCCCCCGCGCTCGGCATGAAGACGCAGAACCTCACCCTGGACCAGGAGTTCGGCGACTCGCTGCCGATCGTCGGCACCTACAACCGGGTCAACGACGCGTTCCCCGGCGGTTCCGAGCCGGCCGAGGTCGTCGTCAAGGCGGACGACATCAACGCCTCGGACGTGAAGTCGGCGCTGGCGGACTTCCGTGACCGGGCGATCAGTTCGGGTGCCTCACGCGGCCCGGTCGACATCAAGGTGCACGACGAGCAGAACGTCGCCTTCGTGTACGTACCGCTGGTGGGCGGATCGGACCAGGACAAGGCGGAGAAGAGCCTGGAGCTGCTGCGCGACGAGGTACGGCCGGACACGCTCGGCAAGGTCGAAGGGGTGGAGGCGCCGGTCACCGGGCAGGTCGCCGGGTCGCACGACTTCAACGACCAGCTGGTCGGCTCGGTCGTGCCGGTCTTCGCCTTCGTCGTGGTCTTCGCCTTCCTGCTGATGCTCCTGTCGTTCCGCTCGCTGACGGTCGCGATCACGTCGATCGTCCTCAACCTGCTGTCCGTGGGCGCCGCCTACGGCATCCTGGTCGCCGTCTTCCAGCACGGCTGGGGCGCCTCGCTGGTGGGCGCGGAGGGTGTGGGAGCCATCGTCACCTGGCTGCCGCTGTTCCTCTTCGTGATCCTGTTCGGGCTCTCGATGGACTACCACGTCTTCGTGGTCTCGCGGATCCGTGAGGCGCGGCTGCGGGGACGCAGCACCGAGGAGGCCATCCGGCACGGTGTGGTGACCACGGCCGGGGTCGTGACGAGCGCCGCCGTCATCATGGTCGCCGTCTTCGCGATCTTCGGGACGCTGTCCATGCAGTCCATGAAGCAGATGGGCGTGGGCCTGGCGGCAGCGGTGCTGATCGACGCGACGGTCATCCGCGGTGTGCTGCTGCCGGCCGTGATGGCCCTGCTGGGCGAGCGGAACTGGTACCTGCCCAAGTGGCTGCACCGGCTCCCCGACCTCACGCACGACGAGCCGGAGCCGCCCGCGGCGCCGCGCCCGCCGATGGTCGACGAGGGCGAGCCCGCACGGGTGTGATCCACCGGTGAACGGACGACGGGGCCGGGGTGCCGTACGCACCCCGGCCCCGTCGTCGTGTGTCACGCGGCGGTGGCCACGTCCTGCCGCTCGCGCTCGAAGGAGTCGATGGTGCGCGTGAAGTCGCGCGTCGACAGCAGCAGCTTGTAGATGATGGCGAGCTCGAAGACCAGCAGCAGAGCGCCCGAGACGATCGTCGCCTCGATCACCGAGTCGAGGAAGGGGCCGATCATGAAGACGCCCATCTGGAACTCGATGCCGCTGATCAGGTGCGTGCGGATGCGGTGCCGCAGCAGGAACGACCGGAAGCGCAGGTAGGAGGGGAAGCGGTGGCGGAACTCCTGGTGCAGGTCGATGACCTGGGCCTGCTTGGCGGACGCCGTGGCCTCGCCCTCGGCGCCCCCCTCGGTGCCGGCGCCTGGCTCCGTGACGGTGCCCTCGGCGGTGGCGGTGCCCATGACGGTGTCGGTGCCTTCGGCGGTGGCGGTCCGGGTCATGGCCACCTTGCGCAGGTCCTGCTCGATGTCCGCCTCGGGGTTCTCGCGCAGCAGGTCCTCCATGAAGGCCAGCTCTTCCTGGTTCGCCGCGCGGCGGGCCTCCCGCATGCGTGCCTTGATCTGCTTGCGCATGGTGTGGCGGATCTTGAAGATTTCCAGGGAGTTGATGTAGCGCAGGGTGTCCAGGCCCACCACGGCGAGGGCGAGCCAGATGTAGATCGTCTCGCCGGTGCGGTGGAACTGGCCGGCCATGAGCGCGACCGAACACACCATCACGCGGATACGGTCGAAGACGAAGTCGAGCCAGGCGCCGAACACGGATCCCTGTCCGGTGAGGCGGGCGACCTTTCCGTCCATGCAGTCGAGGATGAAGCTGAAGTGGTAGATGACGCCACCGGCGATCAGCCAGCGCCAGTCACCGAACGCGAAACAGACCGACGAGGCCAGTCCGAGCAGGAACGCGCCCCAGGTGATCTGGTTCGGGGTGATCCTCGTACGCCTCGCGACAAGTCTGACCAGCGGTGTCGCCACCGGGTCGACGAGCATCACCGTCCACCACGCATCGCGCTTCTTCTCCGTGATACGGCGCACCTCTGCGAGTGGCGGAATGTCTCGGCGTATGGATCGCATGGTCAACTTCCTGGCGTTCGATGTGAGTTCATCTCACGTTAGGAAAGAGTCCGGTAAGGGAACAAGATCCCGCCCGTGCAACCTTCTGCGGGGGTCAGATGTCCAACCACCGAGCCAAGTCGATGCCTTTTTCGGACCCTGGCCGTGTTATCGGAGCGTTACCGAATGACCTGACCGTTATCCAAAGAGCGCCAGGGCTTCACCGTTTCCGTGGAACCGTGACCCCGCTGAATTCCACAGGACGCGGACAGTGACGCAGACCGGGCCGCGAGGCCGCTCCCACCAGGGGTTCACCCGGCGCGACACCGCTCAGCGCTGATAGCGGGCCAGGACGAGATTTCCGTCCTTCTCCAGGCGTTCGCGCAGCTCATCCAGTCCGATCGCGCCGCTGTAGTACTCCTGGAAGGCGGGGGTGGCGACCTTGTCCTTCCACTCCGGGTAGCCGCGGACGGACTGGGCGGGGGCCGGCCGGAGGTGTCCGGCGAGCGCGGTGCCCGTCGCCCAGTCGTTCTCGGTGGTGTGCAGCGCGGGGTCTTTCAAAGCCTGTGTGCCGGTGGGCAGCATCCAGTCGCCGAGCGCCAGCCGGACCATGTTCTTCGGCCGCAGCAGGAAGTCGAGGAACTCGGCGGCCTCCTTCTTGTGGGGGCTGTCCTCGGCGATGGACAGGGTCTGCGGGCTGACGCCCTGGCTGAGGCCGTCGGCGCCGGCCGGGGCGGGCAGCACCTGCCAGTCGAAGCCCTCGGGTGCCTGCTGGACGATCTGCTGGCGGTAGGAGAAGCCGAGCGGCACCATCGCGTACTTGCCGGCGAAGAACCCGGGCAGGGTGTCGGAGCCGCCCATGCCGAGCGTGGCGCCCGAGGCGCTCGCGTCCTGGTTGACCTCGTCGTGGACGGTGCGCGGGACCACGGCGTCCGCGTCGGTGAAGCGGACCTCCACCTTGCCATCCCCGTCCCGGTGGAAGAGCTGCCCGCCGGTGGACAGGGAGAGGTTCAGCGTCGCCGAGACGGGTTCCTTCAGCGGCCAGGCGACGCCGTACCGGCCGTGTCCGCTCAGCTGTCCGGCGATGCGCCGGAACTCCTCCCAGCTCCAGGGGCGCTGCGGGGTGGGCACGCGGACGCCCGCCTCGCGCAGCAGGTCGGCGTTGGCGATCAGGACGCGCGGCTCCTGGAGGAACGGCACGCCGTAGATCCCGTCCCCGAAGGTGGCCGTGGCCCAACTGCGCTCGGGGATGCCGGACTTGAGCCGGGACGGCAGCAGGCCGTGCAGGTCGGCGAGGTAGCCCCCGTACGCGAAGTCGGCGAGGTCGTCCGAGGCGTCGTGGATGATGTCGGGTGCCTCACCGCCCTCGAAGGAGGTGAGCAGCTGGTCGTGCACGCTGTCCCAGCTCCCCTGCACGTACTTCACCCGTACGTCAGGGTGCGTGGCGTTCCACTCGCGCACCAGCTCCTTGTTGGCCGCGACCGACTCCTGCTGCCAGGCCAGGGACTGGAAGCGCAGGGTGATCACCCCGTCCGGCTCACCGCCGCCGGCCGTGCACCCGGCGAGCAGCAGGCCGAACACCGCCAGAAACGCCGCCCATGACCTCATCAGCTCTTCACCGCCCCGGCGAGCATCCCGCCCGTGATCCGCTTCTGGATGAGCGCGAAGACGACCAGCGACGGCAGCGTCGCCAGGAACGCCGCCGCGGCCAGCGGCCCGAGGTCCGCCACGCCCTCCGCGCCGATGAAGTGCGTGAGCACGACCGGCAGCGTCTGGTTCTCCGGGGTCTTGAGCAGCACGAGCGCGAAGAAGAACTCGTTCCACGCGCTGATGAAGGCGAACAGTGCCGTCGCCACGATGCCGGGCGCGAGCAGCGGCGCCGTGACGAAGACCAGGATCCGGACCCGGCCCGCGCCGTCCACCGCGGCGGCCTCCTCCAGCTCGACGGGCACCGCCCGCACGTACCCCACCAGCATCCACAGCGCGAACGGCAGCGCCCACACCACGTACACCAGGACCAGTCCCGGCAGTGAGTCGATCAGCCGGAGGTTCTTGAGGACCAGGAACAGCGGAATGATCACCAGCACGAAGGGGAACGCCTGGCTGACCACGACCCACCCGGTGGCGGCCCTGGCCAGAAGGGTCCGCCGGCGCGCCATGACGTACGCCATCGGCGTCGCGATCAGTACGGCGACGAGCGCCGCGCCGAGCGCCGCCAGCAGGGAGTTGAGCCCGGCGCGCAGCAGCGGCTGCTCGTCGAAGGCCTGCCGGAAGTTGGCGAGGGTGGGGTCCTCGGGGATCCAGGTGGGATGCAGGTCGGCCAGCTCCCGTGCCGGTCTGAAGGCGGTGGAGATCAGCCAGAGGAAGGGAAAGGCGAGGAAGACGAGGTAGGCGGCGAGTGCGAGGTACTGGCCCGTGCGGGCCCTCTTCCCGGTCTTCACGTGTTCTCGTCCCCCCTCAGCCGGCCCACGAGTCGCACGGCGAGGATCACGGAGATCACCGCGACCATCACACAGCCCATCGCCGCCGCGTATCCGAACTGCCCGTAGCGGAAGGCCTCCTCGTAGGCGAAGAGCATGGGCAGCCGGGTGCGCCCGCCCGGTCCGCCGTTGGTGAGCACGTAGACCAGCGCGAAGGAGTTGAAGTTCCAGATGAGGTTGAGCGCAGTGATGGCGAAGGCGACCGGTCGGAGCGCGGGCCAGGTGACCGTCCGAAAGCGGCGCCAGGCTCCGGCGCCGTCCACCGCGGCCGCCTCGTGCAGTTCGCGCGGTGTGTTCTGCAGTCCGGCGAGCAGGGCGACCGTGGTCTGCGGCATGCCCGCCCAGACGCCGACGACGATCACCGCCGGCAGGGCGGTGCCGAGGCCGGACAGCCAGTCCCGCCCGTCGCCGAGGCCCAGGTCGCGGACCGTCTCGTTCAGGATGCCGGCGTCCGGGTTGTAGACGAGCCGCCACATGATGCCGACGACGACCTCGGGCATCGCCCAGGGGATGACCGCCAGTGCCCGCGCGAGCCCGCGCAGTCTCAGGTCCTGGTCGAGCAGGAGGGCGAGTCCGAGTGCGAGCAGGAACTGCGGCACGGTCACCGCGGCCGCCCACAGCAGACCGACCCGGAACGACTCCCAGAACAGCGTGTCGTGCAGCAGGTCCTGGAAGTTGAGAACCCCGGTCCACCGCGTCGGCTCGGTCCGCCCGGACTGGGAGTCGGTGAAGGCCAGCGCGATCCCGTAGAGCAGCGGTCCGACGCTGAGCACCAGGATCGGGATGAGCGCGGGCAGGACCAGGAACCACGCGCCGTGGTCGGCGGGGCGGCGGCCTCCGCCCGCTGCCGGTCCCTTGCGCACCGGCCGCGTCGTCGGGGGCGCCCCTGTCACGTGATCGGCTCCTTCAGGCGGCTCGGACGGTACGGGTCTGCCTGCGCGGGTGCTCACGGTCCGGTCTCCCGGCCCGGACCCCCGTCATGGTCCTGACGGACCGGCACGGCGTCAAGGCAGCGCACAAGCCCTTTCGCCGCTCCCTTCGCCCGGCGCGACCAGTGCGAATGCGACACTGGCCGCCGTGGGGCGTGATCACGGCGCCCGGAACACACGGGCCGCGAGGTCCGTGGGATCCCTGGGAGGAGAAGGATGGACGAGGCGAGCGCGCGGGACGTACTGGCCGCGGCGGACGTGCTGCCGGGCCGCGCGCGGGACGCACGGCTCCTCGCTCTGGGCGAGAACGCGGTGTTCGCGGCCTCGGACCTGGTCGTCAAGGTGGGGCGCGGCGCCGAGCTCCTCGACCGGGCCCGCCGGGAGGTGGACATCGCGGACTGGCTCGCCGACGCGGGCGTCCCCGCGGTGCGCGCGGCCCGCCCCGAGGCGCTGCTGGTGAACGGCCACCCGGTGACCGTCTGGCACCGGCTGCACGAGGCCGTACGCCCCGCCGGACCGGGTGACCTGGCCGGGCTGCTGCGTGTGGTGCACGCACTGCCCTCCCCCTCCTTCGCACTGCCGCCCCGCGAGCTGCTGGACGGCGTGGAGCGCTGGCTGCGCCTCGCGGGTGACGCGATCGACCCCGCGGACGCGGAGTATCTGCGCGAGCGCCGCGACGGGTTCGCGGCGGCCGCGGCGGGGCTGACCCCGCATCTGCCGCCCGGCCCGATCCACGGCGACGCGCTCCCCCGCAACGTCCACGTCGGACCGGACGGCCCGGTTTTGGTCGACCTGGAGACCTTCTCCGCCGATCTCCGCGAGCACGACCTGGTGGTGATGGCCCTCTCCCGCGACCGCTACGGACTCCCGGCCGACGCCTACGACGCGTTCACCCGGGGGTACGGCTGGGACGTGCGCGAGTGGGACGGCTGCGGTGTGCTGCGCGGCGCCCGGGAGACCGCGAGCTGCGCCTGGGTCGCGCAGCACGCGCCGAGCAACCCGAAGGCGCGTGCCGAGTTCGGGCGGCGGGTGGCGTCGCTGCGGGACGGTGACGAGACGGTGCGCTGGTACCCGTTCTGACCGGCCCGCGCGTCCCGGACCCCGGCCCGTCGGTCCCGCGGGTGCGGTGCCGCGGGGTCCCCGGGTACGGGTGTCGGGTCCCTCGGGGCGTGCCGGTGCTCAGACCGTCTGGTCGGCCAGGTTCCTCAGCGGCCACACGCCGTCCACCACCGCTGTCGTGTCCCCCTTGCGGCGCAGGAAGCTCTGGAAGTCCGCCGCCCATTGCGCGTACCACTCGATCTGACGGCGGTGCAGGTCCGCCGGGCCGAGGGCCGCGACCTTCGGGTGGCGGCCGGCTATCGCCCCGGCGAGCCGGGCGGCGGCCAGCGCGTCCGCCGAGGCGTCGTGCGCGGCGTCGAGCAGGACCCCGTACTCCGTGCAGACCGCTTCGAGGTTGCGCTTGCCCCTGCGGTAGCGGTCCACGGAGCGGTCGATGGTGTAGGGATCGATGACCGGCGCGGGCTCCGCCCCGCCGAGCCGCTCGCGCAGGGACGGCAGCCTGTATCTGCGCAGTTCGGCGGAGAGCAGGGTCAGGTCGAAGGCGGCGTTGTACGCGACGACCGGGACGCCCGTGTTCCAGTACCCGGTGAGGACGCCGGCGATGGCGTCGGCGACCTGGTCGGCGGGGCGGCCCTCGGCCGCCGCCCGCTCGTTGGTGATGCCGTGGACCGCGACCGCGTCCGCCGGGATCTCCACCCCCGGATCGGCCAGCCACTCGCGGTGCCCGACCGGCTCGCCGTCCCTGACCTCGATCACGGCCCCCGTGACGATGCGCGCCTCGCGCGGATCCGTGCCGGTCGTCTCCAGGTCGAAGCCGATCAGCAGCTCCCGGTGCCAGCCCATGGCGGCCCCCCTTCTTCGTGGTGCGTTCCCCCGATGACCAACACGATCGCACGGGCCACTGACAATCCGACGGGCGCGTTCCGCTTGTGCGTGGGAGGGGCGTGCGGACCGGGGATCAGGAGACGGGCCGCGAGTCCGCCCAGGCCTGCTCGAACTCTTCGCGGTATGTCGGGAAAAGTCCCTCGTCGTGGTGCTCGTCCGGCTTGACCACCCGTCCGCCGCCGCGCAGCACCAGCACCGGCGCCTCCATGCCGCGCGTCCTGCGCAGATAGGACTGCACGACCGCTATGCCGTCCGAGCCGTCCCCGTCGACGAGGTAGGCGGTGAAGCGGGGGGTCTCGTCGAAGACCTGGATCGCGAAGGCGTCCGGGTCGCGCAGCCGGGCCCGGACCCGGCGCATGTGCAGGATGTTCATCTCGACGGCGCGGCTCAGCTCGCCGCGTTTGATGCCGAGTTCGCGCTCGCGCCGCTTCACCGCGCTGGAGGCGGGGTTGAGGAAGAGCAGCCGCGCCCGGCACCCGGCCTCGGCGAGCCGTACGAGCCGGCGTCCGGAGAAGTTCTGCACGAGCAGGTTCAGGCCGATGCCGATGGCGTCGAGCCTGCGGGCGCCGCCGAAGATGTCCTCGGCGGGGAACTGCCGCAGCAGCCGGACACGGTCCGAGTGCACGCCGACGACGTCCGCGTACCGGTCGCCGACCAGGTCCTCGACCGCGTCGACGCGCAGTCTGCGCGCGGACGGCACGTCACTGCCCGCGCCGAGTATCTCCAGCAGCCGCGCCGACGCCCGCTCGGCCTGTCCCAGGACCGCCTCGGACAGCGCCCGGTTGCGGGAGACCACGTTCCGGGTGACCTCCAGCTCGTCCAGGGCGAGTTCGACGTCCCGGCGCTCGTCGAAGTACGGCTCGAAGCACGGCCAGTGCTGCACCATCAGTTCGCGCAGCTGCGGCAGGGTCAGGAAGCTCAGCACGTTGTCGTCGGCCGGGTCCAGCAGGTACCCCTTGCGGCGGCTGACCTCACGGACGGCGACCGCCCGCTGCACCCACTCCTGGCCTGCCGGTCCGGCCGCGGCGACCACCCACTCGTCGCCGTGGACGGGTTCGTAGATCGGTCGCAGAACAGCGGCCACGACGGCGCGCAGCCGCTGTTCGACGAGGTTGAGCCAGATGTAGGCGCGGCCGGCCCGCTGGGCGCGGGTGCGTACCTCGTGCCAGGCGTCGGCGCCCCAGTCCAGTTCCGGGCCGATGGAGCCCATCTCCATCGGCCGTGCCAGGGACACCGCACCGGGCGGGACCTCTGTGGAGTTCCCCTCGTGACCCTCGTCACCAGGGGGCAGCTCCAGCCCTCCCGAGCCCACCCGCGCACCGCCTTCCGCTCCCCCGAGCTCTCCCGTGGGGCCAGGCCCACTCAACGATCAAGGAAGGGTACTCCGGGAGCGTCCGGCGGTGCAGCCCGATGGACAGGGTGGTTTCCCGACCTCAGTTCTCCGGGCGGCCGTTCTGGTCGGCGAGCCCCGGGGGCGTGAGCGGATTCATGGCGGTCACGTCACGCGGCGCGATCGAGAATCCCTGCCAGTGGACCGGCATCGGCTGCTGGTCCTCGTCCCGGGCGATGTGGTGGAAGCCGACGTTCACCCAGGCCACCGGGTGCGAGAGGGTCTGGCCGTCGACCCACTTGTCGACGGACTTCCCCGCGCCGCTGCCGCAGTTGCGCAGGTTGTTGCTCGCGAACTGCTCGCACTTCTTGTACTGCGTGAAGTAGATGTCGTGCTTCGTGAAGCTGCGGCCGGGGTACTTGGTCGTCGGCCCGGGGACGAACTCGTAGGAACGCGCGTGGTTGTCGGCGTTCTTGCCGGTGTTGCTGACGACCCGCCACCAGCGCATGTTCTTGGCGTCGCCCGCGAGTTCCTTGGTGACCTTGGTCCTGGTGGTCTTCGCGGTGGGGCCCTGGTCGCGCGAGGTCGGCGCGCTGACCTTGGAGTCGTACTGCTCGACCTTGCTCTTGGTGGAGCCGTCGAGGCCGAAGTTGAGCCGCCAGAAGACGTTGTGGCTGTGGCTGGTGGCGTAGGCCTTGGCGCCCTTGCCGAGGGGCCAGCCGCGGCCGTCGCCCGCGTCGTAGTCGCCGGGCGAGAGGCTGCCGGTGGCGCCGACGTTCATGTGGATCGTGCCGTCGTCCTGGAAGCGCCACTCGGTGATGTACTCGTACCAGCCGGTCTGGTTGACCGTGTAGACGAGCAGGTCCTTGCCCTGGGTCTGCCAGACCTTGTTCGCGGTGTCGCCCTGCATCCGGTAGGCATGGCCACGCGAACGGGTGGTCGTACACAGGCCCTTGACGCTCGGGTGCTGGGGGTCCCAGGCGTCCGGGACCTTGACCGTCTTGATGGTGCCGCCGGGGCACTCGCCGGGGGCCATCTCCATCAGGCCCTGGCCGAACCCGGCGCCGGTGAGGTCGTCGTACTCGGCGTCGCCGCTGTCGTACGGCACGTGGATCTGGGCGAGCTTGGCGCTGGTGAGGATCTTGATCGGGGCGGCCTCGCCCTTGGGCTGGTACGAGATGTCCTCCAGGACCAGCCCGGCCTCGCTCTCGTAGTGCCAGCACATCCGCCAGGTGGTGCCGCTGTCGAGCTTCTGTTCGATCTTGTACGCCGAGCTGCAGTCGGCGGCGGCCGCGGACGCCGCCCTGGACGACGTCGTGGCCTGGGCGGTGGCCGGTCCGGCGGCGGCCGCGGCCCCGACGGTCAGGGCGGCCACCGACAGGCCCACCGTCGCCCGGCTGCGGGCACGGCTGATTCTGTTCACGCGCATGAGGAACTGACTCCCTTGCGAAAGCGGGAAGGAGAGAAGTGGAAGAGGCCGAAGGCGGTGGCGGGCTCGCTCAGCCGAGCTTGCCGACCTTGCGGGCGCTGAGGTCGATCACCAGGTCACGGCTGTCGATCCAGGGCCCGTTCTTGACCTTCGGGAACAGCCGCACACACCGGTGCTTGCCGCAGTCGGCGAGAGCGGCGGGCGTGGCGCTGGTGGCCCGGTAGACCATGCTGTTGAGCATGAGCTGGTCGGGTGTGGTGAGCGCCTTGCCGGTGGCGTCCTTGTAGTCGGCCTTCAGACCGGCCCCGAGCGGGTCGCCGATCAGCAGCCGCGCCGCCTCGACCGTCTCGTCGCGGCTGATGGGCGGCTGGACACCGTGCTGGGTGCCGGTCTCCTCCACCTTCCCGGTGTCGAGGTTGACGGTCCGGGTGACGAGCGTGTCGTCCTTGTAGTCGTAGTACGACACGTCCGCGCGGCGTGGCGCGTTCGGGTCGTCGAGTTCGTCCTCCTCGGGCTCGGCGAGTCCGACGCCGAGCCGCTGCGGCCCCCGCTCGCCCTCGACGTTCTCACTGGACGTCAGCAGCGACCGGTTGAGGGCGATGCGCTCGACGCGCTTCAGCTCGTCGTCGGTCAGCGGGTCGCGGCCGTTGCCCTTCTCGCCCTCGGCGGGCGCCTCCTCGACCACACCGGGCTCCGCCGCGGCCCGCGCGCCGCCCGCCTGCCCGCTGCCGGCCGCTCCCGTGGCGGCCGAGCCGCCCTGTCCTCCGCCCGAGTCGTCGGCCCCGGCCGACCCCGGAAGGGTCACCGCCGCCATCACGGCGGTTCCCGCCACCGCGATGGCGGCACCTGCCACCACCTTGCCCAGGTGACGGCGCATCATCTCGCGCACATTTCCCCCTACTCCCTGTCTCCCCGGGAGTCACTTGAGTCCCACTGGTCCGGCACACCGCCGACCCCCACGGATGCGGCATACCGCTGATGCACTGGTCGTCGGGTAAGAGGGGTGTAAGTCCTAGGTGGTTCCCTCACTTTCGGGGACACTCGGGCGGTAGCCGCCCCCACGGGCCCAGCACTACTGGGAGAGTCCTATCCATGCAGGTCTGGCCTGGAGATGCGTATCCGCTCGGCGCCACGTACGACGGCGCCGGCACCAATTTCGCGGTCTTTTCGGAGGCCGCCGAACGAATCGAGCTGTGTCTGCTGCACGACGACGGCTCGGAGACCGCGGTGGAGCTGCGCGAGACCGACGCGTTCGTGCGCCACGCGTATCTGCCCGGGATCATGCCGGGACAGAGGTACGGCTTCCGTGTGCACGGGCCGTACGCGCCGGCGCGCGGACAGCGCTCGAACTCCGCGAAACTGCTCCTCGATCCGTACGCGCGTGCGATCAGTGGCAGCATCGCCTGGGGCGAGGAGGTGTACGGCTACCACTTCGGCTCACCCGACAAGCGCAACGACCTCGACTCGGCGCCGCACACCATGAGCTCCGTCGTGGTGAACCCGTACTTCGACTGGGGCGATGACCGCCGCCCCGGCACGGAGTACCACCACACGGTGATCTACGAGGCCCACGTCAAGGGCCTCACGATGCGCCATCCGGCACTCCCCGACGAACTGCGCGGCACCTACGCCGGGCTCGCCCATCCCGCGGTCATCGAACATCTGACCGAGCTGGGGGTGACCGCGCTCGAACTGATGCCGGTCCACCAGTTCGTCAACGACCACCGGCTGGTCGACTCGGGCCTCAACAACTACTGGGGCTACAACACGATCGGGTTCTTCGCCCCGCACAACGCCTACGCCTCCTGGGGCGACCGCGGCCAGCAGGTCCTGGAGTTCAAGTCGGCCGTCCGGGCGCTGCACGAGGCCGGTATCGAGGTCATCCTGGACGTGGTCTACAACCACACGGCCGAAGGCAACCACCTGGGCCCCACGCTCTCCTTCCGGGGCCTCGACAACGCGTCGTACTACCGCCTGACGGACGACCCGCGCTACTACATGGACACCACGGGGACCGGGAACTCGCTCCTCATGCGGTCCCCGCACGTCCTGCAGCTGATCATGGACTCGCTGCGCTACTGGGTCACCGAGATGCACGTGGACGGCTTCCGCTTCGACCTCGCGGCGACGCTGGCCCGGCAGTTCCACGAGGTGGACCGGCTGTCGTCGTTCTTCGACCTGGTGCAGCAGGACCCGGTGGTCTCCCAGGTGAAACTGATCGCGGAGCCCTGGGACGTCGGGGAGGGCGGTTACCAGGTCGGCAACTTCCCGCCGCTGTGGACGGAGTGGAACGGCAAGTACCGCGACACGGTCCGGGACATGTGGCGCGGCGAACCCCGCACCCTCGCGGAGTTCGCGTCCCGGCTGACCGGGTCGTCCGACCTCTACCAGGACGACGGCCGACGGCCCCTGGCCTCGATCAACTTCGTCACCTGCCACGACGGCTTCACCCTGCACGACCTCGTCGCCTACAACGACAAGCACAACGAGGCGAACGGCGAGGACAACCGCGACGGGGAGAGCCACAACCGCTCCTGGAACTGCGGGGCCGAGGGCGCCACCGAGGACGAGGGCGTCCTGGCCCTGCGGGCACGTCAGCTGCGCAACTTCATCGCGACGCTGATGCTCTCCCAGGGCGTGCCGATGCTCAGCCACGGCGACGAGTTCGCCCGCTCCCAGGGCGGCAACAACAACGCCTACTGCCAGGACAACGAGCTGGCATGGGTGCCCTGGGCGTCGGACGACCCGGACCTGCTCGACTTCACGCGCACCATGGTGTGGCTGCGGCGCGACCATCCCGTCTTCCGGCGGCGCCGGTTCTTCCACGGGCGGCCGGTGCAGGGCACGCACGACGAGCTGTCGGACATCGCCTGGTTCACTCCTTCGGGTGAGGAGATGACCCAGCAGGACTGGGACTCGGCGCACGCCCGGGCGCTGACCGTCTTCCTCAACGGCAACGCCATCTCGGAACCCGGCCCGCGCGGCGACCGCATCGTGGACGACTCGTTCCTGCTGATGTTCAACGCCTCCCCCGAGTCCCTGGACTTCGTGGTGCCGGTCGACCACGGGCGGCAGTGGCAGGTGGAGGTCGACACGGCGTGCCCCGAGGGGGTGACGCCGGGGACGGGCGCGAAGGTCCAGGCGGGCGACCGGCTGACCCTGGTCGACCGCAGTCTCACGGTGCTGCGAAGGCCCGCCTAGCGGGCCCCTGCGGGGCGGGGACGGCTGCGCGGCGCCCGTCCCCGCCCCGCACGCGCGCGTGCGCCGCTTCCCGGGCGCACGCGCGTGTCGGTGACAGGAAAGGGCGCGAGACGGGTACGTAGGTTCCCATGACGCCTGAGCGCCCCGACCCGGTGATCACGCCCCCGACGGCCCCCGGCCCGTCTCCCGGCGCGGTCCCGTCCGCCACGTACCGGCTGCAGCTCCAGCCGGACTTCCCCTTCTCCGCCGCCGAGGCCGCGGTGCCCTATCTGGCCTCGCTCGGCGTCTCGCACCTGCATCTGTCGCCGGTCCTGGAGGCCGTGCCGGGGTCCACCCACGGATACGACGTCGTGGACCACGCGCGCGTACGGGCCGAGCTGGGCGGCGAGGAGGGGCTGCGGTCGCTGTCCCGCGCCGCGCGCCGCCACGGCCTCGGTCTCGTCGTGGACATCGTCCCCAACCACATGGCGATGGCCCCGCGGCACAACCGCGCCCTGTGGGAAGTGCTGCGCGAGGGCCCCGGCTCGCCGTACGCCCGCTGGTTCGACATCGACTGGGCCGCCCAGGGCGGGCGGCTGCTGCTGCCGGTGCTCGGCGGCCCCCTCGGCTCCCAGATCGGGGATCTGCGCCCCGACGGGGACGTCCTGCGCTACCACGACCACGTGTTCCCACTCCGCCCGGGCACCGGAGGGCTGCCCCTGCCCCGGCTGCTGGACGCCCAGTGGTACCGCCTCGCCTGGTGGCGGCTGGCCCGTACCGAGCTGAACTACCGGCGGTTCTTCAGCATCTCGGAGCTCATCGGGGTGCGCGTCGAGGACCCGGAGGTGTTCACGGCGACACACGCCACGATCCTCCGGATGCTCGACGAGGGCGTGGTCGACGGGCTGCGGATCGACCACCCGGACGGGCTCGCCGACCCGGACGCCTATCTGCGCCGGCTGCACGAGGCGACCGGCGGACGCTGGACGGTCGTCGAGAAGATCCTCGCGGACGGCGAGCCGCTGCCCGCGGCCTGGCCCGTCGCGGGCACCACCGGCTACGACGCCCTGCGCCACGTCGACGGACTGTTCACGGACCCTGCGGGCGCCGCCGGGCTCCTCGCCCGGTACCGGGATTTCGCCGCCCCGCCGCACGACCGGGGCGGCCACTGGGAGGCGACGGTGCGCCGCGCCGCGTACCAGGTCCTCACACGGGAACTGGCCGCCGAGACGGAACGCCTGACCCGCACCGCGAGCCGGCTGTGCGACACGTCCCCGGACCCCGCGCTGCGCGACCGGTCGCCCTGGGCGCTGCGCACCGCCCTCGTGGAACTCCTCGTCCGCATGGAGGTCTACCGGCCGTACACCACCGGGGACGTCTCGGCGGTCGTCACCCGGGCGGCGGCCGACGAGGCGCGCCGGGCCTTCGCGGTGCCCGAGGAGGCCGACGCCGTGGACGCCTTACGGGACCTGCTGACCGGCCGGGGCGGGGACGGTCCCGCGTACGCCGAGCTGCTGGCCCGCTTCGCGCAGACCTCGTCGGCCCTGCGGGCCAAGTCCGTGGAGGACACCGCGTTCTACCGCTACACCCCGCTGCTGTCGGCGAACGAGGTGGGCGGCGATCCGGGGAGCCCCGCCGTGTCCCCGGAGGACTTCCACGCCTACTGCGCGCGCGTGCAGCGCGACTGGCCGGCCACCGGGACGGCGCTGTCGACGCACGACACGAAGCGCAGCGCCGACGTCCGCGCGGCCGTCGCCCTGCTCACCCAGTGCCCCGGGCGATGGGGTGACCTCCTGGACGAGGTGACCCGTGAGGGCCCCGGTGCGCCGGACGGCCAGGTGGCATGGGCCGCGTGGCAGACCGTGTTCGGGCTCGGGCCCGCCGACGCGGACCGTGTCCGGGAGGCCCTGCTGAAGCACGTCCGGGAGGCCGGGCTGCACACCTCCTGGACCGAGGGGGACGCCGCCTACGAGGAGGCGGTGGCCGCGTTCGTCGCGGCCGGGCCGTGCGGGCCGCCCGGACGGCGCGTGGCCGGGTTCAGACAGGAGCTGGCGCCGCACGTCCGGGCGAACGTGCTGGGGGCCGCGCTGGTCCAGCTGACGATGCCGGGCGTGCCGGACGTCTACCAGGGCACGGAGGGTGAGTACCGGGCGCTGGTCGACCCGGACAACCGCGCGCCGTTCTCGCCGCCGACGGCGTCCGCCCCCGCGGCGTCGCCGCCAGGAGACCTGACGTCGCGCAAGGCCGAACTGACCGCCACGGCCCTGCGGCTGCGCCGCCGTCGACCGGACGTCTTCGGGTCTTCGGCCACGTACGCCCCCCTGTCCGCCGAGGGCGCGGCGGCCGGGCACTGCGTGGCGTTCGCCCGCAGCGGGGAGGTGGTCACCGCCGTCACGCGGCTGTCGCTGCGGCTCGCGGAGGCGGGCGGCTGGCGAGACACCCGCCTCGCCCTGCCACCGGGCCGCTGGGCCGACCTGCTGACGCCGGGGCGGAAGTTCAGCGGGCACGCGCGCGTGGAGGAACTCTTCGAGCGGTTGCCGGTGGCGCTGCTGGAGCGGGTCGCCGATGACCCGGGTCTTCCGGGCTGATCACGAGGGTCGCGGGGGCACGCGCGTACGGGTGAGGGGAACGCCGTCCGTACGCGCGTGTCGCGGGGTTCCGTGCCGACCGTCAGTCCGACAGCGCGAACACCGCCCCCGTCTCCGCCTCCATCGTGCAGGCGTTCGGGTAGGTCTTCTGGTACTCCGTGCGGCGGCCGTTCCACTCGCCCTGGGCCGTCACCGTCACCGGCGCGTAGATCATCGAGCAGTACACCTCCTTCTTCGCGGGGATGCGGCCGACGTCGCCCTGGGCGGCCCCGAGTTCGTCGCAGGCCTCGGCGGCGTGGGCGTGGCCCTGGGGCGGGTCGCAGAGCAGGAGGGTGCCGTGGCTGTCGCCGGCGCGGTTGTCCTCCCCCTGGGTGACCGTGACGTAGAGCCAGTTCTCCGAGTCCGCCGCCGAGGGGGACGCCGCCAGGGCGGGGGCGGCGCCCGCCAGCAGGAGGGCGGCCGCCGCGAGGCCCGTGCGCAGTGTGTGCGTGGTGTTCGTCATTCCAGATGCATCGGCACGGCGGCGCCCGAACCCCAGCCGGTCTCACCCGAACGATGGCGCACCGGCGCGTGCCGCACGGCGAGCCGGAACGCGGCGAGCACCACGCACGCCTGGTACTCGGCCTGGCGGGCGACGGGGATCCAGCGCGCCCCGTAGCCGTCGCGGTAGTGCGCGCACCAGGCGTCGATGAGCCGGTCGAGTTCGGGCAGCACGCCGCCGGCGTCGTCCCCCGCCGTGGTCACGGTCTGGCGCAGCAGTCCGGCCGTGCGCAGGGCCACGCGGCGGGCGGAGATGGCCAGGGCGGTCAGCCGGGCGGTGTCGAACGGCGGCAGGGGGCGTGCCGTGCCGAAGCGGGTGTCGGGGTCCCACGAGTCGGCGAGTCCGGGGCCGACCAGTAAATAGTCGTCCACCGGTGCCAGCAGGGCGGCCACGTCCGGCGCGTCGGCGAGGTGCGGGCGCATCCGCGCGAGGATGTCCTTCAGAAGCCGTGTGTCGCGGCGCAGCGCGCGGCTGACGGAGCGCAGGACCGCGTCGGTGTCGGCGGGCTGCGACGGGTCCTCCACGGCGGCCACGCCCCACATGGGCGACTCGACGATCGCGGTCACCGTGCCGTACGGGTGGGGGTGGAACCAGGTGGACTCGACGGCGGCCTCGGTGATCGCGGCGGCCATGTCCTTCTTGACCGGCGGCGGGATCCGGTAGACGGCGGGGCCGAGCGCCGGCCAGTACAGGGTGTCGTAGGGGCCCAGTTCGCGTGGGATGCCGAGCCGTGCGGCGGTGTGCGCGACACGCTGGGAGAGGCCGGGCAGGTCGCGGGTCAGCTCGACGAACCCGCCTCCGACGTCGACGCCGTGCAGGGAGCACTGCAGGAAGGGCCGCAGTTCGTCCTGGAGGGCGAGCAGGACGCGGGTCTCGGGCAGCCGCGCCGCGCCGGCCCCGTCGGGGAGCCACTCCGGCTGTTCGAGGAAGCCGGGGCGGAAGAAGTTACGGAAGTAGTGGCCGAGGGTGTACGGGCCGCCGAGCCAGCGCTCGTTGCGGCGGGAGCCGTCCGGGTCGAGGCAGAGCAGCAGGTTCCAGGTGACGTCGGCGCCTTCGCACAGCCGGGGGTCGGCGAGGGCGCGCTCGGCCAGGCGCAGGACCGTGGCGCCGCCCACGGGTTCGTTGGCGTGCGGTCCGGCGACGACGAGGGCCTGGCGGCTGCCGTGGCCGACGGACAGGAGCCACAGAGGGATGCCGGCCCGGGAGGTCCCGACACGGCGCAGCCGGGCGTCTCGCGGATGGCGGGCGACGAGCGCGGCCGCCCGGACGCCCAGCTCGTCCACGGACGGGTAGCGCAGGAGTGGCGGCAGGGCACACCTCCACTCTGCGGTTCGGCCGGTTCACCTGTTGTGCGGGGTGTACGCACAGTGAGTCACGGATCGCGGGGGTACGTCAACACTCCTCACAAGTGGGAAATCAGCGAACAAGGCGCGTGAAACGGTGCGTAAGGCCCAGGCCAGGGGATCAGCCCTGGACGAGCCGGTACGCGGTCCGCCCGAAGCCGACCTGATCGCCCTCGCGTATGACCGCGGCGCCGATCACCCGCCGCCCGTTCACGGTCGTGCCGTTGGTGGAACCGAGGTCGCGCAGCACCCACAGGCCGCCCTGGCGGCTCAGTTCGGCGTGCACGCGGGAGACCGTCTCGTGGTTGAGGCGCAGTCCGCTCGACGGGTCGCGGCCGATCCGCAGCGGGTAGGGGTCGCCCGGGTGAGGGAGCATCAGCTTCGGCAGCCGCTCGGCCTGCCAGGCCCCGCGCAGCCGCACGGTGAACCCGGAGACGGCTTCGACGGTGCCGAACAGCAGCTTCGACCAGCGGCTCTCCCGCGGCAGGTCGGCGGTGAGCGCGACCAGCTCGTCGGACCTGCGGGCGGTGAGCGCCACCTCCATGCGCCGCACGAACGTGTCGTGCGTCAGACGTCCGAGGGCGACGCCGTCCCGCAGCGCCTTCAGCACGAGGTCGCGTTCCGCGTCGGACGGGCGCGGTGCGTACGTGTGGAATTCGAAGGACGACGTCACGGGGGTGATTGTCGGGCAGCGGCGCGCGCCTGTCCAGAAACCCGGGGAGACCGCCACCGCCCCGGCGCGGGCCCGCGTTGCGGCAAAAGGGTGGATCGGAACGCGATTCGATCTCGCGTGGCGCACCATGGACGGGCCGGGGACTCTCGTCCGGTCCGGGCCGGATCAGCCCGGCCCGGTCTGGACGGGAGTCCCTACGCCACCGCGAGCAGACAAGGGGGAACCGTCCGTGCAGTTCGAGGTGTGGGCACCGCAGGCCGGCCGGGTGACGCTCCATCACGAGGGCGCCACGCGCGCGCTGGAGCACGATCCGGATCGGGCGGGATGGTGGACGGGCGAGGCGGAGGCCCGGGACGGGACGCGCTACGGGTTCGCCGTGGACGACGGGCCGGTGCTGCCCGACCCCCGCTCGCGCCGGCAGCCGGACGGCCCGGACGGACTCAGCGCCGTCGTCGACCACGGGGCGTACGCCTGGCGCGCCGAGTGGCCGGGGCTCGCTCTGCCGGGCGCCGTGCTGTACGAGCTGCACGTGGGGACGTACACGCGCGAGGGCACGCTGGACGCGGCCGCCGAGCGGCTCGGGCACCTCGCGGAACTGGGCGTCACCCACGTCGAGTTGATGCCCCTGTGCCCCTTCCCCGGGCGGCACGGATGGGGGTACGAGGGCGTCTCGCTGTGGGCCGTGCACGAGCCGTACGGCGGCCCCGGGGCCCTGAAGCGCTTCGTCGACCGGGCGCACGAACTGGGCCTCGGCGTCGTCCTCGACGTGGTGCACAACCACCTGGGTCCGTCCGGCAATCACCTGCCCGCCTTCGGGCCGTACTTCACGGACACCCACCAGACCCCCTGGGGCGCCGCCGTGAACCTGGACGCTCCCGGTTCGGACGAGGTGCGCGCGTACCTCGTGGGCAGTGCGCTGGCCTGGCTGCGGGACTACCGGATCGACGGGCTCCGTCTGGACGCGGTGCACGCGCTGCGGGACACGCGCGCGTGCCACTTCCTCGAGGAGCTGTCGACGGCCGTGGACAGCCTCGCCGCGGAACTGGGCCGGCCGCTCTTCCTGATCGGTGAGTCGGACCTGAACGACCCGCGGCTCATCACGCCCCGCGAGGAGGGCGGACTCGGACTGCACGCCCAGTGGAACGACGACTTCCACCACGCCCTGCACGCCGCGCTGACCGGTGACGGCCAGGGCTACTACGCGGACTTCGCGCGGGATCCGTCGGCGGCGCTCGCGAAGACGCTGACGGGCGGGTTCTTCCACGACGGCACGTACTCGAGCTTCCGCGGGCGCTCGCACGGGCGCCCCCTGGACCGTACGCGCGTCTCGGCGCACCGGCTGCTGGGGTACACGCAGACCCACGACCAGGTCGGCAACCGCGCCCAGGGCGACCGGCTCGCGGCCTCCCTCTCCCCCGGGCTGCTGGCCTGCGCCGCCGCGCTGACCCTGACCGCGCCCTTCACGCCGATGCTGTTCATGGGCGAGGAGTGGGCCGCGGGGACGCCCTGGCAGTTCTTCACGGACCACACGGACCCGGAGCTCGCCGAGGCGGTGCGGCGGGGCAGGCGCCGGGAGTTCGCGGAGCACGGCTGGGCCGAGGAGGACGTACCGGACCCGCAGGACCCGGCGACCCGGGAGCGGTCCTGTCTCGACTGGTCGGAGCCGGAGCCCGGCTCGGCGGACGGCCGGCACGCGCGCGTGCTGGCCTGGTACCGCGAACTGATCGCGCTGCGCCGGCGGCAGGCCGACCTCCGCGACCCCGACATCGCGGCGGTGAAGGCGGCCTACGACGAGCGGGCCCGCTGGTTCGCGTTCCGGCGCGGTGACGTGCGGGTGCTCGTGAACCTCGGCAAGAGCGCGGCGGCCATCCCCCTCGGTGCCCGCCACGCGCGCGTGCTCGCCGCGTGGGAACCGGTCGAGGCGCCCGGCGCGGACGGCGTGGTGCACGTACCGGGCGAGTCGTGCGTGGTGCTCGGGCAGGTCTGAGGGCTCATGCGGGGAGAGGCGTGGACGGCCCGGACCGGGTGTGTCAGTCGTCGCCCGGCAGTTCCGTGACCCGTTCCAGCAGGATCGGCTCCCAGGCCCGGCGCAGCCGCGTCCGCAGCAGCGGCAGCGGGCTGTCGTCGAGGCCCCGGAGCCGGTCGGCGAGCCGGATCAGCGCGTCGCAGCGGGACAGCCACAGGCCGCGCAGGCACGGCCGGGCCCCGTACCCGGCGAGCGTGGCCGCCCGGACGGCCGCGGGGGCGCCGACGGCGATCGCGAGCCCGGCGATGTCCTCGGCGGGGTCCCCGACGACGGCGTCGGACCAGCCGAGCACCCCGCGCACCCGCCCGTCGGCGCTCACGAGGAGCCGTCCGCCCCGCAGCGCGTGGTGCACGAGGACCGCGCCGGCGGGCTGCGCGGCGAGCTGGTCGGCGGCCTGCGCGGTGAGCTGCCCCAGCCTCGCCGGGTCGAACTCGTCGGCGAGGCCGAGCTGCCCGGCGGCACGGTCCGCCGCGGCCCGCAGTCGTGCCGGCGACCGGGGCGCGAGCCGCGGGACGCCGAGCGCCTCGGCCTTGCCCACGGGGACCTCGCGCAGTCCGGTCAGCAGGGCGGCCAGGTCGGCCTCCCCGAGGGCGGAGACGGCCCGCTCCTCACCGGTGCGGCCGGGCAGCGCGGTGTCCAGCGTGCAGGCCAGCCCGCGCGCCCACTCCCCGTGCGCGACGCTCACCGGGAGGGCGACCCCGGCGTGCGGGCGGACCGCGTCGCGCAGCCGCAGCTCGCGGCCGAGCCGCACGGAGGCGTCCCGGTCCGGGGCGAGCCGCAGCACGTGCCGGCCGCCGACCCGCCAGACGCTCAGATCCCGCACGAGAGGCCGGACGTCGGGTCCCCCCGGCTGCCCGGCCCCGGCGTCGGGCAGCAGGGAGCCAACCAGTCGGCGGACGGTGTCCTGTGTCGGTGCGGGTGCCTGGGTCATGGTCGCGCCCTCGTCCTTCGGGTGCGGGGCGGAAGCGTGCGGGCGTCGCGGGGCTGTCAGTCGACGATCACCAGCTCCCGGGACGTGGTGTTGAGCCGCCGCCCGCCGCCCTCGGTCACCGTGACGATGTCCTCGATGCGCACGCCGAAGCGGCCCGGCAGATAGATGCCGGGCTCCACGGAGAAGCACATCCCCGGCACGAGGGGCTGCTCCTCGCCCTCGATCATGTACGGCGGTTCGTGCGTGGTCACGCCGATGCCGTGACCGGTGCGGTGGATGAAGTACTCGCCGTACCCGGCGTCGGTGATGACCGCCCGCGCGACCCGGTCGACGTCCTGGCAGGCGATGCCCGGCCGCACGGCTCGGCAGGCCTCCTCCTGGGCCCGGCGGACGATGTCGTGGACCTCGCGCTCCTCGGCGTCCGGCTCGCCGACGTGGACCGTGCGGGAGGTGTCGGAACCGTAGCCGTGCAGCAGGCCGCCGAAGTCCAGGACGACCATGTCGCCGCGTTCGATGACCCGCTCGCCGGCCTCGTGGTGGGGGTTGGCGCCGTTCGGCCCGGAGCCGACGACCGTGAAATCCACCTGGGAGTGCCCGAAGCGGCGCAGCAGGTCCGCGAGGTCGGCGGCGACGTCCGTCTCACGGCGTCCGGCGAAGCGGACCGTGCGGATCTCCTCGTACGTGGCGTCCGCGGCGGCGCCCGCCGCGGCGAGCCGTTCCAGCTCCGCCGCGTCCTTGACGGCCCGCAGCATGGGCAGAGCCTCGGTGAGCGGCACGTAGTCGGTGTGCGGCAGCGTCCGGCGCAGGCCGAGCAGGTGCAGGGCCCAGGTGTTGTCGCTGATGCCGAAGCGGCCGGACGCGCCGACGAGGGCCGCGGTCGCCGCGTAGGGGTCCTTGCCGTCGGTCCAGTCGTGCAGGGTGAGCGCCGGGGCGCCCGCCGCTCCGGCCGCGTCCGGGGCCTCCAGGGTGGGCACGACGAGCGCCGGGTCACGTCCGGGGGCCAGCACCAGCAGGGTGAGCCGCTCGGTGTCCGCGGGCGGCGCGTACCCGGTGAGCCAGACCATGTCGGGGCCGGGTGCGACCAGTACGCCGTCGAGCCCGGCGTCGGCGGCCGCCTCGGCGGCGCGGCGCATCCGGGCCTCGTAGTCCGCCGCCGTGAAGGGCTCGGGTGTGAAGGGTGCGGGCGTGCCGGTCATCCGTGCGTGCCTCCGTCGGTCCGGGTGTGCCAGGGCTCTACGGGCAGCATCCTCCCCCTCCGGCCCGACGCGCGCGAGCCGATTGCGGACGGTGCCGCTCCGGGGCGGCCCCCCGCTCTCAGGTGGCGACTCCGGGGATCGTGGACAGGTGCCGCCGGGTGCCGCCCGCGCCGCGCACGGTCAGCATGACGGGGCTCCCGGGGCGCGCGGCCGCGACCTGCCGCGCGAGGCCCGCCGCGGAGCGGACGGGTCTCCCGCCGACCGCGAGCAGGACGTCGCCGCGGGCCAGTCCCGCCGCGTGGGCGGGGCCGGGGACGTGCACACCGACCACCAGGGCGCCCGTCCGGCTCCCGGGGGCGTCCACCGCCTCGATCCCGAGTGTCGGCAGCCCCCGCTCCCGCGCGGGCGCCGTGCTCCCCGGCTCCCCCGGGGCCGCCGCGTCGCCGGCCTCCGCGCGCCCGTGGAGACCGGCCTGCCAGACGCCCGCCCACGTCCGCGCGGCCCCGCCCGGGTCGATCAGCGAGATGCCCACGGTGCCGAGCCCGACCCCGCACAGCACCAGGGCCGTGCCGGCGACGATGCCGAGCACCGTCCTCAGCAGCCGCCTGCCGCGCCGCCGCGCGGCCCGCGGGCACGGCGGGTCGCCGGGGCCGGACGGGTCCGTGGACCGGTGGAAGTCCGCCGGGGGCCGGCCCGGCAGCGGCTTGGGACGCAACGCGGTCTGTTCCATGATCGCCTCCGGGGACGGTCTACCCGGCCCCCGCGCACGCCACGATTCCTCCGAGGCTCACGAACGAGTGAGATTGCCCCACGCGTTCGGACGGGGGAGGGCGGGAGGCCGGTCCGGGAGGAAGCCGTGCGCGCGCCGGGCGAGGTCGGCGGGGCCGTAGCGGTGGCAGTCCCGGTGCCACTTCAGGATGCCGGACAGCCAGTTCCGCAGTTGTCCCACGTAGCCCTCCATGACCTCGCGGGCCTCCGGCGGCAGCTTGAAGTCGTCGTAGAGGACGGGCAGTTCGTGGGCGGCCACGTGCTGGAACTGCCGCATGCGCTGGGTCATCAGGTCGTGGACGATCCCGAGCCCGGTCGGATAGTCGCAGCCGAAGAAGTTCTGCACGACGAGGATGCCGTTGTGGAGCTCACCCTCGTACTCGATCTCCTTCTGGTACGAGAAGACGTCGTTCAGCAGCGCCGCGTAGTCCATGGCGGCGTTCTCCAGCGACCGGACGGGGCCGCTGCGGTAGACCTCGGGCGGGACTCCGGGGGCGTGGCCGAGCCGGCACAGGCCCATGGTGAGCTCGGAGCCGAAGGTGTGGCGGCGCATCTCCAGGTAGTCGACCGGGTCGGGGACGCGGCCCTGGAGCTGGTTGGAGAGCTCCCACAGCCAGCTCTCCGTCATGACGTCCACCGCGTACCGCAGGGTGTGCCGGGCGTCCGGGGTCATCGTGGCGGTCGTGCGCCGCCACAGGTCGGCGAGGGAGCGCTCCATGGCGTTCGCGGGCGGGGGCGCCTCCCCGCCGTCGACGGGCATGCACGCCGACAGCCGGGCCGTGCAGAGCCGGGCAGCCGCGAGGTCGCGGCGGTGTCCGAAGACGAGGGGGTAGTAGTCGTCGCCGTAGGTGCCCCAGACCAGCCACTGGGAGCTGAGGTCGAGGGCGTCCTCGGTGGCGTCGGGGTGGATGCCGGCCGCGCACAGCGGCAGGTCGTAGGCGGCGAGTTTGTCCTCGTCCCAGACGCCCTCGCCGAGGATGCCCATCTCGTGCGACCAGCCGGTGATGCGGTGGCGGGCGCCGTCCAGGTGCGGGCTGAGCGTCAACTCGAACGGCATCTCGAAGTCGGGCAGGAGGGACGGCCCGACCTTCCGGAACGGGACGTGCGTGTACGGGCGCAGCCGCTGTGCTCCCGCCTCGGAGAGCAGCGCGGCGACGTCGGCGGCGGACGTGCCGAAGCCGGGGACGGCGAACGGCCGGGCGGCCGTCAGCGCGCCCTCGTTCATGTAGCGGCTGGAGCGCAGGTGCCACTCGTGGCCGCCGGTCTGCCAGTCCTGCAGCCCCCGGGTGTACGCGGCCACGGCCGCGGCCTCGTCCGGTGTCAGGCCCTTCTCCAGCGCGACGGCGGGGACCTCGGTGAGCGCCGTGTGCTCGAACTGGTGGAGGCGGGAGGTGAGGATGTCGTTGACGGTGTCGGCGGCCTGCTGCGTCGTGCAGCCGAAGAAGGTCTCCAGGACGAGGACGCCGTTGCTCAGCTCCCCCTCGTCCTCGACCTCCCGCTGGTACGAGAACAGGTCGTTGCGCAGGTGGACGGCGTCGGAGAACGTCTCCATCAGCACCCGCAGCGGGCGGCTGCGGGAGACGGACTCGGGCACCTCCGCGGTCGCGTACTCGACGAGTCCCGCGGACCAGGGCGCGCCGCCCACCTTGCGGCGCATCTCGATGTACTCGACGGGGTTGGCGATCCGCCCCTCGTTGATGTTGGACAGCTCCCACAGCGACTCGTTGAGCAGGTGCTCGGTGGAGACCGCGAACCGCCTGCGCCAGTCCAGGGACATCGACGGGACCGTACGCGCCCAGAGGTCGGCGAGCCCGGCCTCGACCGGGTTGCGCGGCTCCGGTACGGGAGTCGCCAGGTCCAGCGGCATGAAGAGCGGCAGCCGGTCCAGATGGGCCTTGCCGCCGTCCCGGTCCTGGCCGCGTTTGAACGTCTCCAGAAAGTGGTCGTCGAAGAAGAACACCCAGACGTACCAGTCGGTGATCAGCGAGAGCGCGGGACCGTCGCAGTCGGGGTGCGTGTACGCGCACAACAGCCCGTAGTCGTGGGCGTCGAGGTCGGACCGCTCCCAGATGCCGGAGCCCTCCAGCATGCCCATCTCGCGCGCCCAGCCGGCCGAGTGCGCGCGGGCCTGTTCGACGTGCGGGTTCAGCCGCGCGGGATACGGCATGTAGAAGTGCGGGAGTTCGAACGGCTGCGTCATGGCCGGGCCCTACCCGTTGCCCGGGCGGTGCATCCGGGTGGCCGGACATGATCACACCATCGCGTGAAATCCGCCGGTTCGGGAACGGCCGGCGGCGCGGGTCATGGCCTGACCTGGATCAGGGCGTGGCTGCCGCTCGTACGCCAGCGCTGTTCCCCGGCGGCGGCGAGCGCCGCCTCGGTCGGGGCGGTGAGGCCGGTGATCACGTCGGACTTCAGGGTGCGCAGGGCGGCCACCGGGCCGGGGAAGTACGCGGTGGTCCCCTCGAAGGGGGTCGTCGGCGGCCAGAGCCGGTCGCCCACCAGGCGGCGGTAGTTGAGGTCGCCCTTCATCACGGTCAGGGTCGCCCCGGCGAACTCCCTGCGGAGGTCGTCCGGCATGTCGGCGTAGGGCAGCGGGGCGCAGAAGAAGGCGTGCGCCCCGACCGTGAGGGTGCCGTCGGCCATGGCGTCCCACAGCCGCCGGCCCGCCCGGCCGGCCTCCGCCCCGGCGTCGGCGAGGTGGCGCAGGGCGTCGACCACGTCGGCGGTGGTGGCGTCGGAGACGTAGTACGGGTGGGGCTTGACGTGCAGGACGGCGCGCTCGACGTGCCGGTGCCGCAGGAGGTGGTCGACGAGGAGCAGGTCGGGAACGAGTTCGCGCCCGGCGTTGTCGGCGACCAGGGCCAGCGTGCGGCCGCCGCCCGCGCCATCGCCGGTCAGCAGGGACCGGAGCGCCTCGCTGTCGTCCGCGACGAGGGGTGAGCCGTCGTCGGCGGCGCCGCCGGAGGTCAGCCGGAAACCGAGATCGGCCCGGTTGCCCCAGAGGGAGCCGTGCAGCAGCGCCCGCCACTGTTCCTCCTCGGGGAGGCGGGCCGTCCGGTCGAGCGCGGCGAGTTCCCCGGCGGCCTCGGGGGTGCGCAGCTCGGCGAGCTTGAACGGGCGGAACGGGTCGACGCCCTGCCAGGGGCCGGGGGTGAAGTAGCCGACCGCTTCGAGGAGCCGGCGGTAGAAGTAGCTCTCCGCCCACAGGAAGGGCGCGGCGAACCACGAGGCGCCGAAGTGGTCCCTCCCCCACGCGTCCCACCGCTCACGGTCGGCGGCGCCCTCGGCGAGCGGCTCGATCGTCCCCCCGGTGGCGCTGTCGAGCAGGGCTCCGAGGGCACGGCGCTGCCCGGGTCCGTAGGGGAACGCGTCCTCGACCTTGCGGATGAGCGCGGGGTGCCGCTCGGCGAGCACGCTGTGCGGGAAGGAACGCGGGTCGTCGCCGCGGATGACGGGGGCTTCGGGCAGGACGGGGACTTCGGGCATCGTCGGGCGTTCCTCCGGGCCGGGACGGAGCGGGCGGGCCCGGGAACAGTAGCCTCCGCGCCCCGCCGACGGCGCCGCCCCGTGCTCGGGCGGCGCCGCCGGCGTGACGGTGTGCGGTGGGGCGGGTCAGTTGACGTAGACGGCGCCGCCCGCCTGGTCGGCGTCGGTGACGGGGGCGTACTTCGCGGTGAAGTAGCCGTTGGCGAAGCACAGGGACGAGCCGGAGTACTTGGTGAAGTGCTGGTCGGTGAAGGTGATGCTGTTGTCGGTGTTGCTCGCCGTGCCGGTCAGGCCCGGTCCCCGGTAGACGCAGGTGATGCTGCCGAGCAGGGTGCGGAGCTTGACGGTGGTCTGGACGGTCGAGCCGCTGGGCGGGCTGACCGTGAGCGTGCCGCCGGAGGTCACGGTGGCGCTGTACGGCAGGTTGTCGACGACGATGCTGGTGACGCCGAGGACCCCGGCGACGTTGCTGGTGCAGTTGGCGAAGGAGTGACCGGTGACCGACTCGGTGGCCGTGCCGGGGGCGGCCGGGTTGTCGGTGACGGTGGCGTTGAAGGCCGACGTGGAGCAGGAGACGCCGCTCGTGCCGGTGCTGCTGGAGTAGAGGGTGGCCGTGGTGCCGCTCGCCAGCGAGGCGTTGAGGACGTCGCCGGTGGCGACGGCGGTCCCGCCGGCGCTGCCGGTGGTGAGGACCGCCGCGTCGGCCGCGGAGGCGGGGGCGATGGCCGGGACCGTGAGGGCCGCGGCGGCGCCGACGAGGGCGAGGAGGGTTCGCATGCGCATGGGGTGCCTTCTCTCCTGGTGGGGGTGTGCGGAGCGTGCTCCCCCGGCCGGGGGCGCTCCGAAGGAGGCGCGGTGAGCGTGAACTCTTGCGAGGGAGCACCCCGCGGCCGTCGCGGTCGGACCGGACGCCTTCTCCGTGCGTGGCGGTCCGCCGCGGCGGCGGGGCGACCGTGCGCGGCCGCCCTGAGGAGGGCGGCCGTGCCGGTGCCGCGGGGGTGGGGGGTGAGATGGTGCGAAGGCGCGCCGCGCGGCCGAGAACGTCGCCCCTGCCTCGGCCGGGGCGGATGGGCCCCGGGCCGAGCCCCGCCGAGAGGGGGCTCGCAAGGGTGGTGGCCGCGCTGCGCCGCGCTCGGGTCCGGCGCCACGGATCCGAGCGGAACAAGGGGAGTTGTAGACCCGCGTTCGCGGCGACGTCAATGTCCTGGACGGAAGTTGACGCATCGACAGGCCATATGGCCGGTATCGGCGCACGGTCGGCGCACAACCGACACCCTTTTCCCACAACTCCCTTGACCGCTCATGTAACCGCCGGTAACTTCCCCTCATGGTTGTTACTGCGGCGTAACGTGAAAGCCCTTGCTCCGCCGGGAGGTGCGGGGGCGTACGCCGCGGTCGCTGTCCGCGCCAGGACAACACGCCACTGAACCCCATTCGCAGTGATTTGCCAGGGAGCAGACATGGCCTCGTCCTCCGACGCCTCGGCGTCCACCGGCGACACCCCCGAGAACACAGCAAGCGTTTCCGACGGTACCGGCGCCCCCGCCGAGCCGGCCGCGAGACGCGGACGCGTACGGCTGCGCCGCACCGCGGTGATGGCCGTGCCCGCCACCGCGATCGCCGCCGGACTGATGATCCTCACCGCCCAGGGTGCCCTGGGCGTGCAGTTCGCGATCTCCGGCATGGCGTTCACGGTCACCGCGACGGACCTGAACGGCACCGGCTTCGAGCAGTTCGGCGCCCTCGACACCATGGCCGAGGACAGCCCGAACGCCGGTGACACCGGCGGCCAGGTCCTCGTCGTCACCTCGGCGATCAAGGAGGCGACCCTCACCAAGCTGTGCCAGAGCGTCGACCTCGGCGGCACCAACCTGCTCATCACCGCCGGCAGCGGCTCGACCCCGGTACGGGCGAGTCATCTCACCACCGACTCCACCGAGCTGTCGGGCAACGCGAGCTTCGACAACATCGAGATCGGCAACGACGCGAGCACCCTGGACAAGGCCGGCGTGCAGGGCCCGAAGGGCGTCTTCAGCCAGCAGGCCGACACCGTCCACATCGCCAACCTGCGGCAGACGAACTACGCGACCACGGCCGCCGTGTTCAAACTGCCCGGCCTCAAGCTCCGCTTCAGCGACCAGGGCTGCTGATGGCGGTACTCGGCCGGCCCCGGACCGGCTTCAGGCAGTGGCGTGCGCGCCGCCCCTTCTGGGGCGGTCTGCTGCTCACCCTCGGCGGGGCGGAGATCCTGCTCACCGAGAAGGCCTCGCTGAAGGTCGTCATGCACATCGGCATGCAGGGCGTGGCGGGCTATCTGCTGCCCACCCTGATGGTGGTCTGCGGGCTGCTGACCCTCTTCAACCCCGCCCAGCGGCTGTTCTACTCGATCCTCGGCATCCTGCTGTCGCTGGGCACCTGGCTGACCTCCAACCTGGGGGGTTTCCTGATCGGGCTGCTCCTAGGAGCCGTGGGAAGCTGCATGATCTTCGGCTGGCTCCCCGACCAGGAACCCCGCGTCGGCCTGCTGCGCCGGCTGCGCGCACGCTCCGCGCACTCCCCCCGGCGCACCGCCTGACGAGGACCGCCCCGCCTCGGCACCCGTCCCCGGAAGCGGAGGCGGGGCGGGCCCCTTGCGATGGCGCGCACGGAAGTTGCGCCCGTACGCAGTGCGGGTCACGCGGTCTCGTGGCGGAACGTCTCCGCGGCGTAGCGTGACTGGCCGTACTGACGTCCGAGTGCCAGGGAGAGAGTCCTGATGGGATACGCAAGCCCCTTAGCGATAGACGTGACCGGCAGCGACATCCACGGCGAGGCCTCCCGGATCCGTGAGCGGGGACCGGCCGCCCTCGTCGAGCTCCCGGGCGGCGTACGCGCGTGGGCGGTGAGCAGTCCCGAGCTGATCAAGCGGCTGCTGACCGATCCGCGGGTCTCGAAGGACCCCCGGCAGCACTGGCCGGCGTGGATCGACGGCGAGATCTCCCCGGAGTGGCCGCTGTTCACCTGGGTCGCGGTGCAGAACATGTTCACCGCGTACGGCAGTGACCACAAGCGGCTGCGGACCCTGGTCTCCAAGGCGTTCACCGCCCGCCGGACGTCGGCGCTGCGGCCGCGGATCGAGGAGATCACCGCGGATCTGCTGGACCGGCTCGCGCAGGCGGGCCGGGACGGCGGCGTCGTCGACCTGCGCGAGGGCTTCTGCTACCCGCTGCCGATCCAGGTGATCAGCGAACTGTTCGGCCTCCCGGAGGAGAAGGGCTCGGAGCTGCGGGCCGTCGTGGACGGTGTCTTCCGCACCTCCGCCACACCGGAGGAGGTCACCGGCAACTACGCCCGGCTCTACGCCGTCATGGGTGAACTCGTCGCCCTCAAGCGGGAGTCACCCGGCGACGACCTGACGTCGGCCCTCATCGCGGCGCGCGAGGAAGAGGGCGACACCCGGCTGAGCGAGCAGGAGCTGCTGGACACCCTGATCCTGATGATCAGCGCCGGGCACGAGACGACCGTCAACCTCATCGACAACGCGATCCACGCCCTGCTCACCCACCCGGAGCAGCTCGCCCACCTGGGCGCCGGCCGGGCCTCGTGGCAGGACGTGGTCGAGGAGACGCTGCGGGTGCAGTCGCCCGTCGCCAGCCTCCCGCTCAGGTACGCGGTGGACGACCTGCCGCTGGGCGAGCTGGACGGCCCCGAGGACGTGGTGATCGGCAAGGGCGAGGCGATCCTCGTCGCGTACGCCGCCTCCGGACGCAGTCCCGAGCGGTACGGCAAGGACGCCGACCGGTTCGACCTGACGCGGGTCGACAAGGAGCACCTGGCGTTCGGTCACGGGGTGCACCACTGCCTCGGCGCCCCGCTGGGCCGGCTGGAGGCGGGCATCGCCCTGCCGGCGCTCTTCGAGCGGTTCCCGGACCTCCGGCTCGCCGCCGGGGAGGGGGAGCTGCGGCCGGTGGAGTCGTTCATCTCCAACGGCCACGGCTCCCTGCCGGTGCGGGTCAGCTGATCACTCCCCGCGCCACCAGGCCCTCAGCCGGGCCCAGGTGCCCCGCGGAGCGCCGGTGACCGGGGCGTGCCCCGGTGCCGGCGCCGCGGGCGCCGGTGCCGGGCGCGCGTGCGGCATCGGTCCGAAGCCCGCGCCGGGCGCCCTGCCCGCGCCGGCCTCGCCGGCCCCGTCGGTGCCGGGGCGCGTCACGGGGGCGGGCGGGAAGACGACCGGGAGCGAGGCGAGCGCCCGGTGGAAGGGACCGGGACGCCAGACCAGCTCCTCCGGCCGGACCGCGAGTTCCACGTCGGGGAGGCGGTCGAGGAGTTTCTCCACGGCGACCGCCGCGATCAGCCGTGCCGGGCTCTGCGCGGGGCAGTTGTGCGGTCCGGCGCTCCAGGCCAGATGGGCGCGGTTGGCTGCACGCCGGCCGGCCCGCAGCGCCGGGTCGGTGTTGGCGGCGGCGAGACTGATCACGAGCGGGTCGCCCGCGCGCAGCACCGCCCCCTCGTACATCACGTCGCGGACGGGGAAGTGCACGGCGTAGTTGGCCATCGGCGGGTCCGCCCACAGCACCTCGTCGAGGGCGTCCTCGACCGGCAGGCTGCCGCCGGACAGGCTGCCCGCGAACCGGTCGTCCGACAGCAGCAGCCGCAGGCTGTTGGCGATCAGGTTCTGCTCGGGCTCGGTCCCGGCGCCCATCAGCAGGACGAGGCTGTGGATCATCTCCTCGTCCGTGAGCCGCGCGGGGTGCGCCATCATCCAGGACGTGACGTCGTGCCCCGGCCGGCTCCGCTTCAGCGCGACCAGGTCCAGCAGCGTGCTGGTCAGCAGCGCGTTCGCCTTCTCGGCGTCCACTCCGTCGAAGATTCCCGACATGCCCTCGACGAGCCGTGTCCCCAGCTCGGCGGGGCACCCGAACAGGTGGTTGAAGACCAGCAGCGGCAGCACCTGCGCGTACGCGCCGAGCAGATCCGCCCGGCCGGCCGCCGCGAACCGGTCCACGAGGGTGTCGGCGCTGCGTTCCACGTAGCCGCGCAGGGTGTTCGGTTCGACCAGCGCCAGACTGTCGGTGATCGCCCCGCGCAGCCGCCGGTGCTCCTCGCCGTCCGTGAACAGGGCGTTGGGCCGGTACATCATCATCGGCACGACGGGGCTGTCCACGGGGACGGTGCCGTCGGCGAGGTCCCTCCAGCGGCGCGGGTCCTTGGAGAAGGTCTCGGGGCTGCGCAGCACGTGCAGCGCGGCGTCGTACCCGGTGACGAGCGTGGCCCTGACCCCGGGCGCCAGTTCGACGGGACCGGTGGGGCCCGCGGCGCGCAGCCGCCGGTAGACGGCGGCCGGATCGGCGGCGAACTCGGGCCCGTACAGGGACTCGGGGGCGGTGCCGTGCGCGGGCTCGTTCGCGCGTCCGTGCGCCGGGCAGCCCGGTGGGGGTACGGAGGTCACGCGTGCTCCAGTTCGCTGGTGTCACCGGCCGCGCCGGCTCCGGGGGCGTCCGCGGCTTCGCCGCTTCGGGTCAGGAGGTGCTCGACGAGGGCGATCAGCGCCTCGGTGGACGAGGTGCGGTCCCGGGCGTCGCAGCGCACGAGCGGGGTGCCGGGGAGCAGGTCGAGGGCCTCGCGGACCTCGTCGAGGCCGTGCTCCCGCGCGTCCTCGAACTCGTTGAGGGCCACCGCGTACGGCAGGCCCAGCTCCT
Organism: Streptomyces sp. NPDC008313; assembly: GCF_042956125.1. Taxonomy (NCBI): domain Bacteria; kingdom Bacillati; phylum Actinomycetota; class Actinomycetes; order Kitasatosporales; family Streptomycetaceae; genus Streptomyces; species Streptomyces sp. NPDC008313. Next base: position 265,096 of record NZ_JBIBFR010000003.1, read on the forward strand.
CCAGTACGCCCATGACCTCGAAGGACTGCCCCAGCCGCCGGGTGTCCGCCAGGACGAGCGCGCCGAGGGCTCCCCGGGTCATGTCCTTCCACAGTTCCGTGAAGCGCTGCTGGCCCGGGGTGCCGAAGACGTACAGCACCAGGGAGTCGTTGAGGGTGAGGCGGCCGAAGTCGAGGGCCACCGTGGTGGTGGTCTTGTCCCGGGTGCCGGCGAGGTCGTCGACGAGGGCCCCGGCCTCGGTCATGACCTCCTCGGTGCGCAGCGGCCGGATCTCGGAGAGCGCGCCGACGAACGTGGTCTTGCCGACGGCGAAGTGGCCGACGACGAGCAGTTTGACGGCGGTGCGGACCGTCGGCCGGAGGTAGACGTCTTCAGAGGCGGGCGCGGAGCCCATCGAGCACCTCCTGGAGGATGTGGATGTCGGACGGCCGGGCCGCCGGGATGGGCGCGCGGGTGACGATGTGTCCGCTGTCCATGAGGTCGGCGATCAGCACCTTGGTGACGCTGACCGGCAGCGACAGATGGCCGGCCACCTCGGCGACCGACAGCGCGCCCGGCCGGCACAGTTCCATCAGCCGGCGCTTCTCCGGGCTCAGCCCGCCGAGCGGCAGGTCGTCGGCGGCGATCAGCAGCGTGACCAGGTCGAGGGTGTTGCGGGTCGGGTGGGCGCGGCCTCCCGTGACCACGTACGACCGCACCAGCCTCTCCGGGGGGCGGCGCCGCGGCGTCATGCCGGGCTGCCGGTGTCCTGCCGGGCCGGACTGGTCAGCTCCCTGCCGAGCCGGTCGACCAGCTTGTGCATGCGGTAGGTGACCGCCTCCATGTCCACGTTCTCGGTGGTGGACACGGCGAGATAGGCGCCCTCGCCCGCGGCGACCAGGAAGACGTAGCCGTGCGCGAACTCGATCAGCGTCTGCCGCCACGGGGTGTGCGCGCTGCCGCAGAACTCGGCGGTGCTGCGGCTGATCGACTGCACGCCGGACAGACCGGCCGCCAGCCGCTCGGCGTCGTCGCGGCCGATGTCCGCGGAGTGGGCCCGCAGCATGCCGTCGGCGGAGAGCAGGATCGCGTGCAGTGCCTCCGGGACCTGCAGCACGTCGTCGAGCATCCACCCCAGCTCGTTGGTCGTGGGGGCGATCATCCCTGTGTGTTCCTCTCGTTCTCGTGGGGGGTTGCGCGCGCGTCCTCGTGCCGGGGCCCGGGCGTACGTCCGTCGGGGGCCTCCTCGGCGGCGCGGCCGGAGCGGGTGCCGCGCGCGAAGGCGCCCATCCGGCGGGCGTTCTCCTCGGCGGAGCGGCCGCCGGCCTCCTCGGCCGGCACGGGCGCGGCCTCGGTGGGCGCCGCCGCCCGGGGCGTACGGCGCCGTCGCTTCGGCAGGCCTCCGGCGGTGGTCGCCTCCGTGAGGGGATCCGCCATCGCCCGCGCCATCGCCTCCGTGGTCGCCTCCGCGGGCAGGGGCTCGACGGGCGCGGACCCGGCGGCCGGACGAGCGGGCGTGGCCGTACGCGCGTGCTCCGGCGTACGGGCGTGCTCCGCGGTACGGGGCTGCTCCGCGGTGCGGGGCGCGGCGGGCGCCGGCACCGCGCGCACCGGTTCCGCGTGCGTGAGCAGGGCGTTCGGCAGGAAGACCACCGCGCGGACACCCCCGTACGGCGAGCGGGTGTCCGCCGAGACGGTGAACCCGTACCGCGCGGCGAGCACGCCGGTGACGGCGAAGCCGAACTGGGGCGGGTCGTCGAGGCGGGTGACGTCCACCGGGTGCCTGCCGGACAGCAGGGTGGCGGCGCGCTCGGTCGCCTGGCCGTCCATGCCGACGCCCGCGTCGTCGATCACGACACAGGCACCGTTGTGCACGGACTGGACGGTGACCTCGACGCCGGTGTTCGGCTGCGAGTGGCGGGCCGCGTTGTCCAGCAGCTCGGCGACCGCGAGGACCACGGGCTCCACCGCCCGGCTCTCGACGGCGAGGTCCACCTGCCCGTTGACACGGATGCGCCGGTAGTCGCGGATGCAGGAGATCGCGCCCCGCACGACCTCGATCAGCGGCGACGTGGCGCGCTGCCGTCCCGGCCAGGAACCGCACAGCACGGCGATGGCCTGCGCACGCCGCCCGAACTGGGCGTTGGTGTGGTCGATCTCCAGCAGGTCGCGGAGCACGTCGGGGTGGTCGTGCCGGTCCTGCATCTCCGAGATGGACACCTGCTGCTCGTTGGCGAGGGCCTGGATCGAACGCATCGACGCCTTGAGGGCGGCCTTCGCGGACTGGTCGGCGCGGGCCTGCGCGTGCCGCACCGTTCCGGAGAACCGCTCCAGCACGCCGTCGAGGCATCTGCCGAAATCGGTGCCGGCGAACCGGGGGTCCAGCGGGCCGGTGCCCGGTACGGGCGGGCGGGTGCCGTCCCCGCGGCCGGGCACCCGGTGCGGGGCGTCCTCGAGGGCGGGCAGCCGGGCCGTGAGCAGATGCCGTACCTCCTCCTCGCGGGCGCGCAGGCCATCGGCGAGTTCGGCGGTGCGGCGGCGCTGGAGCGCGGTGATGCCGCGCTGTCGGATCAGCAGCACGGTGACGGCGAGCAGGGTCGCGAGCAGTACGGCGGCCAGGCACAAGAACGCCACGTCCGGTATTTGTTCGGTCATGAAGTCCTCTGGGACGAACGGAAGTTGACGGAGCGCCCGACGGTAACCGGTTCTCCGGCGCGCCCACTTGCGCTCGCACGCACAGAAGTTGCCCCCAGACGCAGCACCGCACGGAGGAAACGATCCGGCTGCATTAGGCTGACGCCCAGTGATCGACACGTAACTGCCGTACCCCGTAAAGAAGTTGAGGATTCAGCCATCAAAGCCGGTCAGAACACGACTGCGACGAAGCCGACTGTGGCGAAGCCGACCGCGCGGCCGACCGCGGGGGGCTACTCCGTGCAATCACTGGGCACCGGCGCCGTGAGCCCGCACGAGCGCACCGACTTCTGGAGCGAGCACGTCGCCTCGTATCAGACGCGGATGGACTTCCGGTACGCCGAGTCGGAGTCGTTCCGCGGCGAGATGACCCGCCAGCGCAGCGGCACCTACCAGCTCGTCACCTGGGAGTGCGATCCGGTCGAGTACGTCCGCACACCGGGACTGGTACGCCAGGACCCCGAGGACGGCTACCGGTTCCTGCTGCCGTTCTCCGGTGAGCTGCTGCTGCGCCAGGACGACCGGGAGGCCCGGCTGGCACCGGGCGCGGGCAGCCTCCTGACCCTGAGCGCGCCCTGCCGGGTGCTCAACGGCCAGAGCGTCAGCGGGGCCATCCTGTCGATCCCGGCCCAGGAGATCGACGGCCCGCTGAACCTCAAGGCGCCGCTGGCCACCGGCATCGACCTCACCACGGGCCTGGGCCGGGTGGTGAACACCATGATCCTCAGCGCGTACCAGGAACGGGAGGACCTCACCACGGCCCAGTTCGACGCCGTCCTCGACCGGGTCGTCGAGCTGCTGTGCATGCTCGCCACCGGCGACGACCGGCCCGACGCCCCGGGGCACCTGACCGAGGTCGAGGCGATGGTCCGACGCCATGTCCGCGACCACGCCGCCGACCCCGGCCTGACCGGTACGTCGATGGCCCGCGCCCTCGGCTGGTCCCTGCGGCAGATACAGCTGGCGCTGCAACGCGTCGGCACGACCCCCCGCGACCTGATCCGCGAGGAACGCCTCCGGCTGGTCCGTGACCGGCTGCGCTGCGCCGACTGCGAGAACCTGACGATCACGGACCTCGCCTACGCCTCCGGTTTCTCCTCCGCCAGTGCCCTGAGCACGGCCTTCCGCCAGCGCTTCGGAGTGAGCCCCCGCGAGATGCGGGGCGCGGCGGCGGGCTGACGACCGGCGCGGCCGGGGGGCGGCCGCCCCGCGCGCGCCCACCCGGTGCGCCGGGCGGTGTTCACCGGTCGGCCGCCGGGTCCGGGGGATCCGGGTCCGCCGGGATCAGCACCGTCCGCAGTCCGCCCTGGCCGAGATGGAGCAGCCCTCTGCCGGGCCGCACCGGATACCCCACCGCGCTCCGGGCGATCCGGCAGCCGATGAGGTCTCCCGACGTGGAGTCCTGCGGCGACAGCAGCAGCCCGCGCCGGGCCTTCTTCGCCTCGACCTGCCAGCCGGAGAACCCCGAGCAGACCTCCTCCTCGTCGCCGCCGATCACCAGGGCGAGACCCCGCTCGGCGCCCCGCTGGAGCAGGCGCTTGAGGGAGGGCCCGGCATCGCAGTCCCGCAGGACCTCCGCGTCGTCGGCGAGGACCACGACCGGGTGCTCCACGGACGCCGACTCGGTCACCTGCTCGAACTCGGCCCCGGGGAGGTCGGCCCCGGTGAAGACCCGCAGCACCCCCGGCCTGCCCACCAGCTCCCGCAGTGGTGAGGGGCGCGGGGCGGCGACGACCAGGCGCGTCCCCCGCAGGAGGAGGGAACGGGCCAGGGTCAGCAGCGCGGTCGACCGGCCCGAGCGCGGCGGCCCGGCGACGACGAAGGCCGGGACGCCGGCCCCGAGGTCGGGACCGTACGCCGTGAGCTCGTCCCCGCCGACACCGGCCAGCGCCCACAGCGGGCTGCGGGAGGCCTCCGGATCGCGAAGCCTCAACGCCTCGTCGAACGAGATGCGGCCGGGGAGCGCGTCGACGCGGAACGGGAGCGGTTCGCGGGGGACGCCGGTGCCGCGGGCCGCCGCGCCGATCGCGGCGAGCGCCTCGGCCTGCGCCTGGTCCGCCGGATCCGCCGCCAGGAGCGCGAACTGGGTCTCCGTGCCCCGGCCCGCGCGCAGCGCCCGGCCGGCCGGCATCCGCTCCGGGACGCCCGCCGACTTCACCCCGAGCAGCGCGTAGTCGCCACCGTCCACCAGCCGCAGCGCGTACTTGTCCTCGGTCAGGAAGGCCATCCGCCCCGAGAGCAGCTGCCGGTCCCCCGTGACCACCAGGTGGATGCCGGCGCTCGCGCCCTCCCGCATCAGGACGTGCACCTCGTCCGTGAGCCGCCCGTGGTCGTACTCGCCGAAGGTGGACAGCCAGCCCTCCCAGCCGTCCAGGAACACGACCAGGTGGGGCAGCCGCGCCCGTGGTCCGGCACCGGCCCGCTGCTCGGAGACACCGGCGAACGCCTGCTCGGCCAGCACGTCCTGACGCCGCCTGAGCTCGTCCGTCAGCCGGGACACCAGCCGGGCGGCGCGCTCGGCCTCACGGCGGGTGACCAGGGCCCCGCAGTGCGGGAGCGCGGCCAGCGGGGCGAGCCCGTTGTGGCCGCAGTCGATCCCGTAGAGGTGCACGTCGGCCGGGGAGTGGGCGCGGGCCAGCGCTCCGGCGATCGTGCGCAGCGCCTGGGAACGGCCCGACCCGGACGCGCCGGCGATCAGCAGGTGACGGAAGCGCGCGAAGTCGATGGTGACCGGGCGGCGCCGCTGCTCCTCGGGCAGGTCCTCGATCCCGAACGGCACCGGGGACAGCGCGCCGGGAGCCGGCTCGGCCCCCTCGGCTCGGACGGCGCCGACGCCGTCGATGCCGCCGCTGCCGCCGCTGCCGCCGCTGCCGTCGATGTCGTCGATGTCGTCGATGTCGTCGAGCGACAGCACCTCGGGCAACGGCGGCGTCAGGGGGCTGTGCTGCGGGGGGACGCCGAGAGCCGTCCGCGCGTCACGGACGGCGTCGACGAGCACGCCGAGATCGGAGACGACCGCGTCCCCGTCCGGCTCCACGCTCGGCCGCACGAGGGCGGCCCTCCCCAGGGCCTGCCAGGTCAGAGGCGCGGTCCACGGGGCGCCCTGAGCCGCGCCCGCGGTGCCGGGCCGGCGCCCGCCGACCCGGCCGGCCTGGAAGGGGATGAGCGTGGAGTGCCCGAGACGGGCGTAGCCGCGGCCGGGCGCCGACCTCGGGATCCGCGCGGCCTCGGGCGAGTCGACGATGTCCTGGGACTCGGCGCCGTCGGTGACGCGCAGTGCGATGCGCAGATTGGTGTTGGCCCGGATCTCCGCGGAGACGACGCCGCTGGGCCGCTGGGTGGCGAGCACCAGGTGGACGCCGAGGGACCTGCCCCGCTGCGCCACGTTGAGCACTCCGGAGACGAAGTCGGGCAGGTCGCGGACGATGGAGGCGATCTCGTCGACGACGACGACCAGCCGGGGCAGGGGCTCCAGATCACCACGGCCGTCACGCGCGAAACGCTGGTACTCCTCGATGTCCCTGGCGTCCGCCACCGCCACCAGGCGCTCGCGGCGTCGCAGCTCGGCACCGAACGAGTCGAGCACCCGCTGGACGAGGTAGCGGTCGAGGTCGGTCACCATGCCGACCGTGTGCGGGAGGCGGACACACTCCTTGAACGCCGATCCGCCCCGGTAGTCGACGAGCACGAAGGTGAGGTCCGCGGGAGAGTTGGCGAGGGCGAGCGAGGCGATGAACGTCTGCAGCAGCTCCGTCTTCCCGGAGCCCGCCGTGCCCGCGACGAGCGCGTGCGGTCCGTCCCGGCGCAGATCGACGCCGAACGGGCCGTCGTAGGTCTCGCCGATGACCGCGAAGGTCGACGGCCCGCCCGCCGTCCAGCGCTCGGCGACGGCCCGGGCGGTGGGAGGTTCGAGCCGGAGCACGTCGAGCAGGCGGGTCCGCTCCGGCAGGGCCGAGTAGCCGGTCCCGCCACTGGCGTCCCGGAGGGGGGCCAGCGAGCGGGCCAGCCGCGCACACCACGCCGGGGAGACGAGATCGGGGCGTACGTCCCGGTGCCGGGGCCCCTCGGCGGAGTCCACGCGCAGGCGCAGTACCGGCCGCGGGTCGTCGTGCGCGTGTTGTCCGGGGGGCCGGGTGGTGGCGCGCCGGGGTGCGGGGACCGAAGGGGCGCCGTGAGGTTCGGCGGAGACGACGGCCCGGCACTCGTCGGGCAGGAAGCGTTCCTCCTCGTCCAGGCAGAGCAGGTGGATCCCCACCGACGGCCCCTCGCGCAGCAGTTGCACCACTCCGGGGAAGGAACGCAGCCGCCGGAACCCGTCGCAGACCACGACGATGCCGGGCGCGGAGGCGGGGACGTCGCCGCCGGCCTCCCGGTCCCGCTTGCGTTCGTGGAGGAATCGGACGAGTTCGCCGATGCGGGCCCCGACGGTCTCCGCGTCCGTGCCGACGGCGGCGTTCGCGTCGACGCCGCCGGCGGGGCGGGCGTGCGGGAGCCACTTCAGCCAGTCCCAGGAGTCGTGCGCGCCCTTCACCGTCAGGACGTGCACCGCGACGTCGAGCGGACTGTGCAGCCCGGCGATCTGGGCCACCGCCCAGCGCCCCAGCGCCCGGGCCGAGTCACCGGGACCCGCCAGGCCGATCACGCCGAGCTCCCCCAGCGGCAGGGTGACGGGCAGATCCACGTCGTCCGGGCCGGTGCCGACGCGCAGCAGCAAGTGGTCGCGGTCGCCGGGGCGGCGCTCCCACAGCCGGGCCCGGGGGCCGGTGGTGAGGGAGAGGACGGCGGCCGGGGAAGGAGCGGCGTTCCGGTGCTTCATGAGCTCCGCGCGCCGCGCGTCCCGGGTTTCCCTCTGCTGGGTCCTTTCCTGTTCCCGGTACCTCGGGCCGAGGTACCGGGCGACCACTACGGTCACCGGGCCCAGCAGCGACCCCAGCAGGTACCAGCGGTCGAGGGCCGACCCGAGGATCGCGGCGGTGACCAGGACGAACATCGCCAATACCCAGGGCGCGGAGTCCCAGAAGGGACGCCGCAGGCGGTCCAGGGAGGAGTCCCGGACCTCCACCGGCGGGCCACCGCGGCGCTGCTCCGGCGAAGGCAGCCGCCGGGGGCGCTCGAACTCGAAGCCCGCGCCGTCCTCCGAGGGCCGCAGGACGGCGTCGGGGGGCGTGTAGGCGACCAGTTCCAGCAGGGTCCCCGCGATGGCGAGTTGCGCGTCGAGGGGCCACTCGGCCTGTACGGGGCCGCCGCCGTCGGTGCGTCCCTCGGCGAACTCTCCCAGGGACAGTCCATCCAGCGTGATCCGGTCGCCGTCCTGATGCGCGCACACCGCGCACCCGCCGTCCGGTCGGACGGTGACGGTCAGGGCCCGCTCGGCCAGTTCGGGGTCGTCGACGCGTACGTGGGCGGCCGGGCCGCTTCCGATGTCGGTGCGGCCGAGCCCGAGCCGGTGCACGGCCCCCGCGTCCGGGCCGCCGCTCACCCGCAGTTCGACGATGCCCGTGACCTCGCCGGGCAGGCACCCCGCGGGAGTGTGCAGGCTGACCACGGCACCCTCCGTGAGCGGGGACCGCGCCAGGGAGGCGGACGGGTCGACGGCACGGCCGCCGACGTACACCGGCGGTGTGCTCGTGGCGCGTGCCCCGGTGAGCCTGCTCTCCAGGGCGCGGGCGACCTCGTCCACGGGTGACTCGGGGTCGGCGTCGAGGACGACGTCGGCCGCGCTCCCGTCGCGGGGGTCGACGACCGTGAGGGTGAGTCGCACGGCAGGCTCTTCCTGTCAGTTCCGCGGGGAACGGTCGGCGCTCAGCTCGTCGAAGGGGCACTCGTCGGCCTCCCCCGGACGGAAGGCGATGGCCAGGTCGGCCCGCCACTGGCCGCCGCGGAAGCGGACGGTGCGCAGCGCGAGGGAGTGTTCGTCGCCCTCCCGGGCGATGAAGACCTCGTTGTAGCCGTTCTCCTCGTTCGAGTGGACGCTCGCCAGCGCCGGGGCGCCCGCGATGCGGGTCGTCCAGGGCCGCTCCCGGTCGATGAGGCGTTCCGACGCGAGGAAGCCCAGGTGCGTGTGGCCGTGCAGCACGAGCGCCGTGTGCGCCTCGGCCAGGGCCAGCTTGGCCTGGCCCGCGTTGACGACACCGGCGTACGGCGCCACCTCCACGGAGGGGACCGGGGAGAGGGGATGGTGGACGACGGCCAGGTTGACGCAGCCGGTCTCCTTCTTGAGGCGCCTGAGCACGGGGTGGGCGACGACGCCGGGGTCGTGGCGTTCGAGCTGGCCCATGAGGTCGCTGACCCGGGTGCCGTCCTCGGACTCGGCGAGTTCCGCGATGAGCCGCCGTACCCGGTCGCGGTCGTCGTTGCGGGCCGGTTCGCCGCCCGACTCGGCCGAGCCCAGGAGGGCGACCCGCAGGCAGGCGTCCGGGTAGCGCACGTAGAGCCGCCGGGCGTCGTGGTCCTCCTCGTCCAGGTCCGGGTGCGGGTAGGCGCGGAAGGTCCCGGAGAACCACTCGTGCCGGGCGCCGGGCCGCGCGTCGAGGCACCGGTCCCAGGACACGTCGTGGTTGCCGCCCACGAGCAGCACCCGGGGATCGTCCGCGCGCAGGTCGGGGTGGGGGGCCAGCATCCCCGTCAGCCGGTGCAGCCAGTCGAGGGCCCGCTGCCCGTACGCGTCCACGGGACGGTCGACGAGGTCCCCGGAGACGATCACCACGTGCGGGGCCCTGCCCTGCTCACCGAGGTGCCGGACATGCTCCAGATAGCTCTCCAGCGGCGTGCCCTCCCCGGTGAGCCGGGCCAGCGCGGCGCCCGCCTGCGTGCGGTCCTTCTGGTCGACGTTGGAGCGCAGGCTGCCGCCGAAGTGCAGGTCGGACACGTGGTGCACGCGCAGCACCTCGGGCAGGTGGTGGGCGAGCACGGGATCCTCGGCCACCGGCCGCAGCATCTTCGTCGTGTGCGCGTCGCGGTCGTCGGGGCCGAGGGGGAGCCCGGCGTCGCGCCAGCGTTCCCGCCGGACGGCGGCCCGGTGCGTCGCGGACAGGCCGTTGTGGAACCACTGGTCGATGTACAGGTGCAGGGGGTGGTCGGCCTCCTCACCGGCCCGCCGGGAGAGCGCGGCCGGGTCGGCGCGCAGGTCCGGATCGGCCTCGGCGGTCTGCAGGACGAGCTCCAGCAGGAACGGGGTGAGCAGCCAGCCGGGCTGGTCCGCGCGCAGCCGGGCCACCACGCCCGGCGCCCACTCCGGGGCCCGGGCCGCCATGAGCGCGGCCTCCTCGTCCGTCACCGACGGCGGGGTCCGGACGTCCTTGAGGGCGTCGGCCCCCAGGTGCGGGGCGAGCAGTTCGTGCTCGGCCGGGGTGGCGAAGACGACCGGGGTGACGCCCTGCTCCCGCAGCCGCCCGAGTCCCGCGGCCAGCGTGGCGGGGTCCACCGCGCGTCCGCTCGACGGGCCGACGGCCGGCTCGTCGACGAGCACCACCTCCGCCCCGTCGAGCCGCGGCCGGCCCGCTTCGGTACTGGTCAGGCAGGTCAGCCCGGACCTGCGCACCAGGTTCTCGTTGCGCAGGTCGACGAGCCGGGTGCTTCCCTCGGGGCGGGCCCGCAGCACGGCGTTGGCGAGCCAGCTCTTGCCGGAGCGCCTGGGCATGACGACCAGCCAGCACACGTCGTTGGGCGCGTACCCCTCCACCAGCGGTACCGCCCACGCGGGCACGTGCGTGCCGGGGAACCTGATGTCGAGCTCCGGGTCGAACGCCCGGCTCGGCCGGTAGTGGCTCATCGCTGCTCCTCCGCGTCGGCCAGTTCCTGGTGGGCGAGGTCGATCCAGTCGAAGAAGGGCCGGTCGGGCAGCCACTTGTCCTTGGCGAGCAGCAGACCGACGTCGCGCAACTGCCGTCCCTGGGCCGCGGTCAGGGCGCGGGGCTGCGGGGCGCCCCGCGCGTCGAGCAGGGCCTGCCGGCCGGCGGGCGGGATCTCGCTCCACCGGGAGCGGAAGACGTCGGCCTTGTTCACGAGCAGTTCCCGTTCGATCAGTGATCCGAGCTCGCCGGGGTCGTCGAGCGCGAGCGTGTTCCCGGCGCGCGCGGCGCGTACCAGCGCGTCGCCGACCACCTGCAGGTAGAAGGGCCAGGGCCCGACGTCCCGGAGGATGCGGTCGGCGGTGGCGGGCGGGATGGCCACGCTCTCGTTCTCCGCGGTGCCGACCAGGAACTCGCGGGCGTGCGCCTCGGCCAGCGGGCCCAGCGAGAAGTGGTTGACGTCGTTGCCGAAACTCGAACCGGGGGCCGCCAGCGCGTGGTGCAGGGCGTCGCTCCAGTCCTTGTAGGTGCCGCAGTAGACGAGCCACGCTCCGGCCTGGCCGAGGTCGCGCAGCCAGGACACGGCCGTCGGCTCGTAGCCCGTGAGCCGCCCGACCTCGTCGAGCAGGAGGACGAGCCGGGAGGAGCCGCTGCCCTGGGCGGCCCGGTCCATCAGTTCGTCGGCGGGCCGGTCCGCTCCCGCGAGCGAGGGCACGAGCCGTACGGCGAGTTCGTCCTGCGTCCCGCCCGGGGCCCGGTTGGCCAGGGTCACGACCTTCTGCACGTTGCCCACGCCGTCGGAGCGCATCCGCTCCTGGAGCGCCTTGACGATCCACGACTTGCCGGCCCGGCGCGGACCCAGCAGCGCGGCGGGCGTGCCGTCGCGGAGGTTGCGGTCCAGCCAGGCGAACACGTCCTCCCGGCCCACCGGCCTGCCCTCCGGCCCGAGGGAGAACCGGTCCGCCGCCAGCGCGCTGCTCTGGATCCGGAAGGGCCGGCGCACCAGCGGGACACCGGCGTTGCGCTGCCGGGCCGCGTTCGCCGTCTCCTGGATCCGGTCCGGCAGCGCGATCTGCACCTCCACGCCGCTGCCCGCGAACAGGGCCCGTCCGGGTCCGGCGAAGGGCGGCAGCCGGTGCGCCGCGAGCCCGGCACGCTCGTAGCCGGCGGGACCGGCCTGTCGCAGTACCAGGGTGGTGGCGTCCGCGAAACCGCGCTGGATGTCGAACACCTCCTCGCCGCCGGTGACGACGGGGCAGATGCCGGTCCGGGTGTCCCGCAGCAGCCGGAACAGGTCCCTGAGGCAGCTGTCGTTCGCGGTCCTGACCGCCCAGTCGCGGAACTCCCGCCAGCCGTCGAGCAGCAGGACGAGGTACGGCGGAGGGTTCCCCGCCCCGCGCTCGCGCCGGTACTCGTGCAAGGTCCTGACCCCGGTGCGCGCGAAGAGCTCCTGGCGGCTGCGGACGGTGTCGACGAGCTTGTCGACGAGCCGCCGCATCCGTTCCGTCTCGTCGAGCGTCACCACGGCACCGCAGTGGTCCAGTTCGGTGAGTCCGGCGAGGGCTCCGGCGGAGTCGATGGCGTAGAGGTGGACGTCCTCGACGCCGTACTGCTCGGCGACGGCGGCGGCGAGGGTCAGCAGCAGCTGGGTCCGTCCGCTGCCCGCGTCGCCCGGGACGAGCAGCGGCCCGTCGTGCCGGAGGTCCCAGGCGGCCTGTTCGAAGCCCTGGGCGCCGGGCGCGTCGCGCAGCCCGAAGACGACCGGTGTCCGCGCCCCCGGCCGGGGCCGGACGGGCCACGGGGTGTCCTGCCCGGCGGCGGTCTCGGTCAGCCGGACCGACGGCGGCAGCGGCGGCGGCCACGGGACGTGCGGTGCGGGCGGAGTGTCCAGGGTCTCCGCGGCCCGCGCGGTGGCGTCGACGAGCGCGGCGAACGGGTCGCCGCCCGTGGCCCCGCCGCCGGAGGCTCTGTCCGCCCGCGGTTCCGTGGCTCCCGTCCAGTCCGTGAGGCGGATGCTGAGGGTGTCGTGCCCGGCGGCGGCCGGTTCCTCCGACGGCTCCTCCAGGTGTGCGCGGCGTACGAGGTCCAGCGCGCCGGACGCCCGGCGTACGTAGGCGAGTCGCGGCTCTCCCCTGGGCAGCCGGGCGGCGGCCGGGGTGCCGATGAGCAGCTCGCTGTCGGCGGGATCGGCGAGCCGCAGGACGATCCTGAGGGGAGCGAAGGCGAGCTCGTCCGGGGTCAGCGCGTCGGACGGGCGGCGGGTCGCGAGGATCACGTGAATGCCGAGACCGGGGCCCCGGCGGATGGCGTCGATCAGCCCGGGGACGAACTCCGGTACGTCTTCGCGCAGGTGGGCGAGGTCGCAGACCACGAGCACCAGCCGGGCCAGGGCGGGCAGCTCCGCGCCGGACGACCGGATCACGGTGTACTGCTCGAAGTCCCGTGCCCCTGCCTCCTTCATCAGCTTCCGGCGCCTTCGCACCTCGGCGGTGAGGGCGGTCAGTCCACGTGCGGCGGCGTACGGGTCGAGCGCGGTGTGCACGCCCACCGTGTGCGGCAGCCCGGCCACCGGGGCGAACGCCTCGCCCCCGTCGTGGTGGACGAAGAGCAGGTTCAGCTCGTCGGGGCGGTTGGCCACGGCCAGCGAGGCCAGCCAGGCGCACAGCAGTTCCTCCGTCCCGGAGCCGGCGGTCCCGGCCATCAGGGCGTGCGGGCCGTCGGCGAGCAGGTCGAGGACGAGGGGGCGGCCGGCCGAACCGCCCAGCACGGCCGCCGCGGAGCGCGGGGTGCCCTGCCACCGGTCGGCGATGCGCTCGGCGGTCGGGGGGTCCAGGTCGAGCAGGTCGAGGAGGTGTTCGGCCGGGGGCGCCTCGGGGTCCGCGGGGGCTGCCCGCAGGGGGGCGACCAGCCGGGCCAGCGCGTCGAGTTGGGCGGGGGGCATGGTGTCGGGGGTGCAGCGCGGGCTGCCCACGTCCGGTTCCCGCTCCCTCTGATAGGTCCAGAATCCTTCGGCGCCCGCCACGAATCGGGGCCCGTGCGGGTTGAACAGCTTCCGTTCGTCCTCGGCGACATGGATGACGCACACGCCGACGTCCCGGCCCGCGCGCAGCGTCTCCGCCGCCCAGGGCGCCGCGTTCAGCGCCGCCGGGTCGTCGAGGACGATCACCAGAGCGGTGTGGTCCGCGGGCAGGACCGCCTCCCGCTCGCGGCGCAGCCGTTCGTGGATGATCAGAGCGGCCTCGTCGAGCTGTCTGAGGTGGCCGGCGGGCTCGCGGCTGATCCGTGGCCGCGGGCCTCCCCGGGCCATCAGCCCGTCGGGCGGCAGCCAGCGGGCGAACTGCCAGGCGTCCCGGCCCGATTCATCGGTGAGGACCCTGACCGCGACGTCGGACGGCGAGTGCAGGAAGGCCAGTTGGGCCACGATCCAGCCGGCGAGCCCGCGGGCGACACGGCGGTCGCCCACGAGGCCCAGGCCGTCGGGCGCGATGGTCAAGAAGTGCGTGCTGCCATTGCCCTGGCCGACGTGGAACAACAGCGCTCGTAGCGAGTCCAGGTGGCCGGAGTCGCGCTCCCACAGCAGGGTCTTCGGGCCGAAGACGGCGCCTGGCAGGTTCTTGGGCCCGCCGAAGTACCAGGTGATGGCCGCCCGGTCCGGGCTGGGTTCCCCGCCGCTCACCACGGTGGGTTCCCGGCCGCGCACGACGCGCCGGTACAGCGACCGGACCGGATTGCGGCGCGCGGGGGGCGCCGCGGGCGTCCGCACGCCGGCGGCGTCCTCCCGTTCCGCCGCGGCGCCCTCCGGCTCCGCCGCGGCTCCGCCCGTCGCCGCCTGCCGGTCGAACGCCAGGGTCCCGGCCTGCGCCGGGGACACGTACAGGTCGCTGAACCGGGCGAACTTCTCCGCGTCCAGCTCCGGGGTGAACGCGCCCGTGGGAGGCGCGCCGAGGAAGACCCGGCAGCCGTCGTACAGCGGTACGCGCGCCAGCGGGAGGTCCGGCGCAAGCCGCTCCCCCTCGCTCGTGAAGAGGTCGGTCGCTGTCCGGCGTCGGTCGAGGCTTTCGGTCTCCGCCCGGCGCCGGTCGAGGCGGGCGAGGAGCCGCTCCGCCACCACGCTCACGCGCACCGCGTCACCGACTTCCAGGACGACGTCCTGCTCGGCCCCGCCCGGTAACACGGCCGTGAGCCGCCATCGCCCGATCCCGGCCGCCGGGCGCGCGGGGCCGGGGGCCCGGGAGACGGCCGACCACGACGGCGGCCGCTCCACCCGGGGCTTCGGAACGGGCCGGGCGCGTCCGGGAGGCGCCGAGCGCGGCGCGGCGCCGACGCCCAGCAGCGGGGCGGTCACCCTGCCGTCCTGGTCGAGGTCGACGGCGTATCCCGCGCCGGGCAGGTCCGGCAGGTGCGTGCCGACGAGGATGCGCGGCCCTGTCCGCCCGCACCGGGCGGCGAGCCGGGCGAGTCGCCGCGCCTCCTCGGGCGAGGGCTCGGTACCGATGAGGATGACGTCGGTCGTGGCGGCGGGGTCCTCGGGGCGGGGCGCCCAGCCGGTGAGCACCGCCGCCGGATCCGGGCGGCCGCTCCCGCCGTCCGCCCACGCGGTCGCGGCGGCCGGCGACGCGAACAGGGCGGCGAGGTCGGGCAGGACGTCGACCCGGTCCGGGAACAGTGATCCGGCCTCGTGCCCCGTACCGACGCAGGTGATCCGGACCCGGCTCGACCACTCGGTCGTCGCCAGTTCGGCGGCGACCGCTTCGAGCAGCGTGCCCCTGAGCCGCGCCGGACCCGTCACGGCCCCCAGCCCCGTACCGGCGTCGAGGTTGAGGAGCAGCCTCAGATCGCCGTCCCGGCCCACGGCCACCACGTGGGCGTGAGCGGCGGTGTCGGCCGCGAGGTCGCCGTCCTCGTACGCCCGCGCGCCCTCCCGGCCGAGGAACCACCGGCGGGGGTCGTCGCCCGCCCGCCAGTGGCCGGGCGGCGGACCGGCCGGGGGGTCGGCCACCTCGACGACGATCTCCTCGCCCCAGAGCCAGACCCCGCCGAGTCTCGGCAGCAGGAAGGCGGATCCGGTGAGGGAGCGCAGGGCCCGCTCCAGCAGCCGCGCTCCCGTCGGGTCGGTGCGCGTCAGCAGGCCGTCGGCCACGCTCGCACCGGGCCGGGGGCCGTACGCGTGGCGCGACCGGGTCGCTGACGGGGTGGAGCGTGGCATGACACATCCTCGGGGACCGGCGGAGCGGCGACGCGGGTTCGGCGGGGGCGGGGCGGGTTCGGGGAGGCCGGGGCGGTCAGCGTTCCGCGGGCGCGCCGGCGTCCCTGGGCGCCGGAAGCGCGACCGCCTGGTCCTGGAACTGCTGGAGACCTGCCCGGAACTCCGCGGTCCAGTCGGCCGTCTCCGACTCCATGTGTCCCCGGATCTTGCCGATGAGGGAGCCGATGAGGCTCATCCTGCGCTCGATCACGGCCTGTTCGGGCTCGCCCGTCGTGTCGCGGAGCAGCTCCGCCGACCAGGCCAGCCGGAACTCGTTCAGCTCGCCGCGCAGCGACTGGGCCGCCGTGATGTCCCGCATCCAGGCCGTGGAGAGGCCGAAGAAGTAGTCGAAGCCCTTGCAGCCGGCCGCCGCGGCCAGGAAGACGTAACCCCAGCTCTGGATGTCCGTGCCCGTGGCCGCGCCGGCCAGGGGGATCACCGTGCCGGTGGTCGCGAGCAGGATCATCAGGCCGCGGATGACACGGGACCCGCGCCGCTTCAGCCGTTTGTCCGCGAGGTACCACTCGACGGCGTCCTCGGCCTCCTGCTCGGCCCAGGCGCGCAGCGACCGCAGCGCCTCCAGCCTTTCGAGCGGCGTGCTCGTGGCCAGTGCCGGAAAGGGCCTGCTCCGCAGGTCCCTCTTGGCCCGACCGCCGCCGCCCGACTCGACAGCCCCCGTACTACCCGTCAACTCACCCTCCCCAGCAGGGATTTTGGGTACGAGGGTAGCCGAGCCCCCGGCGGCTGCCGAACGTCTTCGGGGGGCCGCCGTGTCAGCCCGCCTCGGGCCGCAGACGCAGGGAGATCGAGTTGATGCAGTACCGCTGGTCGGTGGGGGTGGCGTACCCCTCGCCCTTGAACACATGGCCGAGGTGGGAGCCGCAGCGGGCGCAGCGGACCTCGGTGCGGACCATGCCGTGGGAGCGGTCGTCGATCAGTTCGACCGCATCGGTGTCCTTGGGGTCGAAGAAGGACGGCCAGCCGCAGTGCGACTCGAACTTCGTCCCGGAGGTGAAGAGTTCGGCGCCGCACGCGCGACAGGAGTAGACGCCCTCGGTCTTGGTGTCGGTGTACTCACCGGTGAACGCCGGCTCCGTGCCCGCCTTGCGCAGCACCGTGTACTCGGCGGGCGACAGCTCCGCCCGCCACTGCTCGTCCGGCTTCTCGACGTCGTACGACATAACGTTCAGCACCCCACTTCGAAAGCGTCGGTCACCTGTCGCCTGCCACCTGTCACCTGGAGCGCAGGTGGTCCAGGATCCGCGGGCCGAGGTCCGTGACGTCGCCCGCGCCCATGGTGAGAACGAGATCACCGGCCCCGGCCATTCCCGCGACCACCGCGGCGGCGTCCTCCTTGTCGTGGACGGCCCGGACGTCCGCGCCCGCCGCCCGCGCCGCGTCGATGATCAGCTCGCTGGTGACGCCGGGGATCGGGTCCTCGCGGGCCGGGTAGATGTCCAGGACCACCGAGGCGTCGGCCAGCGCCAGCGCCTGCCCCATCTCGGTGGCGAGCTCCTGGGTGCGGGAGAACAGGTGCGGCTGGAACAGGACGAGGATGCGCGCCTCGCCGGCCGCCCCCCGCATCGCCTCCAGGTCCGCCGTCATCTCCGTCGGGTGGTGCGCGTAGGAGTCGACGACCTGGACGCCCGCCTCCTCGCCCTTCAGCTGCAGCCGGCGCTTGACGCCCGTGTAGGAGGCCAGCGCGGGGGCCAGCTCGGCCGCCGGGATGCCGAGCGCGACGCCCGCCGCGAGGGCGGCGACCGCGTTGTGCGCGTAATGACGGCCGGGCACGGAGACGGCGAAGGTGAGCTCGGAGCCGTCCAGCAGGACCGTCACCTCGCTCTTCAGGCCCTGCGGCACCACGGACAGCACCCGTACGTCCGCGTCCCCGGCCTCGCCGTACGTCACCACGCGGACGTCGCGGGACCGGATGCGGCGGGTGAGCTCACGGGCGCCGTCGTGGTCCGAGGAGATCACCAGCGTGCCGCCCTCGGTGATCCGGTCCACGAACGTCTCGAACGACGCGTAGATCTCGTCCATCGAGGCGTAGTTCGCGTGGTGGTCCAGCTCCACGTTCAGGACGATGGCCACCTCGGGCGCGTACTTGTGGAAGCTGCGGTCCGACTCGTCCGCCTCGGCGACGAAGATCTCGCCCTCGCCGTGCAGGGCGTTCGAGCCGGGGGCGTCCAGGTCGCCGCCGATCGCGTAGGACGGGTCGAGGCCGAGCGACGACAGCGAGACCGCCAGCATCGACGTGGTCGTCGTCTTGCCGTGCGTGCCGGCGACGGCGATCGGGCGCAGCCCCTCCATCAGGGCGGCCAGCGCGTCGGACCGGTGGACGACGGGGATGCCCAGCTCGGCCGCGCGGGCCAGCTCGGGGTTGTCGGCGCGGATCGCGGAGGAGACGACGACGCAGCTGGCGTCGTCGGCGAGGTGCTCGGCCGCGTGCCCGATGTGCACGGTCGCGCCCTGCGCCCGCAGGGCCTCGGCGGTCGCGGACTCCTTGGCGTCGCTGCCGGCGACCTTGGCTCCGCGCTGGGCGAGGATCTTCGCGATCCCCGACATTCCGGCGCCGCCGATTCCGATGAAGTGCGGTCGGTCCATGGCGGTGGGAAGGCCGGGTGCCATGCGTGTCTCTCCCAGGTGAGCGAGTGGTGCGAGCGGTACGAGACGCCCAGCCTATGCCTTGCTGTGGGAGAAGAGTTTCAGCACCGGCACCCCCACCTTGTGGCGGGCCCGGGAGGCCCAGTCGCGGTGGAAGAACTCCTCCACGTAGTGGGGGTCGGTCAGCACGATGACCTCGTCGGCCCGGACATCGTCGACCAGCGTCCGCAGGGCGTCCAGCGGGTGGTTCTCGATCAGGCGTCCCTCGGCCGTGCTGCCCGTCGAGCGGAGCGCGGTGAGCGAGACCTCCAGGGCCTGCCTGCCGAGGGCCGCCGCGTCCCTGCCCTCGGGGGTGTCGTGCTCGTGGGCCGCGTCGTCCAGTTCACCGAGGGCCACGTCGTCGATGGCCCGCAGCAGCCGGTCCGCCTGGTCGCCGCGCGGCTGGAGCAGCACGTGGAAGGCGACCGCCTCGTCCCCGTGCAAGGTGGTGACGAACTCCACGTCGGCGGACGTCAGGGCCTTCTCGATCATCAATACGCTTGTGAACACGCCAGGCGCCCTTCTCGTCCGGGGCCGCCCTTTCGGCCCCTGCGGAAACATCCTGCCCCGTGACCCCACGAGGTCTGTCGGATTCAGTGTGCCCGGCGACGACGAACCGGAACGATCAACTTCGACGAGCCGCCGCGAGCCGGCGTCCGCGTCCGGCGGCCCGGACGGGCCGGCCCGTCCGGGCCGGTCGGGTCCGTCGGCGCCCGCGGCCCCCTCAGGCGCGCCGGTAGCGGCCGAAGAGGAATCCCGCCTCCTCCAGCAGCGACACCAGCGCGTAGTGGCTGGGAACCGCCAGGGAGGGCCCGCCCGTGATGCGCTGGGCGTCGCCCACGGTGAGCATCGGGGCGACGGTGACGCAGAGCTCGTCGAGCACCCCGGCCGTGACCAGCTGGCCCAGCAGCCGCGGACCGCCCTCGGTGAGCATCCGGGCCAGCCCGCGGTCCGCGAGGGCCCGTACGGCACGCGCCGGGTCCACCCCCATGCCGTCCCCGGCGACGATCACCGTCGCTCCCGCCCTCTCGGCGGCCGCCACCCGTTCGGGGGCGGCGGCGGCGCCGGTCAGCACCAGCGTGGGTGTCAGCGGTGAGGTGAACAGGGGCAGCGAGAAGTCCAGGTCGAGGCTCGCGGTCACCACCGCGATCGCCGGTGCGGGGGTCTGGCCGGCCTCCTCGCGCAGCGCCGCGAAGTCGGCACGCGCGCGTGCCGGGCGGTAGCCCTCCTGGCGTACGGTCTCGGCGCCGACCAGGACGACGTCCGCGAGCGCCCTCAGCACCCCGAAGACGCGCATGTCGGCGGCGCTGGAGATCGGCTTGGAGTGCCCCTCGTGCTGGGCGGCGCCGTCGAGCGTGGAGACCATGTTGGCGCGCAGCCACGCGTCGTGGCCCGCGGGATAGGCGTACGCCTCCGCCAGTTCCAGGAGCCCCCACTCCCGGTCCTCCGTGTCCGGGGCCGGGCCCGCCGCACGTGTCGGCGCGCCTTCCGGCGCGGGGGCCGCGCCGCGCGCCGCCTCCGTTTCGAAGGCCTCACCCGAGGTCCGGGCCGGTGTTTCGTCGGTCACAGGGAACAGGCGTCGCATGACGTGCAGTGTGGCACGGCCCTTAGAGTGGGGAACCGTGTCGTCCTCCCTCGCCGCCTCTGGGCTCAGTCCGATAGCCGAAGCGGTTCCGCTGTCCCTGTGCGCCCGCGAGCCGCACGTCCCCGCCGACCGGCTCGTCGCCGAGATGGTGCCGCCGCCGCGGTTCGACTCGGTCCGCTTCGATACGTACATCCCGGACCCGAACCAGCCCAGCCAGACCGAGGCCGTCCAGGTCCTCGCCTCCTTCGCCGCCGGTCTCGGCGGCGCCCACGCGAGCGGGGGCGCCAAGCGCCGCTGGTTCGGCCGCGGCAAACCGGCCGCTCCCGCCGGCCCGCGCGGCGTCTACCTCGACGGCGGTTACGGCGTCGGCAAGACCCACCTCCTGGCGTCCCTGTGGCACGCGACTCCGGCGGAGCCCTCGCTCAAGGCCTTCGGCACCTTCGTGGAGCTGACGAACCTGGTCGGCGCGCTCGGCTTCCAGCAGACCGTGCGGACGCTCTCCGGACACCGGCTGCTGTGCATCGACGAATTCGAGCTGGACGACCCGGGTGACACCGTCCTGGTGTCCTCGCTGCTCGGCCGGCTGGTCGACGAGGGCGTGGCACTCGCCGCCACGTCGAACACGCTGCCGGGCAAGCTCGGCGAGGGCCGTTTCGCGGCCGCCGACTTCCTGCGCGAGATCCAGGGGCTGTCCGCGCACTTCCGCCCCCTGCGCATCGACGGCGAGGACTACCGCCACCGCGGGCTGCCCGAGGCCCCGGCGCCGTTCTCCGAGGAACAGGTCACCCAGGCCGCGTACGCGGCGCAGGGGGCGTCGCTCGACGACTTCCCGCAGCTCCTCGACCACCTCGCGCGCGTGCACCCCAGCCGCTACGGAGCGCTCACCGACGGGATCGGCGCGGTGTGCCTGACCGACGTGCGGCCCGTGCCCGACCAGTCGACGGCGCTGCGCCTCGTCGTGCTCGCCGACCGGCTGTACGACCGTGAGGTGCCGGTACTGGCCTCCGGGATGCCGTTCGACCGGCTCTTCAGCGAGGAAATGCTGAACGGCGGCTACCGGAAGAAGTACTTCCGCGCGATCTCCCGCCTGACCGCGCTGGCCCGGGACGCCAAGGGGCTCGTGACGGCGTAGGCCCGGGGCCCGCCGGTCGTGCGCCCCGGCCGCGGCCGTCTCGACCACCGGCCCGGAACGGGCATATCGTGGCAGCAGTGACGTACGCGGCTGCGGCGGCGGTGTCGTATGCGCGCGGCGCCTCGGAAGGGGTCGTCATGCTCCAGGAACTCGTGGTCGCGGCGGTGGCGGTCGGTTCCGCCGGGCTCGTGTACGTCGCTTCGGCCGCCCGGGTCGTCAAGCAGTACGAGCGGGGTGTGGTCTTCCGGCTCGGACGGCTGGCCGGTGACGTCCGCGGACCCGGGTTCACCATGGTGATCCCCGGCGTGGAGAAGCTGCGCAAGGTCAACATGCAGATCGTCACGATGCCGGTGCCCGCGCAGGAGGGCATCACCCGGGACAACGTGACGGTGCGGGTTGACGCGGTCGTCTACTTCAAGGTGGTCGACGCCTCGAACGCGCTCGTCGAGGTCGAGGACTACCGCTTCGCGGTCTCGCAGATGGCGCAGACGTCGCTGCGTTCGATCATCGGCAAGAGCGACCTCGACGATCTGCTCTCGGACCGCGAGAAGCTCAACCAGGGGCTGGAGCTGATGATCGACAGCCCCGCCGTGGGCTGGGGCGTGCAGATCGACCGCGTCGAGATCAAGGACGTGTCGCTGCCCGAGACGATGAAGCGGTCCATGGCCCGCCAGGCCGAGGCCGACCGCGAGCGCCGGGCGCGCGTCATCAACGCGGACGGTGAGCTGCAGGCGTCCAAGAAGCTCGCCCAGGCCGCCGGGGTGATGGCGGAGCAGCCCGCGGCGCTGCAACTGCGCCTGCTGCAGACCGTGGTGGCGGTGGCCGCCGAGAAGAACTCGACGCTGGTCCTGCCGTTCCCGGTGGAACTGCTGCGGTTCCTGGAGCGGGCGCAGACGGGGGCGCCCCCGGCGGTGGGCACGGCACCGGCGGCACCGCAGGCGGCTCCGGCACCGCAGCAGGGGGCGCCGGCTCCGGAGTCGCGGCCGGTGGACCCGTCGGCGCCCTCGGCGCCGCAGGTCCTGGGTTTCGCCGACGAGGGCCGGGAAGCCGCACCGGCCACCCCGCCGGCCGCCGCCTCCGAGGAGACCACCGGCCTGCCCGTCTCCGACCTGACCGCCCTGCTGACGCACGCCGAGGCGGCGTTCCTCCCGGCCACGGAGGCGGACGCGGACACCGCACCCGCCACCGGCCCGGAAGCCGCCGCCCCGGGAGCCGCCCCGCAAGCCGGCCGGGGAACCGGGCCCGGGGAATCCGGCCCGGCGGCCCCCGGCGCCGCCCCCGCGCCTCCCCCGCACGGAGCCACGCGCCACACCCCCGGCCGCGACGCGTGACACGAGCGACGCACGCGACACGCGTGGTTCCCGCCACCCGCACCGCGTGATACACACAGCGGGGTCACATCCTGTCCGCCAGCAGGAAGGTTGCCCCATGTCAGCAACACGACGTCAGGTCCTCGCGCGTACGGGCGCCCTGGGCGCCTCGATCGCCTTCGCCGGAAACCTCTCCGAGCTCTTCGCCGGTACCGCCGCCGCACAGGGCCTGGGCCACAGCGGTTACGGCCCCCTGATCCCCGACCCGGACGGCCTGCTCGACCTGCCGAAAGGTTTCCGCTACCGGGTCCTGTCCCGCGAGGGGGACCAGCTGCGTTCCGGCGAGGGACCGGTTCCGAGCAACCACGACGGCATGTCGGCCTTCGCGGGCCACCACGGCCGCGTCCACCTGGTCCGCAACCACGAGAACCGCGCCGACGGCCGCGTCCCGGTCCCCACGGTCGAGGGCATCACCTACGACCCGATGGGCAAGGGCGGCTGTACGGCGCTGACGCTCGACCGCCACAACCGGGTGCTCTCCGAGCATGTCGCGATCGCCGGTACGGCGGTCAACTGCGCGGGCGGCCACACCCCTTGGGGAACCTGGCTGACCTGCGAGGAGACCGAGGACAGGGCCGGCACGAACGGCTACACCAAGGATCACGGCTTCATCTTCGAGGTCGATCCGGTCGACCCGCGCCGCACCAGCGCCGTACCGCTCACCGCGATGGGCCGCTTCCAGCACGAGGCGATCGCCGTCGACCCGAAGCGCGGCACCGTCTACGAGACGGAGGACGCCTTCGACAAGCCCTTCGGCCTGTTCTACCGCTTCCAGCCCGAGAAGCCGCTCGGAGGCGTCGGTTCGCTGCGCGCGGGAGGCAGACTCCAGGCGATGCGCGTTCCCGGCGTACCCGACCTCTCCACCATCCAGGAGACCGGCGCGACGTTCGACCGCATCGAGTGGGTGGACGTCCCCGACCCGCTCGCCGCCGAAACACCCATCCGCTTCCAGGACTTCGGCCCGAAGGGCATCACGCACGCCCAGAAGCTGGAGGGCTGCTACTGGGGCGGCGCCTGCGTGTACTTCGTCTCGTCGTTCGCGCACAGCTCGCAGGGCTCGGCCGCCGACCACTTCGGCCAGATCTGGCGGTACGACCCCTCGGAGCGCCGGCTGACCCTGGTCATCGTCTTCGGCCCCGACACCGACGTCCAGCTGCCCGGCGAGTCCCCGGACAACATCTGCATCGCCCCCAGCGGCGGCCTGATGGTCTGCGAGGACGGCAACGGCGCCCAGCACGTCTTCGGCGTCACCCGCCGCGGCGAGGTCTACGCGATGGCCCGCGGCGCCCAGAACATCGGCACCCCCGAGGCCCCGGAGTGGGGCGAGTTCGCGGGTGTCACCTTCTCCCCTGACGGCGACACGATGTTCGTGAACTGCTACACACCGGGCACGACGTTCGCCGTGACGGGGCCGTGGCGCAGGTGACGTGAGCGCGGGCGGCGGGAGGCGGCCGCCCGCTCCGGTCCGTACGGTCCGGAGCGGGCGTGGGTACGGCCACCTGGCCGCCGGGCGGGTGATGTGACCGCCGCATCGGCACGGCACGCGGCACCCATGGGCGAATAGTCACATTTACCCCTATACGTTCATCCGGTGATCACTCCTGTACGACGTGCCGTCGCCGTCTGCACCCTGGGCGTCCTGGGAGCCGCCGCGCTCACCGCGTGCGGCTCCCCCGACACCGCTCTGCGCGCTCCGCGCCCAGGTCACTCCGCGACCCCCGTCCCCACCCGGTCACGGCCGCCCACCGTCGCGCCGGGCCCCGCCGGCCTGACCCCCGTCTTCGCGAACGGCCCGCGTGCGGCGGGGAGGACGGTCGCACTCACCTTCGACGCGGACATGACCGCCGACGAAGGGCCGCGGGCGGCGTCCGGAGAACACTTCGACAACCCCGCGCTGATCGCCGCACTGCGCGCTCTCAAGGTGCCGGCCACCGTGTTCATGACGGGGAGGTGGGCGGACCAGTATCCGCGCCAGGCCCGTGCCATCGGGCGGGACCCCCTGTTCGAGGTCGGCAACCACTCGTACAGCCACTACGCCTTCACCGACGACTGCTACGGCCTGCCGACCATGTCCGAGGACCGGCTGGCGTCGGACGTGAACCGGGCCTGGGCCGCGTTCCGCAGGGCCGGGGTACCCGATCCGATGCCGTACTTCCGTTTCCCCGGAGGCTGTTACGACGACCGGGCGCTGCGCACGCTCGGCGCGGCGGGTGTCACGGCCGTGCAGTGGGACGTGGTCAGCGGCGACGCGTTCGCGACGGACGCTGACGCCGTGGCCCGGCAGGTGCTCGACGGGGTGAAGCCGGGGTCGGTGGTGGTCATGCACTGCACCCGCAGCGCGGCCCCGGTCACGGAGCGGGCGGTACGGACGGTCGTCCCGGAGCTACGGAAACGGGGCTTCCGCTTCGTGAAGGTATCCGAGCTGATCCGGTCGGCGGCGTCACGGCCCCGGTGAGGCCTACGCTGAAGGCGTGACCGACGACTACTGCGCCTCCGCCCCCGCCCCGGAGCCACCCCCGGCTCCCGCGACGGACGGCGAGCCCTTCGCCGAATGCGTCCTGTGCCGGGAGCCGACGGAGTACCCGGAGTCGTACAGGGGCATCACGCTCTGCCCCGTCTGCGCGTGGCAGGAAGCGGGGCGCGGCGCCTGCTCGGGCTGACGCGCCCGAGGCGGCGGCTGTCCCGCCTGGCAGACTGAAGGCCGTGAGCAGTGATCCCATCCCGGCCTACCAGGCCGCCGGCGACGGCCCCTTCCGTTCCGAGTCCTCCCCGCGCGACGAGGCCCCGCAGTTCGTGCTGCCGCTGGTCGTGCGCATAGAGAAGAGTGCTCCTCCGCCCCGTACCGACGCGCTGGAGACGGCGGCCCGCGCGGTGCTGACGCTCCTGAGCGACGAGCGCGCGCACAGCGAGGGCGAGTGGGCGCAGGCCGTCCGCGACTGGCAGGACGCCCGCATCCGCAAGGTGGTGCGGCGGGCGCGCGGCGCGGAGTGGCGGCGGGCGGAGACGCTGGACGGCATCACGGTCACGGGCAAGTCCGCCGAGGTGCGCGTCTTCCCGCCCGTCCCGCTGGACGGCTGGCCCAAGGACCTGGCCAAGCTCCAGGTCTCCGGAACCGAACTGGACGACCCCGAACCTCCGGCGGACGCCGACCCCGCGGCACCGGTCCTGTGGATGAGCCCGGACCTGGAGATGTCGGCGGGCAAGGCGATGGCCCAGGCGGGCCACGGCGCCCAGCTCGCCTGGTGGGAGCTCTCGGACGAGCAGCGCACAGCCTGGCGCGACGCCGGCTTCCCCCTCGCCGTCCGCACCCCCACCCCGTCCCACTGGACCCACCTCACCACCAGCGGCCTCCCCGTGGTCCGCGACGCCGGCTTCACGGAGATCGCCCCGGGCTCCTGCACGGTGATCGCGGACCACCCGGCACTGCGGTAGGGCTCCTCCGCCCTCCCCTGCCCACGGCACGCCACCCCGGCGACCCGTGGGCACCGCGTCACCCGCACGCGGCCCGGCAGCGCGGGCCGGCCGCCTCCCACCGGGATGATTCGATGGCGCGGGGGAGACGGTCAGCCGTCGAACTGGTCCCACTCGACCAGGTCGGCCAAGGGGGCGAGAGCACTGCGGTGGGTGGCGCCGGCCCAGGCGCTGAACCTGTTGCCGCTTCCTTCATCCGTGACATGCAGGACAAGTCCGGGAGCTACGTAGAAACGCGTGGGAGCCGCAGGCCAGAAGGGGCGCAAGGGCACGGGACGGAGTGCCCCGGCGAGCCGGTCGACCTGCTCTGCGGTGAGCCGACAGGACGACGCCACGTAGTCGGCGCCCATGGACGCCTCGAAGAGCGAGAACTGGATGAGGAAGCCACTGAGTGGTTCCTGCTCAGCGATCAGCGGTTCGTCGTCCTCACTGAACCAGACGGTCGGATCCGCTTCGGAGCCTTCGAGCGTCCACAGCAGCGACCACAAGAAGCACCCCTGATTCTCTTCGCCGAAGACAAGCATCTCCCCCATGGCATCGGTATGTAGCTTGGAGAGGGGAAGAACTCGGTTCTGCACTCCCAGGCAGCGTGGACGGTGCTGTCCCAGCCGGTAGAACTGCCTCAATCCGTCGGGCAGATCCACGGGAGGTACCGGCGCCGACGGTGGCGCGACGGTCTCGGACTCAGCGGGATACCAGCCGGTGACGAACTGTTCGAGCGCACTGCCTCGCCGGCCGTCCAGGTGCCGGAGCCACCCCAGGTCCGGGAGGCCCGATGGAGGGGCAGCAGGACGCACGCGGGCCAAGTCGGGCTTGCTCAAGGGCGAACGAAGCCGAAGGGCGCAGTCGGAGAGAACCTGTTCGTTGCGGCCCGGCTGAACGACCGTCCCGGCCCGGGTCACGGATCCGGTGCCGAGATACAGCAGACCCTCCGGGGTACGCACCGCCAGGTGTACAGGCAACTTCGCTTCGCTTGTACCGCGTTCCCAAGGCTCCTTCAGGAGCCGTTGCCGTACCGGCGTCGGAGCAGGACCGAGGAGTCGGACCTCATCAGCGTTCCACACACAGCTCCTGTCGAGGGCGTCTCCGGCTGCCACGATGATCAGTGTCCCGGCATCGCCGATGCCCACGGTGGCGTTCCCGAAGGTGAAGCTCTCGGTAGCTGCCGTGCCACCGCAGAGCGTGTATGCCCACTCCTCGTCCACGAGTGACATGAGGGATAGACCGTGAGAGTGATCGACCATGCGGACATCTTCCTCGACGGTCCGACGCCAGATTCGCTCATGCCAGAAGCCGCCTGCCAGCAGGCTCCCAGAGTTCGTGAAGGCGGCTCGACAGGAATCAAGTCGCCTCTGCGGCTGGGGCACCAAGGAGGGCCAGGAGCGCGTCCTGGCGTTGCGGCCTTCGGCGGGTGCGGGGTGAGGCTCAAACGTCCTCGGGGTCGGGTCGGGCCGGTGTGGGTGGGGCCATGGCATCGGCACGCCGGGCTCCCCGAGGCACACCTCAGGGCCGCCGGCGACCGTCTGCCGGCGCCGGCGGCCCCGCGGGCCCCCCGGGGGACTGCGGTCTACGGGCGCTGCCTCACCCGGTCGACGATCCCCCAGTCCACCACGTGCGACAGCTGGACGTACTTCTTCTTCCCGGAGGCCGAGACCCGCTCGTCGCGGAAGCCCAGGAATGCGTACGACTCCGGGTCGAAGATCAGGTACCTGGTTTTGTAGGACCCGCGCTCGGTGGAGGCGATCCCCACCCCGGTCCGCCCGGCGGAGTCCTTCACTCCCGGGATCGTCTTGACGCCGGGCACGAGGGCCAGCGCCTCGTACGCCGCGGGGCGCAGTCCCCCGGGCAGCGCCGGGTTCTTCAGGAGTTCACCGAGCAGCCAGTAGGCCTCGTACCGGTCGGGCTTGTCGAGATCGCTGATCGACCGGTCGTCGGAACCTCCTAGGGAGCCGAAGGAGATGATGGCGAAGATGAGCTTCTCCGGGTCTTGGGGCAGCTTCTTCAGCTCGCTCCACTTCCGGGGCGGCCACACCCCGCCGCCCTTGCCCGCGGGCTCCTCCCACATCTCGCGGCCCAGTTCCATGGACAAGGAGCGCTTCGAGACGTCCACCGAATCCCACATCTCGTCGGTGTAGGTCTTGACCTCGCCGGTCTTCTGCTCCGTCTCCTTGATGATCCGCTTCGAGTAGATGAACTGGTCGTCGCGCGGCGCCACCGGTTCCTTCTCCTGCTTGCGCTCCCACGCCGCCGCCCCGTTCAGCACCGTCGCGGCGGCGTTCTCCACCCGCGGGGTGCTCGTGCCCTGCGCGCCGCCCTCGCCGGAGCCGTCCGTGCCGATCAGCACGGCCGTCCCCGTGACCGCCGTGGCGACCGCCGCGGCCGCCGCGAGGCGCAGTGCATGGCGGCGGCTGGGGCCGGTGCCGGTGCGCTGGTCCGCGTGGGCCATCGCGTTGAGCAGCCGGTGCCGGGCCCGGTCCCGGGCCGGACCGGTGAGCGGGGCCGCGTCCGCGTCCCACTCCCTCAGAAGTTCGAGTTCGTCATTCATGGCCGGATACCTCTCGCAGTGCCGTCGGATTGGATCCGCCCAATGTTTCGCGCAGTTTGCCGCGAGCCCGGTGCAGCCGTGATCTGACCGTGCCCACGGGGATACCGAGGGCCTCGGCCGCCTCCTCGTAGCTGTGATCCGCCCAGGCCACCAGCAGGAGCACGTCCCGATGCCGAGCCGGCAGCGCGGCCAGCGCCGCCGCCAGCTCGCGGCGTACGGCCCGCGCCACCACCCGGTCCGCGGCCCGGTCGGCCAGCGGCTCGTCGTGGTCGGCGGGGGCCGGGACCCGGGCCATGGCCTTGAACCGGCGGGCCTCGGCCCGCCGATGCCGACCGACCAGGTTGGTCGCTATGCCGAACAGCCAGGGCCGGGCGTCGACGCCCGCGCCCCGGGCCGGATCGTAGCGATGCCGCTGCTGGAATGCGGTGGTGAAGGTCTCCGCCACGAGGTCATCGGCGACCTCGCCGCCGAGGCGGCGGGCCGCATAGCGGTGCACGGCGTCGGCGTGCCGGTCGAAGAGCGCGGCGAACGCCTCGGGCTCATCCCGGGACCGCGCGATCACTGAGGCGTCGCTCTCGGCATCGGCACGCGCGGTGCCGTTGCCGACGCCTGGTCCGACGGTCATCGGGGCTCCTCTCGTCCAGGGGACGATGCTCGAACACTTGGGCCTTCACCTGCCTTTCGCCCCTCGCGCCGAAGCGGTTCCCTCGGCCTCCTCCGCGACGCCGTGGTCCGCGGCCACACCCCCATGCCGTTCGTCCGTCTCGCCCACGGCCGGCTCGTGATCAGCCCCGCGGCATCGGCACACCCTACGGACGGACCGGAGCGCAAGAGGCGGGCGCGCGAGTTCCGCCGAAGCTCAAATGTTGCTCTGAACGTCCTCGGGGTGGGGTTGGGCCGGTGTGGGTGGGGCCATGACACCGGCACGCCGGGTCGTCGGGGTGTCGTCGTGGGTGGGCGGCGGGAGCGGCCGGGGGACGAGTGAGGGGGCGGGGACGATGACGCGAGCAGGGGTGCGGGGGGCGGCCGTGGCGGTCGGGGCGCCGGTGGTGCTGGGGACCGGGATCGGGTGGCGGCCGGAGATCGCCGAGGCCGTGGAGCGGATGCCCGGGATCGACTGGGTCGAGGCCGTCGCGGAGAACGTGTGTCCCGGGCATCTGCCCGAGTCGCTGGTGCGGCTGCGCGAGCGCGGCGTCACCGTCGTGCCGCACGGGGTCTCCCTGGGCCTCGGCGGCGCCGACCGTCCCGACGAGGGGCGGCTGGCCGCACTCGCCGAGCGGGCCGGGGCGCTGGGCTCGCCCCTCGTCAGCGAGCACATCGCGTTCGTACGCGCCGGTGGCCCGCTGACCGCGTCCCCGGTGCTGGAGGCCGGGCACCTGCTGCCCGTTCCGCGGACCCGGGACGCGCTGGACGTGCTCTGCGAGAACGTCCGCATCGCGCAGGACGCGCTTCCCGTGCCGCTCGCGCTGGAGAACATCGCCGCGCTCATCTCCTGGCCCGGCGAGGAGATGACGGAGGGACAGTTCCTGTACGACCTGGTGGACCGCACCGGCGTACGGCTGCTGATCGACGTGGCCAACCTGCACACCAACCACGTCAACCGGGGCGAGGACCCGGCCGAAGCCCTCCGTGAACTCCCCGTCGAGGCCATCGCGTACGTCCATGTCGCGGGCGGCTTCGAACGGGACGGCGTCTGGCACGACAGCCACGCCCACCCCGTGCCCCGGCCCGTCCTCGACATCCTCGCCCACCTCGCCTCCCGGACGGCCCCGCCCGGTGTCCTCCTCGAACGCGACGAGAACTTCCCCGAGCCCGCGGAACTGGAACGGGAGCTGGACGCGATACGGGAGACGGTCGCGGGGGCCGTGAGGGGTCCGGAGCGGGCTTCGGCGCCGGCCGGGGCTCCGGAATGGCGTGACACCACGTGCGCGGCGCCCGAGCCCGCGCGGCAGCGGCTCGCGCTCGCTCAGGCCGCGCTGCTGTCCGCGCTGGTCGCCGGCACCCCCGCACCGGAGGGGTTCGACCGGGCGCGGCTCGGGGTGCAGGCGCGCGCCCTCGCCGCCAAGCGGGCGGACGTCGTGGCGAAGGTGGCCCCGGAGCTGCCGGACATCCTCGGGTCCGGGTACCGGCCCGCGTTCCTCGCGTACGCGCAGGGCCGTCCGATGACCGGCGGCTACCGGCGCGACGCGCTGGACTTCGCCGAACAGCTGCTGCCCGCCGGACGACTGGGCGACGCGGACGCCCGCCGGCGGCTGCGGGAGTGGTGGCTGGACCGGTCCGGGCCCGCGCCCCGTCACCGGCGTCCCGGTGCCCGGCTGGCCCGTGCCGCCCGCAGGGTTCTGCCGCACCGCTGACCGGTCCCCGTCCTCAACGGCCGCCCGCCACCGGCACACTCGGCCGAAACGGCGTGGAACGTCACGTACCGCCCACGCTCTGTCCACATAGTGAACAAGCTGTGGCGCCTTTCGAACGTCTTCGCATAGAAAAACGTCATGCTCTGGGTGCTGCTCCTCATCCTGGCCTGGGCCGTGGCCGGTACCGCCTGTATTCGCCTGTGCCTGGCGGCGGTTCGCGCGGCGGACGTCGACGCGGGTGCCTCGGAGGCGGGCCGCGGTCACGATCTGACGCTGTACGAGGCGGCGTTCCTGTCCGGAGGACCCACCCGGGTCGCCGAGCTGACCCTGGTGTCGATGGCGCGTCAGCGCCGTCTGCTGCTCGCGCACACGGGCTGGGCCACGGTCGTGGACCCGCTCGGGCGCGACGACATGGAGCGTTGCGTCATAGGGGCCATCGGCCCGGAGGGGCAGTCCCGGATCGCGCCCGTACGGGCGGCCGCCGCTGCCGCCGACGCCGTGCGCTCCCTCGCCGACCGTCTCGTCGCCGCGGGACTCGCCGTACCGGACGGCGCCCGCGGCGGTGTCGAGGGGTGCGTCCGTCAGGTGCGCGCCGCCGCCGTGGCCGTCCTCGGCCTGGGCACCGTCGCGGTGCTGAAGCCGGATCAGGCGAGCGAGCCGCGCGTCATGATCGCCGTCTGGTTCGCGCTGCCGCTCCTCCTCGCGCTGAGCTGCCTCACCATCGCGCGCGTGGAGGTGCACCCGTACACCAGCTGGGCGTCCCCGGCCGGACAGCGGCTGCTCGGCGCACTCCCCCACCGGCCCCACGGCACCGACGACGCGAACGGTGACGCGAACGGCGGCACGGGCGACGACCGTACGTACCTCACGACCGTCGCCGTACGGGGTATCCGCGCGGTCGGCGAGCCCGGACTGCGCGCGGCCTTCGCGCACCGCGACCAGCCCGGACGGGGCCCCGCACGGGGCGGCCGGGGCGGGTTCTAGGGGCGCACGGAAGCGCGGGGCGCGACATCCGCGGAGCGGTGCTTTACTTCGGCGGGCGGTGATCCAAGCATCCCCTCTGTCGTGCACGTGCGCCGAAGGGACCCCCGATGAGAGCCGCCGTCCTCCACGGAACCGCCGGGGCGCTGCTGCTCCTGACCGGCCTCGTCGCCGGTCCCGCGCACGGCGCGCCCCTCCCGGCGGACGGCGCCGCCGAGGCGCGCGGTGTGGCCGTCGCCGCCGGGCGTGCCGCGGCCGCCGGCATCCGCTTCGGCAGCTGCGCCGACGAGCCGGACATGCCGGCCACCCTGACGTGCGGCACGGTCACCGTCCCCCTGGACTACGCCCACCCCGACGGCCGGCACATCGAGTTGACCGTCAGCCGTATCGAGGCCACCGGCAAGGGCGGGGCCGCGCGTCAGGGCGCGCTGGTCTACAACCCCGGCGGCCCCGGCACCTCCGGCATGCACTTCCCGCTCCTCGGCTACCTCTCCGAGTGGCGGCGCGTCGCGGCGGCCTACGACCTGGTCGGCTACGCCCCGCGCGGGGTCGGCCGCTCGGCGCCCCTGTCCTGCCGCGCCCCCGGGGACCGGCCCCAGGGGCCCGCACCGGCGCCGGTCCACCCCTCCGCGTCGTACAAGAAGAAGCGGATCGCCCGGGCGAAGGCGTACGCGCGTGGCTGCGCCCGGCGTTCGGGCGGCGCCCTGCGGCACTACTCGTCCCTGAACAACGCCCGCGACCTCGATGTGCTGCGGGCGGCGCTCGGCGAGCGGAAGCTGACGTTCATGGGTGTCTCGTACGGGACGTACTTCGGGGCGCTCTACGCGACCCTGTTCCCCTCGCACGTGCGCCGGATGGTCTTCGACTCGGTGGTGAACCCGGACCCGGAGGCCGTCTGGTACCGGGACAACCTCGCGCAGTCGGCGGCGTTCGAGGGCCGCTGGGCGGACTTCCGCGCGTGGACCGCCCGGCACGACCGCGTGTACGGGCTCGGCTCCACCCCGCAGGCCGTCGGGCGTGCCTACGACTGGGCGCGGGCGCGGCTCGCCGGGCGGCCGGCGGGCGGCACGGT
This sequence comes from Streptomyces sp. NPDC008313, assembly GCF_042956125.1. Classification (NCBI taxonomy): domain Bacteria; kingdom Bacillati; phylum Actinomycetota; class Actinomycetes; order Kitasatosporales; family Streptomycetaceae; genus Streptomyces; species Streptomyces sp. NPDC008313. The sequence goes on from NZ_JBIBFR010000003.1 coordinate 297,957, forward strand.
AGGGCCCGGGCAGTTGCAGGCGGCGTTCCTCGACGCCGGGTACTCCGACGACCTCTGGCCGCACCGGGCCCTCGCCCTGTCCGCGTATCTGAGGGGTGACCCGAAGCCACTGGTCGAGCAGGCCGGTCCGCACCCGGAGGCGGCCGCCGGACAGGAGAACGGGAAGGCCGTCTACACGGCCGTCGAGTGCAACGACGCTCCCTGGCCGGCTCACTGGCGCACCTGGGACCGCGACGCCACCCGCCTCGCGCGCGTGGCGCCGTTCGAGACGTGGGACAACGTGTGGGCGAATCTTCCGTGCGCCTACTGGCCCGTGCCGCGGCAGCGGCCCCTCGACGTGCGCGCCCTGCCCGGCGCGCTGCCGCCCACGCTGATCCTCGCGGCCGAGCGGGACGCGGCGACACCGTACGAGGGGGCGCTGGAGCTGCGGCGGCGGCTGTCGGGCTCGGTCCTGGTGACGGAGCGGGCCGCCGGTTCCCACGGCATCGGCGGCGAGTCGAACCCGTGCGTCAACGGCTACCTGGAGGCGTATCTCCTGGAGGGCCGGCTTCCGGCGCGGCAGGCCCGGTGCGCGCCCCACGCCGAACCGGAGCCGGTGCGGGCATCGCCCGTACGGACGGCGGGGCGGGGCGGGCGCCGGTGAAGGCGCCCGCGCCGGCTTCGCGAGGCCCGCGTGCTACGCGAGGCCCGCGACGAGCTCGCTGACGTCCTTGCGGCGGCCCGTGTAGAACGGGACCTCCTCGCGGACGTGCATCCGGGCCTCGGAGGCGCGCAGATGGCGCATGAGGTCGACGATGCGGTGCAGGTCGTCGGCCTCGAAGGCGAGCATCCACTCGTAGTCCCCGAGCGCGAACGCCGCGACCGTGTTCGCCCGCACGTCCGGGTAGCCACGGGCCAGCTTGCCGTGGTCGGCGAGCATGCGGCGGCGGTCCTCGTCCGGCAGCAGGTACCAGTCGTACGAGCGGACGAAGGGGTACACGCTGATGTAGTCGCGCGGCGTCTCGTCGGCGAGGAACGCCGGGATGTGCGCGCGGTTGAACTCGGCGGGCCGGTGCAGCGCCATGTTCGACCAGACCGGCTCCAGGGCGCGGCCCAGCCGGGTGCGGCGGAAGAGGTTGTACGCCTCCTGGAGCTGGTCGGCGCTCTCGGCGTGCCACCAGATCATGAGGTCGGCGTCGGCGCGCAGCCCGGAGACGTCGTACGTGCCGCGGATCTTCACGTCCTTGGCGGTCAGCTGGTCGAAGAGCTCCTGGACCTCGTCCGCGTAACCGGCGCGGTCCTCGGGCAGCGCGTCCTTCAGCTTGAAGACGGACCAGAGGGTGTAGCGGATGACCTCGTTGAGGTCCTTGGCCAGCTTGCCCTTGTTCGGGATCCGGTCGGGCGCGGGGGTGGTGGCGTGGTCACTCATGTCCCTATTCTCCTGCTCCTCCGTGGAGGCTTTGCACCGGGTCGGCGGTGAGCCGCGGCACGGCGCCGAGGTCACCGTGGATCTGTTCGGCGGCGGCGTACGCCCCGGCGATGCACGCGGGGATGCCGACGCCGTCGTAGGCCGCGCCGCACACGGCCAGCCCGGGGAGGGCGGCGAGGTGCTCGCGGACGCGGGCCACGCGCGCGTGGTGGCCGACGGGGTACTGGGGCAGGCCGTCCTGCCAGCGGGTGACGCGGGTCGCGACCGGGGTGGCGTCCAGGCCGGTGGCGGCCTTCAGGTCGTGCCGGGACACGTCCACGAGGCCGTCGTCGTCACGGCCGAGGATCTCCGTCTCCCCGTACCGGCCGACGGAGGTCCGCACGACGACCAGGTCCGGGTTCTCCTCGGCGATCCAGCCCCACTTGCGGGAGGCGAAGGTGGACGCCTTGATGGTGCGGCCGTCCACGGGCGGCACCAGGAATCCGCTGCCTTCGAGGAGGCCGGTCTCCGCGCGCCGGTAGGCGAGCGTGATCAGTGCCATGGAGGCGTACTCGACACCGGCGAGCTCGGCCGCGGCACCGGGAGCCTCGGCGCGCAGGAGGCGGACGGCGGCCGGTGCGGGCACGGCGACGACGACCGCCCCGGCGAGCAGGACCCGGTCCCCGGCGGTGATCCGCCAGCCGTCCGGTGCCGTCCGGCGCAGCTCGGTGACGGGTGCCCCGGTGAGGATGTCCCCGCCGCGCGCCCGCACCGACTCGGCGACCGCGAGCGGAAGGGTGCCCACCCCGCCCTCGATGCCCATGAACACCGGGCCCGTCTGCTGGGCCGTGGCGGCCGTGGCCTGGATCTCCCGGACGCCCTCGGTGAGGGAGGTGTGCGTCCGCGCGATCCGGAACAGCTGCGGGACCGCCGAGCGCATCGAGATGCGGTACGCGTCGCCCGCGTACACGCCGCCGAGCAGGGGCTCCACCAGGCGGTCGACGACCTCGCGGCCGAGGCGGGCCGCGACGTACTCGCCGACCGCCACGTCGTCGCCGACCTCCGTGCGGGGCAGCTCCGCGTCGCGCGCGATGCGGGCGAGGCCCTCCTCGGAGAGCACCCCGCCCAGTGCGGCGGCGGTGCCGGGTACGCCCATGACGTGGCCCTTGGGCATGGGGCGCAGGGCGCCGCGGGTCCACAGCGAGGCCGTCGCGGTGGCCGGGGGCCGGAGCCGGCCGCCGATGCCCACCTCACGGGCGAGGCCGACCGCCTCCGGGCGGCGGGCCAGCATCGACTCCGCGCCGAGGTCGACGCGGGCGCCCGCGATCTCGCCGGGCAGCAGCTTGCCGCCGACCCGGTCCGAGGCCTCCAGCACGGTCACCCGCGCTCCGAGGCCCAGCAGCCGGTGCGCGGCGGCCAGGCCGGCGATGCCGGCTCCGATGACGACGACGTGCTGCCCGGCGCCCGTGGGTGATCCGCTCATGACCCCACCTTCTCAGACGGCGCCGACGGTCCCGCCAGGGCCATGTGGCCCCACCGAGTCCCCAACGTGACCCGATCGGGACCGAACCCGTCAAACGCCGGGACCCGGCCGGGCGTCGAAGAAGCAACAGCCGTCACGACACACCCCCGGGGGACTCCCGCATGAGCACCTTGAGCACCATGGGCACACAGCACACCCGACGGCGACGGCGCGGGCACGCGCGCGCGGGGCGCCCGGCGCGTCCGGTCCAGGTCCTGGCCGCCGCTCTCCTCGCCGCGACGCTCGGGCTCGCGGGATGCGGCGCGGCCGGCGGGGACAGCGCCTCCGACAAGAGGGACACGTCGGCCGCCCGGCGGGATGCCGCCGGTGCCGCCGGCAGCGCCGCGGACAACGGCAAGTCGAGCGAGGGCGGCGCGTCCGCCGAGAGCCCGGTGCCGGCCGCGTCCCACATCGTCCGCACCGCGTCCCTGACGGTGCGGGTCAAGGACGTGCCGAAGGCCCTCGCCGAGGCCCGCACCACCGCGGAGACGGCGGGCGGCTTCGTCGGGAACGAGACCACCACCCGCGACGGGAAGGGCCGCGAACGCACCCGCGTCGTCCTGCGCGTGCCCACGGACGCGTACGACGACGTGCTGGGCGGCCTCCAGGGCACCGGGGAGGTCCTGGAACAGAGGGCCAAGGCGACGGACGTCACCGACCAGGTCGTCGACGTCGACAGCCGCGTCAGGTCGCAGCGCGCCAGCGTCGCCCGCATCCGCGAGCTGATGGACCGGGCGACCAAGCTCAGTGACGTCGTGACCCTGGAGGGGGAGTTGAGTTCCCGTCAGGCCGACCTGGAGGCCCTGCTCGCCCGGCAGGCCGCCCTGAAGGACCGCACCGGCCTCGCCACCATCACGCTGTCCCTGTCGGAGACGGCGGTGAAGAAGGCGGACACGGACGACGGCCCGGGCTTCGTGGACGCGCTCGCGGGCGGCTGGGACGCCTTCGTGACGATGCTGCGCTGGATCGCCCTGGTGCTCGGCGCGATGCTTCCCTTCGCCGCCCTCGCGGCACTGCTGGCGCTGCTGTGGGTGCGTCTCGTTCGCCCCCGGCTCCCCCGCCGTCCCGCCCCCGGTCCCGTCACGGCGCCCGTCCCGGCCCCGGCTGCGCCCGGGCGCTCCGGCACGCTCCCGGTCGCGCCGCCCGTACGGCGGGAGGACGGCGCCCGGGAGGAAGACGGCCGGAAGGAAAGCGGCCTGGGGGACTGAAATGCCGCGCCCCCGTAGCGTGTTCGTATGAGCGTGATCGGTGCGAGCGGTACGGGCGAGGTCAGTGGTACGGGCGACGGCGGCAGCGGGGGGCGCGCGAGGGAGCGCCTGGTCGTGGTCGGCGGGGACGCGGCGGGCATGTCCGCCGCGTCCCAGGCACGCCGGCTGCGCGGCCCCGGCGAACTGGAGATCGTGGCCTTCGAGCGCGGCCACTTCACCTCCTTCTCCGCCTGCGGCATCCCGTACTGGGTCGGCGGGGACGTCGCCGAGCGGGACCTGCTGATCGCGCGGACCCCCGAGGAGCACCGCGCCCGCGACATCGACCTGCGGATGCGTACGGAGGTCACGGAGATCGACGTCGCGGGCGGCCGTGTCCGCTCCCGTGACCTCGAGTCGGGCGCCGAGGCGTGGACGCCGTACGACAAGCTCGTGCTCGCGACCGGTGCCCGCCCCGTCCGGCCGGACCTGCCCGGCGTCGACGCCCCCGGGGTGCACGGGGTGCAGACCCTGGACGACGGGCAGGCCCTCCTGGACACCCTGAGCACCACCCGGGGCCGCCGAGCCGTCGTCGTCGGGGCCGGCTACATCGGCGTGGAGATGGCCGAGGCGCTGATCAACCGGGGGTACGAGGTGACGGTGGTCAACCGCGGCGAGGAGCCGATGGCCACCCTCGACCCGGACATGGGGCGTCTCGTGCACCACGCCATGGAGGGCATGGGCATCACCATGGTGAACGACTCCGCGGTCACGGAGATCCGCACGGGCGACGACGGCAGCGTCCGCGCGGTCGCCACCCGGGACGCCGAATACCCCGCCGACGTCGTCGTCCTGGGCATCGGGGTGCGCCCCGAGACGGCCCTCGCGCGGGCCGCGGGGCTGCCGCTGGGCGAGCACGGGGGGCTGCTCACCGACCTGGCGATGCGGGTGCGCGGGCACGAGAACATCTGGGCGGGCGGGGACTGCGTCGAGGTCCTCGACCTGGTGTCGGGGCGCGAGCGGCACATCGCGCTGGGCACGCACGCCAACAAGCACGGCCAGGTCATCGGCTCCAACGCCGGCGGCGGCTACGCCACGTTCCCGGGCGTCGTCGGCACGGCGGTGAGCAAGGTCTGCGCGCTGGAGATCGCCCGGACCGGGCTGCGCGAGAAGGACGCGCACCGGGCGGGTCTGCGGTTCGAGGCCGTGACCATCGAGTCGACGAGCCGCGCCGGCTACTACCCCGGGGCCGCCCCGATGACGGTCAAGATGCTGGCCGAGCACCGCACGGGGCGGCTGCTTGGCGTGCAGATCGTCGGCCGCGAGGGTGCCGCCAAGCGCGTCGACATCGCCGCGGTGGCCCTCACCGCGGGACTGACCGTCGAGCAGATGACGGCGCTGGACCTGGGGTACGCGCCGCCGTTCTCACCCGTGTGGGACCCCGTCCTGGTGGCGGCCCGCAAGGCGGTGGCGGCGGTACGCGCGCGTGGAGCGTGACAGGGGGCGCCGAAGCGCGTCCGTCACGCCGTCTCGTGCCCGGCGCCCGCCGTCTGGTTGATCCGGTCGATGGCCTGGCGGGCCTGCTCGCCCGGCGGCCTCGCAGGCAGCGAGGACACCGACGCCGAGGAGGCGACGGCGGGCGGCTGGGCGGCCGGCGGCTTCGCGTGGGCGGCGGGCCTGCTGGAGCGCAGCCGGTGGCTGACGGCCTCGTCCAGGGTCACCGGGCGCTGCATCCGGGCGGCGAGCCGCCCGGCCTCCTGGCCGAGCGCGGCGACGTCCTCCCAGGGCAGGTGCAGCACGAGGGCGATCTCCGCCTCGCCGTCGGGCAGGGCGTGCATCGGAGGAGTACCTCGGTCGGTCATCGCCTGTTCCTCACGTCTTCGTCGCGTCGCGTGCGGTCGAGGAGACATACGTACGCGTGGGCGAGGACGTTCAGCCGGCGGTCCGGGTGTGGACGTCGTCGACGAGGCGGGTCAGGGCGTCCGGGTCGGTGGTCGGCAGGACGCCGTGGCCGAGGTTGAAGATGTGCCCCTCCAGGCCGGCGGCGGCGTCGAGGACCTCCTGCGTCTTGGCCCGGACGGCCTCGGGCGAGGAGAACAGGACGGCGGGGTCCAGGTTGCCCTGGAGTGCCTTGCCGGGGCCGACGCGGCGGGCGGCCTCGTCGAGCGGGACCCGCCAGTCGACGCCGACGACGTCCGCGCCCGCCTCGCCGAGCAGGCCGAGCAGCTCGCCGGTGCCGACGCCGAAGTGGATGCGCGGGACCCCGTACCCCTCGACGGCCCGGAACACCTTGGCCGAGGCCGGCATCACCGAACGCCGGTAGTCGGCGGGGGCGAGGGCGCCGACCCAGGAGTCGAAGAGCTGGACCGCCGAGGCGCCCGCCTCGATCTGGACCTTGAGGAAGGCCGAGGTGATCTCCGCGAGCCGGTCGAGCAGGTCCGCCCATAGCTGCGGGTCGCCGTACATGAGCGCCTTGGTGTGCTCGTGGTTGCGGGACGGGCCGCCCTCCACGAGGTAGCTCGCCAGGGTGAACGGCGCGCCCGCGAAGCCGATGAGCGGGGTCTCGCCCAGCTCGGCCGTCAGCAGCCCGATCGCCTCGGTGACGTACGAGACGTCCTCGGGGGTCAGGTCGCGCAGCTTGGCCAGGTCGGCGCGGGTGCGGATCGGGTCGGCGACGACCGGGCCGACGCCCGGCTTGATGTCGAGGTCGACGCCGATGGCCTTCAGGGGGACGACGATGTCGCTGAAGTAGACCGCCGCGTCCACGCCGTGCCGGCGGACCGGCTGCAGGGTGATCTCCGCGACCAGCTCGGGCCGCGTGCACGACTCCAGCATCGGGATGCCCTCGCGCACCTTGAGGTACTCGGGCAGTGAGCGACCTGCCTGCCGCATGAACCACACCGGGGTGTGCGGCACGGGCTCGCGCCTGCACGCCTTCATGAAGGCGGAGTCGTACGTCGCTGTCGGCTGCTGCCCCGAGGGGCGGTCGTTGGCACTCACGACGCAAAGTCTCCCACGCCCGGCAGGCGCCACCGCCCCCGGTCCGAGCCCCGGCCCTCGCCCACCGGACCGGTGCGGAGGGTGCGCGCCGGGAGCCCGGGCGGCGTGTTCCGGCCACGCGATCCGGACAGTGGTCCGGCGTACGGGTGTCTTGCCCTGCGCGAAGGCTCCGTTCCCCTTAATCTTCCCCGCATGGCTGCGGCTCAGGGACGACTGTCGGACGGCGCTGGCGGAATGGACGAGAAGAAGGAGAAGGAGGGGGAGGAGCAGCGGGAGCGGGACGCGACACAGACGCCTCCGGTGCCGTTCCGGGCGGCCGTCGAGGCGCTGAGGGCGGCCCGGCCGCGACCGGAGATCGAGCTCGACCCGACGCCCGCGCCCAAGCGCCTGGCCCCGTACGCGTACGCCCTGGAGGCGGCCGTCGTCGAAGAGGACGAGGACCTGGCCGACGGCAGGCTGGTGCTGCTGCACGATCCGGCGGGGCACGACGCCTGGAAGGGCACCTTCCGTCTCGTCACCCTGATCCGGGCGGAGCTGGAGCCGGAGATGGCCTCGGACCCCCTGCTGCCGGAGGTCTGCTGGTCGTGGCTGACCGGCGCGATCCAGGCGCGGGGGCTGTCGTTCGGTGAACCGAGCGGCACGGTCACCCGGGCCGGCTCCTCCTACTTCGGCGGGCTCGCGGAGCGTCCGGCCGCCTCCCAGATCGAGATCCGGGCGTCGTGGACGCCTCGCGAGGGCCTGGGCGGTGTCCCGGACACGGCGGCGCATCTCGCCGCGTGGTGCGACCTGCTCTGCCAGATCGCGGGCCTGCCGCCCGTCTCCCCGGGAGACGCCTCAGTCGTGACCCTCCCCCAGCGCCGCGGCCCGCAGTCCCGCTGACCTCCGCACCGCCCCCGGCCCCACCGCCCTCCGCACCGTCCGACCCCGCGCCGCCCCGCACCGCCCCGCACCGCCCCGCCGACCGTCGCGCCAGCCGGCCCGCCCCGCCAACCGCGCGCCACCCGGCCCGCCGGTCCCGGCGTCCGGTCCGGCCCGCCGCTCCGGCCCGTCACTACGGCCCGCCGCTTCGGCACCGCCCCCGTAGGTCCCGCGTCACCCCGCCGACCCGGCCGCGTCGAACACATACGACGCGGCCGGTCCTGTTTTCGAGTCCGGCCTGCCGGTCACCCCCGCGCATGACCGGCGCTTTGTCGATACGGCCACTTTCGGACGCATGCGAAAGCGCATCGCCTCGGTTTGATCTTCGGGTGATCGCTCGTGCGTCCGATTTGCACGGATTGTTACTCACCAAATCGTGATCATTCTCTAAAGGCCGAGGGGTTTGATGCCGAAGACGTCTGTGACCTTGAAAGCACGGTTCGTCCCGGCTCCATCCCCAGCCGGCCCCGTCCCGCCCCCCAGGAGGCCTGGTGTCCGTTCTCCTCGAGCAGCCCGCAAGCCTGGTCGCCTACCGCCCGAACAAGCCGACCGCCATGGTGGTCGTGGCCGACCCCCGGGTCCGCTCCACGGTCACCCGCCATCTGTGGGCGCTCGGAGTGCGTGACGTCATCGAGGCGTCGTCCGTCGCGGAGGCCCGTCCCAGAATCGGCAACCCGCGCGACATCTGTGTCGCCGACGTCCACCTGCCCGACGGCAGCGGGCTCACCCTGCTGTCCGAGACCCGCGCCGCGGGCTGGCCCAACGGCCTCGCCCTCTCCGCCGCCGACGACATCGGCGCCGTCCGCAACGCCCTCGCGGGCGGGGTGAAGGGCTACGTCGTCACCGGCACGCGGACGAACGTGGGGCTCCCCACCCGCCCCGGCGCCGCCCCCATCGGTTCCGCCGCCGCGCGGATGCACCGCCGCCCCCCGGGTGCCCCGAGCCACCCGGGCGGCTACCGGGAGCTCTCCGGCCGCGAGGTCGAGGTGCTGCGACTGGTCGCGGAGGGCCAGTCGAACAAGGCCATCGGCGTCTCGATGGGCCTGTCCGCCCTGACCGTCAAGAGCCATCTCGCCCGGATCGCCCGCAAGCTCGGCACCGGCGACCGTGCCGGGATGGTCGCGGTGGCCCTGCGAACAGGGATCATTCACTGACCTGGCTGGTTCACGACCCCCGGATGCCCGTCGGCGGAACGTTCCGTCGGCGGGCGTCTTGCATACACGGATAGTCTTGACAGGTGACCGACGCCCAAGAGACCGCAGCTAACAGCTCACTGCGAACCACCGGAGGCGGCCCTCCGGACGACGTCGAATCGGCGCCGATCCCCTTGCTCGAGCCCCGCGAGGGCATTCCGCCCGTCGTCGCCGACGAGGCCGCGCTCGCCGAGGTGATCGCCGCCTTCGCCGCCGGCCGGGGCCCCGTCGCCGTCGACGCCGAACGCGCTTCCGGATACCGGTACGGCCAGCGCGCCTATCTGGTGCAGCTGCGCCGCGAGGGCGCGGGCTCCGCACTGATCGACCCCGTGGCCTGCCCCGACCTGTCGGGGCTCGGCGCGGCGGTCTCCGGCGCGGAATGGGTGCTGCACGCCGCCACCCAGGACCTGCCCTGCCTGCGCGAGATAGGCATGGTCCCCACCCGCCTCTTCGACACCGAGCTGGCCGGGCGCCTGGCCGGCTTCCCGCGCGTGGGCCTCGGCGCCATGGTCGAGGGCGTCCTCAGCTTCGTACTGGAGAAGGGCCACTCCGCCGTCGACTGGTCCACCCGCCCGCTGCCCGAGCCGTGGCTGCGCTACGCCGCGCTGGACGTGGAGCTCCTGGTCGACCTGCGCGACGCCCTGGAGAAGGAGCTGGACCGGCAGGGCAAGCTGGACTGGGCCCGGCAGGAGTTCGACGCGATCGCGCAGGCCGAGCCCGCGCCGCCGCGCAAGGACCCCTGGCGGCGCACCTCGGGCATGCACAAGGTGCGGCGCCGCCGGCAGATGGCGGTCGTACGGGAGATGTGGGAGACCCGGGACCGCATCGCGCGGCGCCGGGACGCCTCCCCGGGCAAGGTGCTCGGCGACACCGCGATCATCGAGGCCGCGCTCAGCCTGCCGTCCGGCACGACCGCGCTCTCCGCGCTGGGCGGCTTCGGGCACCGGCTGAGCCGGCGCCAGCTGGAGCAGTGGCAGGCCGCCGTGGACCGGGCGCGGGCGCTGCCGGAGTCGGAGCTGCCGCAGCCCGGCCAGCCGGTGACCGGTCCCCCGCCCCCCCGCGCCTGGGCGGACAAGGACCCGGCGGCGGCGGCCCGGCTGTCCGCCGCCCGCGCCGGGGTGTCGGCGCTCGCCGAGCGGCTGAACATGCCGCAGGAGAACCTGATCACCCCGGACACCGTGCGCCGGGTGTGCTGGGAGCCGCCGGCCGTGCCCGACGCGGAGTCGGTCGCCGCGGCGCTCACCGGCCACGGGGCGCGCCGCTGGCAGGTCGAGCAGGTCACGCCCGTCCTCGTGAAGGCGCTGACCGCGACGAAGGCCTGACGTCCCGCCGCGGCCGGTCCCGGCGGCCGGCCGCGGCGGGGGCGCGGTGCGGACGCGGCCGGGGTGTGCTCCGGGTGTGACGTTCACCGCTTGGGCGTACGGGACTGGGCAGCATGGTTACTCGTAAGTAGCATGTGGGTGAGCGCGCGCTCAGTCGCGTGTGACGCGCAGCAGTGCCATCCCGCATCTGGAGGAGAGCCATCGTGCCTCGTACCGTCAGGGACGTCGTCTTCGTCGACGGCGTCCGCACCCCGTTCGGCAAGGCGGGCCCGAAGGGCATCTACCACGAGACCCGCGCCGACGACCTCGTCGTGAAGGCGATCCGGGAGCTGCTGCGCCGCAACCCGGCTCTCGACCCCAAGAAGATCGACGAGGTCGCCATCGCCGCGACCACGCAGATCGGTGACCAGGGTCTGACGCTGGGCCGCACGGCCGGCATCCTGGCCGGGCTGCCGCAGTCCGTCCCCGGTTACTCCATCGACCGCATGTGCGCCGGCGCGCTGACCGCCGTCACCACGACGGCCGGCTCCATCGCCTTCGGCGCGTACGACGCCGTCATCGCCGGTGGTGTCGAGCACATGGGCCGCCACCCCATGGGTGAGGGCGTCGACCCGAACCCGCGCTTCGTCAGCGAGAAGCTGGTCGACGAGTCCGCCCTGTTCATGGGCATGACCGCGGAGAACCTGCACGACCGCTACCCGACGATCACCAAGCGGCGCGCCGACGAGTACGCGGTGCGTTCGCAGGAGAAGGCCGCCAAGGCGTACGCCAACGGCAAGATCCAGCAGGACCTGGTGCCGATCTCCGTGCGCCGCACCACCCCCGAGACCGGTGAGACCGGCTGGGGCCTGGTCACCGCCGACGAGCCGATGCGCCCGGGCACGACGCTGGAGAGCCTGACCGGTCTCAAGACGCCGTTCCGTACGCACGGCCGCGTCACCGCCGGCAACGCCGCCGGGCTCAACGACGGTGCGACCGCCTCGATCATCGCGTCCGAGGACTTCGCCCGCGAGAACGGCCTGCCGGTCAGGATGCGCCTGGTCAGCTACGCCTTCGCGGGTGTCGAGCCCGAGGTGATGGGCTACGGCCCGATCCCGGCGACCGAGAAGGCCCTCGCCCAGGCCGGCCTGTCGATCGACGACATCAACCTCTTCGAGATCAACGAGGCCTTCGCCGTCCAGGTGCTGGCCTTCCTCGAGCACTACGGCATCGCCGACGACGACGCGCGCGTCAACCAGTACGGCGGCGCGATCGCCTACGGCCACCCCCTCGCCTCCTCCGGCGTCCGTCTGATGACGCAGCTGGCCCGCCAGTTCGAGGAGCAGCCCGAGGTCCGCTACGGCCTCACCACCATGTGCGTCGGCTTCGGCATGGGCGCCACGGTGATCTGGGAGAACCCGCACCACAAGGACGCCGGAGGCGACAAGTGAGCACCACCGCTGAGCTGCTGAAGGGCGCCGCCGAGCTCTTCCCGGGCGAGGTCGTCACGCAGGCGCACGTACGCCACTTCGAACTGCCGCTGGGCGCGGGGCGCTTCGCGCTCATCACCCTCGACAACGGCTTCGACCACACCAAGCCGACCACCCTCGGCCCGCAGTCGCTGGCGAACATCGACGCCGCCCTCGACCAGGTCGAGAAGGAGGCCGCGGACGGCGAGATCGTCGGCGTCGGTGTCACCGGCAAGCCGTTCATCTTCGCGGTCGGCGCCGACCTCAAGGGTGTCGAGCTGCTCAAGGAGCACGAGCACGCGCTCGCCATCGGCAAGGGCGGCCACGAGGTCTTCAAGCGCCTCGGCTCGCTCGCCGTGCCCACCTTCGCCTACTACAACGGCGCGGCGATGGGCGGCGGCGTCGAGGTCGGCCTGCACTGCACCTACCGCACGGTGTCGAAGGCCCTGCCCGCGTTCTCCCTCCCCGAGGTCTTCCTCGGTCTGGTCCCCGGCTGGGGCGGGTGCACGCTGCTCCCGAACCTGATCGGCGCCGACCGTGCCGTCTCGGTGATCATCGAGAACTCGCTCAACCAGAACAAGCAGCTCAAGGGCGCCCAGGTACACGAACTGGGCATCGCCGACGCCCTGTTCGAGGGTGCGGACTTCCTGGAGCAGTCGCTGATCTGGACGGCGTCCGTCCTCAAGGGCGAGATCGTCGTCGAGCGTGCCCCCGTCGACCGCGGTGAGGCCTGGGACCAGGCCGTCGCGCGCGGCCGGTTCATCGCCGACGGCAAGGTGCACGGTGCGGCCCCGGCCGCCTACCGCGCGCTGGAGATCATCGCCGGGGCGAAGAACGGCGACCTCCAGCAGGGCTTCGACGCCGAGGACAAGGCGCTCGCCGACCTCATCATGGGCGGCGAACTGCGGTCCGGCATCTACTCGTTCAACCTGGTGCAGAAGCGCGGCAAGCGTCCCGCCGGTGCCCCGGACAAGAGCCTGGCCCGCCCGGTCACCAAGGTGGGCGTCGTCGGCGCCGGCCTGATGGCCTCCCAGCTGGCGCTGCTCTTCCTGCGCCGCCTCGAGGTGCCGGTCGTCCTGACCGACATCGACCAGGAGCGCGTCGACAAGGGTGTGGGCTACGTCCACGCCGAGATCGAGAAGCTGCTCGGCAAGGGCCGCATCAACCAGGACAAGGCCAACCGCCTCAAGGCGCTGGTGACCGGTGTCCTGGACAAGGCCGAGGGCTTCGCGGACGCGGACTTCATCATCGAGGCCGTGTTCGAGGAGATGGGCGTCAAGCAGACGGTCTTCGCGGAGGTCGAGGCGGTGGCCCCGGCGCACGCGATCCTCGCCACCAACACCTCCTCGCTGTCGGTCACCGAGATGGCGTCGAAGCTGAAGCACCCCGAGCGGGTCGTCGGCTTCCACTTCTTCAACCCGGTCGCGATCCTCCCGCTCCTGGAGATCGTCCGCGGCGAGCGGACCGACGACGCCGCGCTGGCCACGGCCTTCGGTGTCGCCAAGAAGCTGAAGAAGACCGCGGTGCTGGTGAAGGACGCCCCGGCGTTCGTCGTCAACCGCATCCTCACCCGCTTCATGGGCGAGATCCAGAACGTCATCGACGAGGGCACCCCGGTCGAGGTCGCGGAGAAGGCGGTCGAGCCCCTGGGCCTGCCGATGTCCCCGCTGGTCCTGCTCGAACTGGTCGGCCCCGCCATCGGCCTGCACGTGTCGGAGACCCTCAACCGGGCCTTCCCGGACCGCTTCACGGTCTCCCCGAACCTCGCCGCCGTCGTCAAGGCCGGCAAGCGCGGCTTCTACGTGTACGACTCCGGGAAGCCGGAGCTCGACCCCGAGGTGGCCGCCCTCCTCCAGCAGGGCGACGTCGTCCTCACCGAGGAGCAGGTCCGCGCCCGCGTCCTGGACGCCGTCGCCCAGGAGATCGGGCTCATGCTCGACGAGGGTGTCGTCGCCGAGGCGCAGGACATCGACCTCTGCCTGATCACCGGCGCCGGCTGGCCCTTCCACCTGGGCGGCATCACGCCGTACCTGGACCGCGAGGGCGTCTCCGAGCGGGTGAACGGCAAGAAGTTCCTGGAGCCGGGCGTCGCGTCGGTCCCGGCGTAACCGCCCCGCTGTATCCCCGGGTGCCCCGCACACCACATCGGTGTGCGGGGCACCCGTCGTTGCAGTGCGGGGCATCCGGCTTCGTCCGTCGACGCCCGTAGTGCGCTGCCACCGCATATCACGCTGACGCGCCTGGCGCGCCGCCGTACTCGCCCTCAGGCGCCGGGCGGGCCGGAGAGGTCCCGCCACGCCTCCAGCGCCAGCCCCGCCTCCGCCTTCCGCCGGGTGATCCGCAGCTCCCCGGCCCCCGGCGCGCGACTCGCCGCGACCACGCGCCCGTTCTCGTCCTCCGCGAGCGACACCAGGGCGCCCGGAGGCAGTCGCGGCCCCGACTCGGTCCACCATGCCCCCGCCGCCTCGTCCTCGGTCGGGTACGCGGCGAACGCCACCCGTCCGCTCGCCGCCCCCTGCGCGAGCAACGTGCAGTCGTGGCCGTCGAGTTCGCAGCGGAGGGCGGACACGGGCCCCGGCCCGGCCGCCGCGAGCAGCGTGCGGGGCTTGCCACCCGGCCGCCAGGCGCACAGGTCGCCGGACGTGTCGGTGAAGAAGAGTGTGCAGGCCTCCGGGGAGGTCGCCAGCGCCCGCAGGGTCCCGGGCCGGACCGGCGTCTCCACGGCCTCCTGGAGCACCGGCCGTGCGCCGGCCTCCTCCTGCCGCCAGTGCCAGATCCCCTCCGGCCCGGCCGCGAACAGCTCGACGCGCCCCGACTCCCCCGTCACGGCCGCCAGGTCCTCGTACAGCTCACGTCCCTTGAGGTCGTGCCACGGCCCCCAGCCGCCCTTCTCCTTCTGGCCGGTCATGCTCACGCCGCCGCCCTTGTTGCGGACGAAGACATGGGCGCGCCCTTCGGCGTCGACCGCCACGGCCGGGGCGCCGGTACGGTCGCCCTTCTTGTCCGGGTGGCCGATCGGGTTCCAGTCCAGGGCGGCGAGACGGGGCCGGAAGTGCGTGGAGTGGACGAGGCCCGCCTCACCGGGGACGGTGGGCCGCCACGACACGAGGTGGGTGTAGCCGTCGGCGCCCTGGCCGACGGCGAGCACGGGGTGCAGGCGCTGGTCGCCGCCCACGGTGCGCGGGGCGTCCCAGGGACCGCCGGGCCCGCGCTCGGCCCGGCACAGGACGGCGTCGTCCGACAGAAGGTACACACTGAGCCTGCCGTCGCGCCCACGTCGCAGCCAGTCGCCGTTCACCAGTTCACTTTAAGCGGGGCCGGCCCCGCGCGCGGGAGCCACCCCCGCCCGTTCAGAGGCGCTTGGCGCTGCGCAGGGTGGACGCGTAGTAGCCGTTGCCGTCGAGGCGGGAGGTGCCGCCCTTGTCACCGATGGTCGGGCCGTTTACCTCTTCTCTGCTGGAGACGAAGATCATGTGCCCGTCGGTGTCGTGGCCCATGTACATGCCCACGTGGTCCAGGCGCTGCTTCGTCCGCTGGTCGAGCTTGAAGAAGACGAGGTCGCCCGGCTGCAGGACGTCGATGTGGGAAGGCCGGTCCGAGGCTCCGACGCCCTTGAGCGGGATGATGTCCGCACCGATGTCGGAGCGGGCCATGCCGTTGGCGCTGCGCGGCAGGCCGTCGCCCGAGGTGTCCGAGGACCTGAGGGGGTAGCGGGCGCGGTAGCCCCAGACGAGCCGCTGGAAGCCCGAGCAGTCGACCGCGCGGGCCCGCTGCGTCTCGGGCTGCTGGGTGACGCCGTCACGGAAGGTGTACGGGATGCCGAGGTAGTCGTAGAAGTCGGACAGCTCGTCCCGCAGGTCGTTGCCCTCGCTGCCGTTCGGGTTGAGCGGGCCGAAGGACGCGTCACCGGCGTAGGCGATCCCCTCGTCGTCCTTCTTGACGGGGGCTCCCTCGATGTACTGGAAGGCGTACGCGAAGACGTCGTCCTCCTCGCTGCCGTAGAACTCCTTGAACCAGTCCTTGAACCACTTCTCCTTCTCGGCGCCCTTGCGCCACGTCTCCGGCATCAGCCGCACCCAGTCCTCGGTGACCACCCGGGACTTGGTGTTGGACGGTTCGGTGAAGGTACGTGACGGGCCCTTGAGCGTCGCGGTGCGGGCGCCGTCCGTGAAGGTGGCGATCACCGCCCCGCCCTCGCTGCGCAGCACGGAGCGAGCGGGGGCGCGCAGACGCTCCCAGGTCTGCTTTCCGCCGACCTTGCCCGAGTTCTCCAGGTCGACCTTGTCGGTGACCGACTGCACGGCCGGTACCTTCTCCTGTTCGTCCTGGCGCAGTTCGAACGTGAAGTACGCGCTGCCGGCGAGCAGCGTGAGGACCGTGGCCGCGTGGAGAACGGGGCGGCCTTTGCGCTTCGGCATGGTGACGGCTCCAGTGGTTCCGAAGTGGACGGCGGGTCAGGCGGACGGCATGGCGCCGAGGAGGATCCCGGCGGTCAGCACGACGTAGGTGGCGAGGGTGACGGAGCCGGTGGAGAGCAGCGTGGCTCCCTTGGGCTGGCGCACGAGCTGGTAGCCGACGAGGCCGGGGACGATGAAGCCCAGCGTCTGGTTGGCGTACAGCAGCGGGAACTCCATCTGCAGGACGATGATCACGGTGGCCTGGATGAGTACGCCGGTCAGGACGACGGCCGCGAACAGCCGCTTCCCGTAGAGGATCACCACCCGCTGCAGGAGCAGGGTGGTGACGTACGTCAGGACGGTCACGCCGAGCACGAGCGCGGCGCGCTGGAGGTCCTCGATGAGAGTGAGCGCGAGCCAGCCGGGGGTGATCATTCCGCCGGGTGAGAGGTTCGTCGTCAGATAGCAGATGAGCGAGAACATCAGACCCAGACCGATGCCGATCGCGGCGATCTCGGGGGTGAGGACGGAGGGGATCAACGGGGCTCTCCTGCGCTGTGCCACTGCTGCGGGTCGTCGTCGGTGGGCGTGGGGGGTACGCGGGGCTCGAACAGGCCGCGCGTACCCGGCAGTTCAGCCGTGCCGGAAGGTGTCGCGGCCGGGGCCTGCGGCGCCTGGGGGCTCGGCCGGAATTCACGGGTCTGCTGGACGGGTGGCCGTTGCTGCGGCACATGCCGCGGCGGCGGGCTCTGGAAGTGCTGCTCCGTGCCGGGCGTGTACGGCTGCGCCGGTCGCGGAGGGTGCTGCTCGGTGGTGCGCTGCTCGGGGACGTGCGGCTGCGGCGTGTACCGCGTCTCGTACGCCTCCGGGTAGTGCTGGAACGGGTCGATGCGCGGTGCGTACAACGGCATCGTCTCGACGTGCTCGGGGACGCCGGACCGTCGCGTCCCGCTGTCGGCACTCACCGCGCCGGGCGCGCCGCCGTGGGGGCCCGCCGGGGGGCCGTCGGAGGTGCTGTCGTCCGCGCTGTCGTCCGCGCTGTCGTCGGCGGGCAGTTCGGCCAGATACTCGAGCAGGTGCTCGCCCTGGCCGTGGATGTTGCCGATCGCCACCAGCGAGGAGTCGGGGCCGAGCCCGTCCAGCAGTTGCGCCATGAACTCCTCTGCGGCACGCCGGTCGCCGCCGAGGTCGACGGCGCGGTCCCGGTAGGCCGCCGGGATCGCGTCGATGGCGCTCTTCGCCGGATGGCCGATCACGAAGACCCGCTCGGGGTCCAGCTCGGGAATGATCTCGCCCATCTGGCCGTTGCGCTCGACGCGGTCGGGACGGCAGTTGATGACGACGTTCAGCGGCCGGTGGATGGCGCCGAGGTCGAGCAGCTGGTTGATGTTCATCAGCGTCGACTCGGGGTCGTTGGCCGCGAAGACGTTGGCGAAGCGCAGCTTCTTGTCGTCGGGCGTGAGATAGCGCTCGACGGAGAGGACACCGGGGTCCGGCGGGGCGTCGTACATGCCCTGGAGGGCGGTCTGCCGGTCCACGCCGAGGAGTTCGGCGACGGTGAGCGCGATCGCGACGTTCTCCTTGAAGGTGAACCAGCTGAAGCCGCGCAGCTCTTCGTCGCTGACCGTCTCGGGGTCCGCGTAGATCAGTTTGCAGTCCCGGGAGTCCGCCTCCTCCTGGAGGATGTGGAAGCGGTCCTGCTCGGCCGTGACGCAGATGCCGCCCTCCGGCATGGACCGGCACAGCGAGCGGGCCACGTCGTCCAGGGTCGGGCCCATCTCGGCGAGGTGGTCCTCACGGACGTTGCACAGCACGCCGATCGTGGAGCGGATCAGCTTGGACTGGTTGATCTCCTGGAGGGCCGGCATGACGGCCATGCACTCGATGACGAGGGCGTCCGGGTTGTACGCGGCGGCGCGCCGGACGATGCCGATCTGCTCGACGACGTTGGCGATGCCGAACTTGCGGTAGACGGGCTCCTCGGTGGCGTCGGGGTGGATGAAGCGGGCGGCGGTTCCGGTCGTCTTGGCGACGGTCGTCAGATCGCCGCCGCGCAGCGCGCCCGCGCACAGCCGGGTGATGGACGACTTGCCGCGGATGCCGTTCACGAGCACCCGGGCGGGGATGTTGTCCAGGTTGGTGAAGTGCCGCCGCTGTTCGACGATGCCTGCCACCAGCAGGACGGCGCAGCACACCATCAGGACGGTGTAGAGGAAGAGCACTGGGATCAGTTCCTTACGTACTGCTCGTGCTGCGGATCGTGTGGGTCCTGGGAGCGCCGCGGGCGGGGTGGCGGCTGGCGTCGCTGTTCCTGGAGCTGCTGACGCAGCAGCTCCAGCGATCGGGTGATCGCCCCCACCTCGTCGTGGTTGCGGGGGAAGAGGACGGACTTGCGGTCCCCGCCTACCAGTGCCTCGGCCTGGCCGGCCAGGGCGCGCAGGGGGCGTGCGACGACGATGTGCATCCAGCCCAGGCAGGCGGCGGCCGCGGCCGCGCCCAGCAGTCCGGCGAGTACGGTGCGGTGCTGGATCTCGTACTCGGGGATCGCGAGGCGGTTCGCGGGCTGCCAGCTGACGACCGTCCAGTCGAGCGCCTTGGCCGCGCCGCCGCCCACGAACGGGGCCGAGGCGGCGATCCGCACACCGTCGTGCCGGTAGAGGACTCCGGCCGCGTGGGCGGACTTGCCGACCTTCTGGTTGGAGGCGGAGACCAGATCCTCGAGGTGGTCGTCGGGCAGGGACTGGAAGGCGAGGAAGCCGGTGTTGCCCGCGATCACGTGGCTCTTGGAGTCCACGAGGCGGACGACGCCGAGGCCCGGGCGCTTCAGGAGCGAGTTGAGGAAGTCGATGCGGAACTCCCCGATCAGCGCCGATCCGTCACGGCCCGGGATCTCGGCCGTCCCGACCACGAGGGGCTTCTTGCCTCCCTGGCCGAGCAACCGGATGGGTGCGGCGGTGGCCGCTCCCGGCTTGGCCTCGTGCGGGTCGTCGCCGGCCTTGGCGACCACGTGTCCGGAGGCGTCGACGACGTAGAGCGCCTGGTAACGCTGGTGCTGGTTGATGGTGCGGTCGAGGACCTTGGTCATGTCGGTGGAACTCGTGCGGTCACCGATGAGGGTGGCCACGGACTGGAGGTCCGCCTCGCCCTCGTTCATGGCGCGGCGCACCCGGTCGCTCAGTGTGTCGGTGCGCTCACGCTGGTCGTTGACCAGTTGCTGCGGTACGACGACCGTGCCGTCCGCGCGGTTGAGAGTGAGCAGGAGGGGGGCCGACCAGGCGAGAAGCAGCACCGCGCAGACGGAGAGCAGGGCGCGGGTGCCCGTGCGGCGCAGGCCGCTGGGCCGAGCGGCGGGGCCCGCGGTCTCGTGGGATTCGTCGAGGAGCTGGCGGCGCAGCTCTTCCAGGGCGTTGCCGATACGGCGGGCCTCGCCGTATCCCGGGACGCTCACCGGGCGGTTCAGGTCGCCGCGGGTGAGGCGGCGGGACTCGAGGAAGAGCTTGATGAGGGGCCGCTGCACGGTGCCGATCAGTACGGCGACGGCGATGCCGCCGATGACCAGCAGGGCGCCGCCCGCGATCAGCCAGAAGACGGGTGAGGCGGTGCGGGTGGGGTCCTCCGCGACCTGGACCATGGCGACCACGGTGAGACCGAGGCCGGTGGCGGTGGTGGTCTCGCCGGGCTCCGGTGAGGCGAGGGTGGCGTACCCGGCCACGGAGCGGTCGCTGAGATACCGGCCGCCGAGCAGGCTGCCGCTCACCCCCTGGTAGCCGCCGGATCCGGGTTCCTTGCTGCTGAGGGGATTCTTCCCGGCCTTCTCGGCCGCCTTCCCGGCGAAGACCTTGAGCTGCTTGTTCGAGGCGGCGACCTCCTCGCGCTGGAGGTCGGTGAGTACCTGCTCCGGCTCGGGGATGCCGTCGCTGCTGAGGATCGCTCCGGAGCGGTCGACCACCGCGATGGAACGGAACTGGCCGAGGCTGATGCCGGGGAACCGCAGACTGTTGGAGGCCACCAGAAGCAGTTGGGGCTTGCCGGCCAGGACAGCAGGGCGAAGGAGAGCAGCCGGACCTCACCGTTCTCGAGCCGGACCATACGGGGCGCGAGCCCGTTCTCGTCGGCGAGGGAGGACCGGTCGAGCGAGGTCAGCGGAACGGTCTCGCCGCGAGCCGCGACGAGTTTGCCGGACCGGATCTCGATGACCGCGGTGCCCATCCACTTCTGGTACGTGTTGCCGAGCTTGTCGAGCACGGTGTCGCCGCCGACCGGCTCGCCCGCGCTGAAGAGGGCGGCGGACCGGGTCAGGTCGGTCACCGATTCGTCGATGGACGCGCGCAGGGCGATCGCGCCGTCCTCCGCGAAGTGCTGCTGCGACGTCTGGACCGCCTTGGGTACGACGACGTCGCCCGCCGGTCCGAGCACCAGCGCCGTGATCCCCGCGAGGGAGAGCAGGAGTACCGACAGGACCGCGATCGGCGGACGTATGCCTCCGAGCAACGACATGTCGGCTCTTCGGCGGGCACGGTGCTGCCGCGCCGGGGACGTGGGCGCCAACGAACGGGTCCTCTCATGCGGTCTACGGGCGTGCTGGGCGTACGCAGGACCTGAGGGACATGCGTACGCGGGGTACGGGACGTGAGCGGGTGCCACGGCTGCGCGACGGAGACTTGTGGGTCTCCAGGTGTGTGAGACACGTGAAGGAGACCCGAAGTTGTACGAACCGAACGTGATCTACGCAACAGTGCGTTTCGGGTGGCCACATACGGGCAGAAGTGAACAGCTCGCCCGGCGGCAGGACACAATCGGCCGCGCTGGATCCGCTCGGGTACCGGCGGGCCGCCGCCCCGCCCGCGTCAGTCCGGCAGGTCCGTGAGGGGCTTCAGACCGTCCTTGGCCGCACCCCGATTGAGCATGGTGCCCTCGGTGCGTTCGTAGGCGAGCCGGTAGCGGGCCCGTTCCTGATCGGTCAGGTCCTCGGACTTCAATGCCTCGGCCACGCTCAGCAGCCGGTAGTCCTGGACCTCGCCGTCCTCGGCCTCGGCGGTGGCACCGTCACCGGTGTTCTCGTGGTCCGGCGGGATGTCGACGAGCGTCGGTTCGTACCGGGCCCGCACACTCCACTCACCGTCGTGCTCCGTGAAGGTGAACCACCCGATCACACCCTCCTCGGTGAGACCTGTCGGAACGTCGTGACGGGCGATCTGGTTGCCGAGGCCGTAGGCGATCCACGTGCCACCGACCTTCTCCATCGGCTGGACGACGTGCGCGTGATGGCCGATGACCAGGTCGATGCCGGTCTCGTCCGCCAGCCGACGGGCGAACTCGAGCTGCGGCGCGGAGGGGTTGGGGTGGTGTTCGCGGCCCCAGTGGATGGAGAGGATCACGACTTCGGCACCGGCCGCCCGCGCCTGCTTCTCCGCGGTCCGGATCCTGTCCAGGTCGTTCTGATTGACGAGCCAGGGCTTGTCCTTGGGCAGCTCACGGCCGTTGAAGCCGAAGGCGAACGAGAGCTGCGCGACCTTCACGCCCTTGACGTCCATGACCAGCGGGGTGAGCGCGTCCTTCTTGGTGCGGAAGGAGCCCGTGTGCTTCAGACCGGCCGCGTCCAGGGTGTCCAGGGTGCGCTTCACACCGCCGTACCCGTGATCGAGGGTGTGGTTCGAGGCCGTGGAGCAGGTGTCGTACCCGACGCCCTTGACCGCCTGGGTGATCTGCGGCGGTACGAGGAAGTCCGGGTAGCTCCGGAACGGTCCGTTCGGCTTGCCCACCACCGGCTCGAAGTGACATATCGCCAGATCGGCCTTGCTGATCACCGGCTTGACGCCGGCCATCATGGGGCCGAAGTCCATGCCGTTCGCACCCTCGCCGGTCTTCTTCCCGTCCTTCCGCGCCTGCTCGATCAGCTGGGGATGGATCAGAATGTCCCCGGCCGCGGCGACGGTGAACGAGCGGCCGCCACCCGTCGGGCCGTCGTCCGACTCGTCCGTGACAAGGCCGCATCCGGCCAGCGCGGCCACGAGGGCCAGCGGAGTCAGAAGGGCGGGCAGGGCAGGGCGGCTACGGCGTCTGGTCACCGGGATATCTTGGTACAACCATGCGAGAGACTCGGTCGATAACGATAACAATCGCAACACTTCTCTCCCTTGTTCTCGCCCTGGCGGGTGCGGTCACGGTAGCCGTGCGGTGGTCGGGGGCCGACGACCGGAATGCCGCCGGGAGCCGTCCGGAAGACGGCCGCCCCTCCGTCGATCTGGCGGACTCCGTCAGCGCCTACACGAGCCGGTTCACCCCGGACCACGGCTTCCGGGCGCCGTCGGCCACAGAGCGGCGGACCCTCGCCGAGGGAGTCGGACTCCTGCTCGACGGACGTCGGGATCAGGCAGTACGACGGCTGGCTCAGGTCGACTTCGCCGTTCGCACAGTGATCGACAGCGGGAGCGGACGCCGCTTCGCGGAGGTGTACGACCAAGCCGAACAGGCCCGCGCCCCGAGGGGCTGGGGTCGCGTGTATGTGGGCCTCGGCCACCGCCCCCGCTGGTCCGTACAGGTCCCTCATCCTGTCGCGGACCGGGCCACCGAACAGCTCGGCGTACGCGTTCTACGGAGCGCTCCGGGCGGCATCCTCATCGTTGCCGGCGCACATCGCAAAGCAGCACGAGGCGATGCGGCCGACGTGGCGCATCGCCGGGACACGGTCTTCCACGCGGTCTGTGCCGAACTCGCCCGGCGCGGGATCCCCGGTGTACAGCTGCACGGTTTCGCCGCCGGCTCCGCTCCCGGCTACGACGTCGTGGCCTCCACGGGCGCCGGGCGGTCGGGCCGCGCCGACGGGCGGCGCCTCGCCGACGCCCTCCGGAAGCGGAATGTCGAGGTGTGCCGGGGATGGGTCCGCACGTGTCCGCTGGAGGGGCGGGAGAACGTCCAGGGCCGTGCGGCAGCGGCGGAGGATGTTCCGTTTCTGCACATCGAGTTCGCCCCTTCCGTGCGCGGCGATGACCGGCTGGCCGCCGAGGCGGTGGCCGCGATCCGCACCGTGACATCACGTTGGGCCGCCGCGACATGACCGCGGCGGCACCGGCCGTGCCACCCTGGCCCCATGGACGAGCCGCTGCTGGTGATCATCGACGGGGCCAATGTCGTCGGGTCCGTGCCCGACGGGTGGTGGCGGGACCGGCGGGGGGCCGCGGAGCGGTTGCGGGACCGGCTGGCGCGGGACGGGCTGCCGGGGCACGCGGGGCCCGTGGAGATCGTGCTGGTGGTGGAGGGCGCGGCCCGGGGCGTGGAGTCGGTGCCGGGTGTACGGGTGGAGGAGGCCGCGGGCAGCGGCGACGACCGGATCGCGGAGCTCGCGGCCGGGGCGGCCGGCCGTGACCGCCTGGTCGTCACGGCCGACCGGGAGCTGAGGCGCCGGGTGACCGAGGCGGGGGCGGAGGTCACCGGGCCGCGCGCCGTGCGGGGACCGGCCTGAGCCGGACGGGGCCCGGGGAGCGGGCGCTCAGCCGGGCACGCGGGCGTACAGGACCGCTCCGTCGGCCGTGGCCACCGGTGCGTAGCCCGCTCTCAGGAGGTGCCGCAGGGACGGGATCCGGGCGGGGGCGTACGGCTTGCCGCCCGAGTCGTCGACGACGAGGGCGGGCGGGTGGGCCGTCATCTCCCGGCGGAACACCGGCCAGGCGCCCGCGACCGCGTACTTCTCGCCGACCCGGGGGCCGTCCCGGCCGCCGCTGTAGTTGGTGAGGAGTCCGGCGGTGAGATAGCGGCTCGCGGGGGTGCGGTCGGCCAGCCAGTACGTCTCGGGGTGTATGCCCCAGACGAGGACGCGCTCCCCGGGATCCGTCCGGCGCGCCACCGCGTCGGCTAGGCGCTGGGTGTGGACGAGGCCGGGGCGGGGGGCGAAGAGGCCCCAGGCGAGGAACAGGGCGCAGCAGCACGCGGAGGTGGCCACGGCGGTCACCGGGCGGCCGGGGGGCAGGACGTGCAGCGCGGCCGTCGCCAGCAGGGCGAGGGGCGGGACGAGTTGCAGGTAGTAGTGGCCGAAGAAGTGGAAGCCGGCCGCTACGGCAGCCGCCGAGGAGGCCGGCCACAGCCACAGGTCCGCCGAGCCGGTGCGGGCGACGCGCAGGGCGCGCAGCATCGGTGGGATCAGTCCCGCGCAGGCGACGGCGAGGATCGCGGTGTTGGCCAGGCCCCGGGCCAGTACGTGGAGTTCGGAGCCGGTGAAGGAGGCGTACGCGCCCGACCCGGTGACCGTCCAGAAGAGAAACCCGGCGGGGTCGGTGGCCAGTGCGGCGGCGAGGAGGGGCAGCACCGCCCCGGCGGTGAGCCGCAGCACGCCGCGCGGTGGCGACCCGTGCCGCCACAGCAGCCACACCACCGGTACGAGCACGGCGGCGCCGGTCTGCTTGGTGAGGAACGCGCAGGCGACGGCCGCTCCGGCCGCGCCCCAGCGGCGGCGGTCGGCGCACCACATCGCGGCGGCCGTGGACGGCAGCATGAAGACCTCGAAGGTGGCGGCCTGCGCGTCCTCGGGGTTGAGTCCGACGGAGATCAGCAGGTGCAGGACACCGGCGGCGCGGCCCGCCGTGTCGCCCCAGCGGCGCCGTGCCAGGGACGCCAGCAGCAGCGCGGTCAGCAACTGGGCCGCGACCGCGAGGACCCGTACGGAGGTGAGCGAGGCGTCGCCGAAGACCGCGAAGGCGCCCTCGTACAGCCAGGGCACGAGTGGCGGCTTGCGGTCCACGACGGTCTCGTACAGCTCTCCCCCGTCCGCCAGCAGCCGGGCCTGTACGGCGAGGTAGCCCTCGTCCGGGTTCCACAGCGGGTGCGCGAAGGAGGGGACGCGGGTGACGCAGGCCAGCAGGGTCAGCACCGGCAGCAGCCGGCGCCAGTACGGGGGGCGCGCGGCCGGCTCCGCCACCGCCCGGGAGCCGGTTACGGAGCGTGCTGGCGTACGGGCCGGGGCGAGCATACGGGCACGCTATCCGGCCCCGACGTCTCCACCGAAGCGGGACATACGGGGCCGGGGTGACACATGAGAAGGAGACTGTCGGTCACCGGTTGCCGTCGGCGGGTCCGCCGGGGCCCGCGGCCCCCTCGGCGGCGGCCTTCTCGCGCAGGGCGAGGCGGCTGTGCGTGCGTCCGTAGAGGAAGTAGATGAAGAAGCCGATCACCATCCAGATCCCGAACCGCACCCAGGTCTCCGCCGGCAGGTTGAGCATCAGCCACAGCGAGGCCAGCACGGACACGATCGGGACGAGCGGCACCAGCGGGGTGCGGAAGGACCGGTGCAGGTCGGGGCGGGTGCGGCGGAGGATGATCACGCTGATGGCGACGACGACGAACGCGAAGAGCGTGCCGATGTTCACCAGCTCGGCCAGTTCGCTGAGGCTGGTGAAGCCCGCGACGATCGCGATGACCACGCCGAGCAGGATGGTCGGCCGGTGCGGGGTCCTGAACCGGGGGTGGACGCGGGAGAAGAAGCGGGGCAGCAGCCCGTCGCGGCTCATCGCGAAGAACACCCGGGTCTGGCCGAGCAGCAGGATCATGCAGACGGTGGTGAGGCCGACGGCGGCGCCGAAGCTGATGACCCCCGCGAAGAACGGGTGCCCGGTGGACTTGAAGGCGTCGGCGAGCGGGGCGTCGATGGACAGCTTCGTGTAGTGCTGCATGCCCGTGACGACGGTCGCCACCGCCACGTAGAGCAGGGTGCAGATGATGAGGGAGCCGAGGATGCCGCGGGGCATGTCGCGCTGCGGGTTCCTGGTCTCCTCGGCGGCGGTCGCCACGATGTCGAAGCCGATGAAGGCGAAGAAGACGACGGAGGCGGCCGTGAAGATGCCCATCACGCCGAAGTTCGTGGGCGCCCAGCCGAACATCAACTGGATCAGCGGGGCCTTGAGGCCGCCGCCCGCCGCCTGCTCCTGCGCCTCGGGGATGAACGGCCGGTAGTTGCCGCCCTTGATGAAGAAGGCACCCGCGATGATCACGATGAGGACGACGGTCACCTTGATGGCGACGACGATCGAGGTGATCCGGGCCGAGAGCTTCATGCCGAGGACGAGGATGGCGGTGAGGACCAGCACCAGCGCGGCGGCGAGGATGTCGAAGCCGAAGCTGTCGGCCCCGTCCCGGCCTCCCAGCGCGTCGGGCAGATGCCAGCCCGCGTTGTCCATCAGCGAGCGGATGTAACCCGACCAGCCGACCGCGACCACCGCGGTGGCCAGCGCGAACTCGAGCACGAGGTCCCAGCCGATGATCCAGGCGGGCAGCTCGCCGAGCGAGGCGTAGGAGAACGTGTACGCGGATCCCGCGACCGGGATCGTCGAGGCGAACTCGGCGTAGCACAGGGCGGCGAGGGCGCAGACGACGCCCGCCGCGACGAAGGCCAGGGAGACCGCCGGGCCCGCGTTCTCCTTGGCGACCTTGCCGGTGAGGACGAAGATGCCGGTGCCGATGATGACACCGATACCGAAGACGGTGAGGTCCAGAGCGGACAGAGACTTCTTGAGTGCGTGCTCCGGTTCCTCGGTGTCCGCGATCGACTGCTCGACCTTCTTCGTCCTGAAGAGGGTGCTGCTCACGGTTGTACCTCCCGCGCTCGTCGTCCTCGACATGATCGAGGGGGCTCTGGCTCCGCCTGCCCCGGCGCGGGGAGGTTCACGCGAACGGGCCGGTTCCACCACCCGTACAGGGTGCTGGAACCGGCCCGATGGGTCTGCGGGGCCGCCGGACCGCTCCGGCCGGAGGGGTCAGTCGCGGGCGGGCTCCACCGAGTCCGCGGCCTGCCCGGCCCGGCGCCCGGCGCGGCGCCCGGCGCGGCTGCCGCCGGACGCGCGCAGCTCCTCCTGCGGCCCGTCCAGCTTCGCGACGAGCCCGGTGACCTGGCGGGCGATGTCGGGGGCGGTCAGCCCGATCTCCGCCATCACCTCGGCGCGTGAGGCGTGGTCGAGGAAGCGCGGGGGGATGCCGAAGTCGCGCAGCGGTACGTCGACGCCCGCGTCGCGCAGCGCCTGCGCGATCGTCGAACCGACGCCGCCGACCCGGGAGTTGTCCTCGACGGTGACGACGACGCGGTGCTGTTCGGCGAGGGGGGCCATGGCCTCGTCGACGGGCTTGACCCAGCGCGGGTCCACGACCGTCGTCGAGATGCCCTGCCGGTCGAGGAGGGCGGCGATCTCCAGGCACATCGGGGCGAGCGCGCCGACCGAGACGAGCAGCACGTCCGGGGCGTCGGTGCCCGGCTCGCGCAGGACGTCCATGCCGCCGATCCGGCCGACGGCGGGCACCGCGGGTCCGACGGCGCCCTTGGAGAAGCGGACGACGGTCGGCGCGTCGTCGACCTCGACGGCCTCGCGGAGCTGGGCACGGACCTGGTCGGCGTCGCGCGGCGCGGCGAGCCGCAGGCTGGGGACGACCTGGAGGACGGACATGTCCCACATGCCGTTGTGCGAGGCGCCGTCGGTGCCGGTGACGCCCGCCCGGTCGAGGACGAAGGTGACGCCGCACCGGTGCAGGGCCACGTCCATCAGGACCTGGTCGAAGGCGCGGTTGAGGAACGTCGCGTAGACGGCGAAGACGGGGTGCACCCCGCCGGTGGCGAGCCCGGCCGCGGAGACGGCGCCGTGCTGCTCGGCGATGCCGACGTCGTACACCCGGTCGGGGAACGCCTTGGCGAACCGGTCGAGGCCGACCGGCTGGAGCATCGCGGCCGTGATGGCGACGATGTCCTCGCGCTCCTTGCCGAGGGCGACCATCTCCTCGCCGAAGACGGAGGTCCAGTCGGCGCCGGAGGACGCGATCGGCAGGCCGGTGTCGGGGTGGATTTTGCCGACGGCGTGGAAGCGGTCGGCCTCGTCCTGGAGGGCGGGCTGGTAGCCGCGGCCCTTCTCGGTGAGGCAGTGCACGATGACCGGGCCGCCGAAGCGCTTGGCGCGGGCGAGTGCGGACTCCAGGGCCTCGATGTCGTGGCCGTCGATCGGGCCGACGTACTTGAGGCCGAGGTCCTCGAACATGCCCTGCGGGGCGATGAAGTCCTTGAGGCCCTTCTTGGCGCCGTGCAGCGTCTCGTAGAGGGGCCTGCCGACGACGGGGGTGCGCTCCAGGAAGTCCTTGCCGCGGGCCAGGAAGCGCTCGTAGCCGTCGGTGGTGCGCAGGGTCGCCAGGTGGTTGGCGAGGCCGCCGATGGTGGGGGCGTACGAGCGCTCGTTGTCGTTGACGACGATGACCAGGGGGCGGTCCTTGGCGTCGGCGATGTTGTTGAGCGCCTCCCAGGCCATGCCGCCGGTGAGTGCGCCGTCGCCGATGACGGCGACCACGTGGTCGTCGCGCTTCAGCACCTGGTTGGCCTTGGCGAGGCCGTCGGCCCAGCCGAGGACCGTGGAGGCGTGGCTGTTCTCGATGACGTCGTGCTCGGACTCGGCCTGCGAGGGGTAGCCGGAGAGGCCGCCCTTCATCTTCAGCCGGGAGAAGTCCTGCCGGCCGGTGAGCAGCTTGTGGACGTAGGACTGGTGGCCCGTGTCCCACAGCACACGGTCCTTCGGCGACTCGAAGACGCGGTGCAGGGCGATGGTGAGCTCGACGACGCCGAGGTTGGGGCCGAGGTGGCCGCCGGTCTTGGAGACAGCGTCGACGAGGAAGGTCCGGATCTCGCCCGCCAGCTGGTCCAGCTGCTCAAGGCTGAGCCGATCCAGATCGCGCGGTCCCCTGATGCGGGTCAGCAGCGGCACCCGTGCCTCCTTGCAGTAGAGCTGTTCGAGCGTTGCCGGGCCAGTCGAGTCTAATCTTCCGTCATCACCGGCGATGCCGGGGCTCCGCGTCGTACATCACGCGTATGGCCGTACACCGTCGTGCGGCGGGTTCCCCGGACGGTGCCGGTGGAACCCGCCGCGGGGACGGGGAAGTGCCCGGTACCGCCATGGGTACCGGGCACTTCGTCCAGGGGCTGACCGGGCCGTCAGGCGCGGCCGGCCGACTTCTGGGTCTTGCGGGTGACCGCGTCGATGACGACCGTGGCCAGGAGCACTCCACCGGTGATCATGTACTGGACCGGGGAGGCGATGCCCTCCAGCGCCAGGCCGTAGGTGATCGAGATGATCACCATCACACCGAGCAGCGCGTCCCAGGTGCGTCCGCGCCCGCCGAAGAGCGAGGTACCACCGATCACGGCGGCCGCGATGACGTTCATCAGGAACTCACCGGTGCCCGCGCCCTGGTTGGCAGAGGCGATCTTCGAGGCGACGAACAGACCGCCGATCGCGGCGAAGGTGCCCGCGATGGCGAAGACCGAGATGCGGACCATCTCCACGTTGATACCGGCACGGCGGGACGCCTCGACGCTGCCGCCGAGCGCGAAGACCTTGCGGCCGTACGCGGTGCGGCGCAGGACGAAGTCCGTGAGCACCAGGAACGCGAGGAAGATCACCACGGCCAGCGGCAGGCCCTTGTACTGGTTGAAGACGATCGCGACGGCGAAGGCCAGGATCGCGAGCAGTACGGTCCGGACGATGATCTCGTTCAGCGGCCGGGACGGCACACCGGCGGCTTCACGGCGGCGGTTGTCGAAGAAGGCGGCGAGGAAGTACCCCACGACCGCGACGACGGCCAGGCCGTAGGCGGCGACCACGTCCGAGAAGTAGTAGCTGGTCAGCTTGGCGACCAGACCCTCGGAGTCCAGGTTGATGGTGCCGTTGCTGCCCAGGATCTGCAGCATGAAGCCCTGCCAGAACAGCAGTCCGGCCAGCGTCACGGCGAAGGCCGGCACGCCGATGCGGGCGAAGATGAAGCCGTGGATGGCGCCCGCCACCGTGCCGGTGAGGATCGCCAGCACCAGGGCCAGCACCTCGTTCATCCCGTGCGTGACGTTCATGACGGCGAAGGCCGCGCCCGCGACACCGCTGACCGAGCCGACCGACAGGTCGATCTCGCCGAGCAGCAGGACGAAGACGATACCGACGGCGATCATGCCCGTGCCGACCATGGCGACGGACATGTCGGAGAAGTTGCCGGCGGTGAGGAAGTTCGAGTTCAGGCTGGTGAAGATGGCCCAGATGACCAGCAGGCCGATCACGACGGGCAGGGAGCCGACGTCGCCGGCCTTCAGCTTCCGCTTGAACTCGCCGAGGTAGCCGGCGAAGCCCTGCTCGCGTACGAGCAGGCGGGGGTCGACCACGGGGACCGCCGCGGCGGCCGCCTCGGGGTTCTCCACGGCGTGGTCCTCGGTGGGGGTGGAAATCTTCTTGATACTCACTTCTTGATCTCCCCATTGGTGCGCGCCGCACGACGGGTCACGGCGTTGTCCGTGGCACCGGTGATGGCGGAGATGATCTCTTCCTGCGAGGTCGACTTGACCTCGAAGACACCGTTGTTGCGGCCGAGGCGCAGGACGGCGACCTTGTCGGCCACGGCCTTCACGTCGGCCATGTTGTGGCTGATGAGAATGACGGCGTGGCCGCGCTCGCGCAGCCGCTCGACCAGGTCGAGGACCTGGGCCGTCTGCTCGACGCCGAGCGCCGCGGTGGGCTCGTCGAGGATGACCAGCTTGGGCTCGCCGAGCATGGAACGGGCGATGGCCACCACCTGGCGCTGACCGCCGGAGAGGGAGGCGATCGGGATGCGGACGCTCGGGATGCGGATCGACAGCGTGTCCAGCAGCTCGCGGGAGCGGCGCTCCATCTCCACCTCGTCCAGGACGCCGCGCCTGCGGATCTCCCGGCCCAGGTAGAGGTTGCCGACGACGTCGATGTTGTCGCACAGCGCGAGGTCCTGGTACACGGTCGCGATGCCCAGGTTCTGGGCGTCGTGCGGCCGGTTGATCTGGACGGACCTGCCGTCCCACTCGATGGCGCCCTCATCGATGGGGTGCACGCCGGCGATCGTCTTGACCAGCGTGGACTTTCCGGCGCCGTTGTCGCCCACCAGGGCGACCACTTCACCGGCGTGGACCTCAAGCTCTACGTCGGTGAGCGCCTGGACGGCACCGAACCGCTTGGAGACCCCGCGCAACGCCAGCACGGGCGTAGCGGACACGTGAACCATCTCCTTCGCCGCCTGACCCGGCGGGAGGTTGTGCAAAGTATGGGAGGGGGGAGAGTTACCGTCCGGCGCCCCGCCCTAGCTTGCGGGGCTGATGACGGCGGTGCGCCGGACGAGTTCTCAGTGCGCCGGCCCCGCGGGGCGGTCCGGAGGCGGACCGCCCTGCTTGGAGTGGGACCGGGCGCTGGTTACTTCAGACCGATCTTGTCGCAGGCCTTCTTGTACTTGGCCGTGCAGATCTCGTCGATCGTGTAGATGCCGTCCTTGATGACGGTGTCGTTGATGTTGTCCTTGGTCAGCGAGACGACCGGGACGATCACCGAGGGGACACCCTTCTCGGTGGCGCTGTCGACCTTGTCCTTGGCGATGGAGTCGAGCTTCTCGCCCTTGGCGAGCGCGACCGCCATCTCCGCGACGACCGAGGCCTCCTGCGGGACGGACTTGTAGACGCTCATGTACTGCTCACCGGTGATGATGCGCTGCACACCCGCGAGCTCGGCGTCCTGACCCGTGACCGGGACGGTGATGCCGGCGCCCTTGAGGGCGGTGATGATGCCGCCCGCCATGCCGTCGTTGGCGGAGTAGACGCCGATGACGTTCTTCTTGCCCAGGGCGGAGAGGGCGGCCTCCATGTTGGCGTTGGCGTTCTCCGGCTTCCACTCCTTGGTGTCGTACTCCTTGCCGACGTTCACCTTGCCGTCGAGGACGGAGTGGGCGCCCTTCTTGAACATGGCGGCGTTCGGGTCGGTGACCGCGCCGTTCATCATGACGATCTTGCCGTCCTTGGCCTTGCTGCCCAGCGCCTTCAGCAGCGCCTCGCCCTGGGCCTTGCCGACGGACTCGTTGTCGAACGAGGTGTAGCCGTCGATCGGGCCCTCGGCCAGACGGTCGTAGGCCACGACCGGGATGCCGGCGTCCTTGGCCTTCTTCACCGAACCTGCGATGGCCTTGGCGTCCACCGCGTCCACGATCAGCACGTCGACCTTGTTGGTCACCATCGTGTCGACCTGCTGGTTCTGGGTGCTGGCGTCCTGCTTGGCGTTGGCGTAGACGACCTCGCCCTTGTTGTTCGTCAGCTCCTTGATCTTCTTCTCGATCAGGGGCTTGTCGAGCTTCTCGTAGCGCGCGGTCTGGTTCTCCGGCAGGAGCAGACCGACCTTGATCGCGTCGCCCTTCTTCTTGCTCGAGGTGTCGGCCTTGTCGCCCGACTCCTTGGCACTTCCACAGGCGGCCAGCGAGACGGCCATGGCACCGGCAGCAATAGCAACGGCGGCGCGACGCATACGCGTGTTCACTTCAGAAACCTCCCTGACGAGGCCGCGACGTTGCGGCCGAGGTGGCTGGAAGTCAACTCGGCCGCGCGTGCGACGTCAAGAAGTAAATCCTTAACGAGATGGCAACGGTGCCATCCGTTCTCTAAGTGAAGGCAGGGGCAGCGGCGGTGAGCGACCCGTCCAAAAGGGTTGAATCACCCATTTCACTGAGGGCGAGAGCGAGTGCTCCGAGTACCTCGGCGCGGCCTCCGAGGGCCCCTGGCAACACCGAGAGCTGACGCGCGGCACTGGGGATCGCGTACCGGCCGACCGACTCCCTTATGGGCCCGAGAACGAGCTCCCCGGCCTCGGCGAGATCCCCGCCGAGCACCACCCGGCTCGGGTTCAGCAGGTTGCAGAGATTGGCGACTCCACTGCCGATGTGGCGGCCTACGTCGGCGATCACCCGACGGCAGCCCGGATCCCCGTCCCGCGCCAGCCTGACGACGCCCTCCATGGTCAGATCCGTGCCGTGACTGGGCTGGAGCAGCGGGAGCACATAGCGCGCCGCCGTGAAGGTCTCCAGGCAGCCCCGGTTTCCGCAGCGGCAGACGGGGCCGGATTCATCCAGAGTAATATGCCCTATTTCTCCCGCCGTGCCGCCAGGCCCGCGGTAGATCTTCCCGCTGATCACCAGACCGGCCCCGACACCGCTCGCGACCTTGATGTACGCCAGGTCCCTGACCCCGCGGCCACTGCCCCAGACCAGCTCTCCGAGCGCTCCCAGGTTGGCGTCGTTGTCCACGTGCACGGGCACGCCGAGCCGCCCCCGCAGCTCCTCGGCGGGCTTCGTGCCGGTCCAGCCCGGCAGGATCGCGGTGGAGCCGAGGGTGCCCGACTCGACGTCGATGGGGCCGGGCACGCCGAGGCCGACGCCGGCGACCTTGGACCGGTCCACCCCGGTCGCCTCGATCAGACGGCTGACCAGCTCCTCGGCACGGTCGAAGCCCTGCGCGGCGGACGCGTCGACGTCCAGCGGCTCGGACTCCTCGGCGAGCACCTGGTGGGCGAGGTTGCCCACGGCGACGCGCAGGTGCGCGTGCCCGAAATCGACGCCGATGACGATGCCGGCGTCACCGCTGAGCGAGACGCTGCGGGCCCGGCGGCCGCCCGCCGACGTGGGCGTGACCTCGACCGTTCCCCCGTCCTTCAGCTCCCGTACGATATTGGAAACGGTCGCGGCCGACAGGCCCGTCGCCCTCGCGATCTCCGCCTGCGTGAGCGATCCGGCGAGGCGCACCGCTCGTACGACGCGCTCCAGATTGGCCCGGTGCAGCGACGACTGCGACCCCGGAGTCTCCATCGACTCATCCACTCCTGCCCTCGGCCGGGCGGCCACGATGCCGCCCGTGACCCGGGTCACAGCAGTGGAACCCGGACCATTTACAAGTGTTGAACTCCAAGCTCCGCTGAACGGGTCAGCCCCGTCAAGTCCTTGAGGGAAATAGGGTCCAACCGAACTCTGTTCCGACACCGTCACGCTCCGGACACACGGACGCCACCCCCGGCCGGGGGTGGCGTGCGTGGTCGGGACCGTGGGCTACTTCAGGGCACCCGCCGTCAGCCCCTGGACCACCTGGCGCTGGAAGACGACGTACGCGGCGAGCACGGGCAGCATCGCCATCACCAGGCCCGCGAACAGGCCGGACCAGTCGCCCTTGTACCCCTGGCTGGTCGCCAGCTCCACCAGACCCTGGGAGAGCACCTTCTTGTCGGGGTCGGTGTTCAGCACCGTCGGGAGCATGTACTGGTTCCACTGCCCCAGGAAGTTGAAGATGCCCACGCTGATCAGGCCGGGCTTGGCCATCGGCAGCATGATCTGGAAGAACGTCCTGGTGTGCGAGGCGCCGTCGACGAACGCCGCCTCGGCGATCGAGGTCGGAAGCGTCCTGAAGAACGACGTCAGGAAGAAGACGGTGAACGGCAACGAGTACGCGATGTAGACGAGGATCAGACCCGGCAGCGTGTTCAGAAGCTGCATGTTGTTCAGGACGTAGAACAACGGCACCAGGGCCAGCATGACCGGGAAGCTCATCCCGCCCACGAACAGGTAGTAGATCAGGCGGTTGCCCGGGAACTCGAAGCGCGCCAGGACGTACGCCGCCATCGAGCCGAGCACCAGGGTGCCGGCCAGCGAGAAGCCCACCACGATCAGCGTGTTGCCGAAGTAGTCGCTCATGTGCGCCTGCGACCAGGCCCGCGACCAGTTCTCGAAGTGCAGCTTGTCCGGCAGCGACCAGGGCGAGCTGAAGATGGAGTCGTCGTCCTTGAAGGAGGTCATCACCGCCCAGAGCAGCGGCATGACGACCATGATCGCCCACAGGACGAGGACGCCGTGCGAGAAGACGTTGAGGACACCGCCCTCGCGGCTCTTCACCTTCCGGGGCGCCTCCCGCGTCTTCGTCACCCGGGGCCGGTCGAGAACCGGGTCCGGGGCCGGAGGGGTGTCGGTGGTCTTCACTCTCGTTCACCTCGCGAGACAGCGCCGGGCGCCTGGACGGAACCGTGCCGCGGCCGGGGCTCCGGCCCGCCGCGCGGGGGCAGTGGGGGGCGGTGTCCGCCCGAGGGGCACCGCATCAGAACTCCAGCCGCTCGCGCCGGCCCAGCCGCATCACGACCGCCGCGAACAGCAGCGTCACGACGAGGAGGGCGACACCGATGGTCGTCGCGTAGGCGGCGTTCGCGTCGCGGAACGCCGACTGGTACACGTACAGCGGAAGAACCGTGGTCGAGTAGTCCGGGCCGCCGGGACCCACGGTCATGATCTGGACGGCGGCGAAGGCCTCGGCGCCCAGGGCGAGGATGCCCATGTAGACCCAGCCCGACTGCACGGTGTCCCAGAGCAGCGGCAGAGTGATCCTGAAGAACGTGGCGAACCGGCTCGCCCCGTCCAGCAGAGCGGCCTCGTAGAAGTCCTTCGGAATGGACGCCATTCCGGCCGAGAACAGCACGACGAAGAATCCGACCGTGCTCCACAGAAGCACCGCCATCACGCACCAGAGGGCCAGGTTCGGGTCACCCAGCCAGTTCGGCTGGAAATCCCCGAGCCCGACCGCTTCCAGTGTTCCGTTGATGACGCCGTCGTTCGGGTTGTACGCGAACTGGAAGAGCAGGGCGACGATGGCGATCGAAAGCACCTGCGGGAAGAAATACGCGATCTTGTAGAAACCCGAGCCGCGCACTCCAGTGATGGCGGCGCCCTTCCGGCGCCGCCCACCGACATTCAGCATGAAGGCGAAGAACAGTGCGAGACCCAGCGTCACCAGCGGCAACAGCAACGCGAACACCAGGCTGTGCTGCAACGATTTCCAGAAGATGTCGTCGTCGAGCATTCTGGTGTAGTTGTCGAATCCGACCATCTTGAAGTCGGGGCTCAGACCGGTCCAGTCGGTGAATGAATAGTAGATCGCCTGGATGAACGGCCATACGACGAAGATTCCGTACAGGGCGAGGGGGACGACCAAGAACCCCGCGATGAACCGGTACTTGCCGTGTTGCATGGTTACCGACCCCGATCGTTTCGCGGCCGCCGCCGCTGGTGACGCCTACGCACGTGCCGCTACTGGTGCTTGTAGTGCTTGATGGACCCGTCCTTGGCCGCGGCGTCCGCATAGCCCTGGATCTTCTTGATGGCCTCGGCGGGCGTCAGTCGCCCGGCCATCATCTCGCCCAGACCGGAGACACCGATCTGCTCCTTCTGAAGCTTCACGTACCAGTCCTGCAGCCGCGGGTTCACGACGTTGTCGCCGGCCTTGTCCAGCGCCGCGACACCGGACTTGAGGCCCGGGGTCAGCTCGATGCCGTCGGTGCCGCCGTTGAACGCGCTCAGCGACTTGACCTGGCTGGTGAAGTTCTTCGACGAGGCCTCGCTGAGCATGATGCGCAGCTGCTCCATGCCGCCCTCGACGTTCTTCGCCTTGGCCGGGACGATGAACGGCTCGCCGCCGGACGCCCAGATGGTGCCGAACGGCATCTTGTCGGAAGAGTCGAGGCTCGACGGCGCGCCGACGGCCAGGTTGAAGTCGGAGGGGATGACCTTGGCCGACTCGTTCTCCACCCAGGAGCCGTTCGGGATGAACAGGGCCTTGCCCTTGGCCCAGGCCGTCTGCGACTGGATGTGGTCGATGCCGGGGGTGCCCTTGAGGATGTAGCCCTTCTTGTAGAGCTCGTAGTACGCCTCGAAGGCGGCCTTGACGGCCGGGTGCTTCCACGCGTTCGGCTCGAGGTTGTCGATGGCGTCGAGGACCTCGCGCCCGCCGATCTTGGCGATGAAGGGGTAGAGCGAGAACGGCAGGTAGTACGGGTACTTGCCCGCGTACGTCCAGCCGGCGATGCCCTTCTTCTTCGCCTTCGCGCAGAGCGCGAGCATCGCGTCCCAGTCCTCGGGATACGTGGCGTCGAGCTTGTCGAGCGCGGTCTGCGAGTACCAGACGCCGTAGACCGTGTACGCGTAGTACATGATCCACACCGGGTCGCCGTCGAACTGGCCCATCTCGACGATGCCGGGGCGCAGGGTGTCGCGGACCTTCTTCGACGGGTCGTCGACGGAGGGCGCGTCGAGGAGCGGCGTGAGGTCGGTGAGCTGCTTCTTCCCGACCAGGACGCCCATGTCCATCTGCTGGGCACCGGAGTTGTCGATCAGGTCCGGAGGGGTGCCGCCGTTGAACTTGGGCTGCAGCTCGGACTGGATCTTCTGGGTCTTGTGGAAGTCGATCTTGGCCTTGGGGAACGCCTTCTTGTACTGGGCGTTGGCGTCGGTCGCGTACTTGGTGCCGAAGCCGCCGTCGAAGATGACCACGGCGAGCGGGGCGGTCTCGTTGACTCCGAGCGGGTTCTTCTTCGTCTTCTTGCCGGACTCGGCCTTGTCCTCCGAACCGCTGTCGCTGCTCGCACACGCGGACAGGAAACTCATCGTCGGTACGGAGATCAGGCCGAGCGCCGCTGACCGCTTGATCAGGTCGCGGCGGCCTACACCATTGGTACCGCTGTTCTCGGCGGAAGTGGATCCCATGCTCAAGTCCTCGCCTTCTCCAGGACTCAGGCGGTGAACCGGATCCTCCCCGGCACCGCGGTCGGTACTGCATTACCCGGGAGGTGACCCCCGGACCCCCGCCGGAGAAAGCGTCCGGACCGAGTGCCCGGTGCCTCCCCGAGGGGACATACATAGAGCTGGGTCGTGCGTGATACCGGAATCGGCCGGAATGTGCGGCGGCCTGTGCGCGCGGCACGGTCCACCGTTTTCCCACCCCCCGGGTCATGCCTGCCCACAGCAGTCGAACGACTGGGCGGACGCCGACAGGTATAGTCCACTTCCCGCCGACGGAGCAAGATCGAAAGCACGTTTTGCCCAGGGTCTTTTCCGAGTTGAGACCTCCCGGAAATACCGGGCACGTGCACCTTCCCCGGACGAAGATCGACACGGCACGGACCTCCCGCAATCGGGGCAATAGGTAACCCTCTTGGCATGATTCGCCCCGGGCGCCCCGGACAACACCCTTGACACCGGAACAACTTGCCTCCCTACTGGTCCTTGCGCAGCAGAATTGACAACGTTGTCCAAGCGCCAGGGAGGGTGCTCGCGCATGGAGCCAAGAGCTCGGCACAGACGGGGTACTACAACAGCGCTGGGGGTGGCCGCCCTCGCTCTGGTGGCGGCCTCGCAGGGCACGGCGGTCGCCCTGCCCGCCCAAGCGGCGGCCGCCGACAAGGAGTTCGCCTCCTCGTTCGAGGCGGACGATCCGGCACCGGACTGGCTGAACACGGTCGACACGGGAGCCGACGGGAAGAAGCGCGCCTCGGGCGTCGACGGCGGCTACAGCAGCGGCATCCCGGGCAATGTCACCCAGCACGTCACGGACCTGCGGGCCAGCGGCGAGAACTCCGGCGGAGGCGAGGTGAAGGAGAACCTCGTCGACGTCGAGTCGAGCACCAAGTGGCTCACCTTCGCCCCGGCCGGCTGGGTGGAGTTCGACCTGGACTCCCCCGTGAAGCTGTCCCGGTACGCGCTGACGTCGGCCAACGACCACGACGAGCGCGACCCGAAGGACTGGACCCTGCAGGGGTCGGCGGACGGCAAGGACTGGAAGACGCTCGACACCCGCTCCGGCGAGAGCTTCGGCGAGCGGTTCCAGACCAAGTCCTACGACCTCGGCGCGCCCGCCGAGTACCAGCACTTCCGGCTGGACGTCACGAGGAACAACGGCGCCTCGGACGCGCTGCAACTCGCCGACGTGCAGTTCTCCACGGGCGACGAGACAGACCCGACGCCCCAGGACATGCTGTCGCTGGTCGACCGCGGCCCGAGCGGCTCCCCCACCGCCAAGGCGGGCGCGGGCTTCACCGGCAAGAAGGCGCTGCGGTACGCGGGCACGCACAAGGCGGACGGCCGGGCGTACTCGTACAACAAGGTCTTCGACGTCGACGTCGCGGTGAGCCGCACCACCGAGCTGTCGTACCGGATCTTCCCGTCGATGGCGGACGGGGACCGCGACTACGACGCCACGAACGTCTCGGTCGACCTGGCCTTCACCGACGGCACCTATCTGAGCGATCTGAAGGCGACCGACCAGCACGGGTTCGCGCTGACCCCGCAGGGCCAGGGCGCGGCGAAGATCCTCTACGTCAACCAGTGGAACAACGTCACCTCGGCCATCGGGTCCGTCGCGGCCGGCAGGACGGTCGACCGGATCCTGGTCGCGTACGACTCCCCGAAGGGCCCGGCGAAGTTCCGGGGCTGGCTGGACGACGTGGCACTGCGGACGGCCGCCCCGGCGAAGCCGAAGGCGCACCTCTCCGACTACGCGTCGACCGTCCGGGGCACCAACTCCAGCGGCGGCTTCTCCCGGGGCAACAACTTCCCGGCGACGGCCGTACCGCACGGCTTCAACTTCTGGACGCCGGTCACCAACGCGGGCTCGCTGAGCTGGCTGTACGACTACGCCCGCTCGAACAACGCGGACAACCTGCCGACGATCCAGGCGTTCAGCGCCAGCCACGAGCCGAGCCCGTGGATGGGCGACCGGCAGACCTTCCAGGTGATGCCGTCGGCCGCTTCCGGCACCCCGGACACCGGCCGCACCGCACGCGCGCTCCCCTTCAGGCACGAGAACGAGACCGCGCGCCCCTACTACTACGGGGTGACCTTCGAGAACGGTCTCAAGGCGGAGATGGCGCCGACGGACCACGCGGCGGCGCTGCGCTTCACCTACCCGGGTGACGACGCGAGCGTGCTCTTCGACAACGTCACCGACCAGGCCGGACTCACCCTCGACAAGGAGACCGGCACGTTCACCGGGTACTCGGACGTGAAGTCCGGACTGTCCACGGGCGCCACCCGGCTGTTCGTGTACGGCACCTTCGACGCGCCGGTGACCGACGGCGGCTCCTCCGGCGTCAAGGGGTACCTGAAGTTCAAGCCGGGCGCCGACCACAGTGTCACACTGCGGCTGGCGACCTCGCTGATCAGCGTCGACCAGGCGAAGGACAACCTGCGCCAGGAGATCCCGGACGGCACGTCGTTCAGCACCGTCAAGACGCGCGCCCAGCACCAGTGGGACGGACTCCTCGGCAAGGTCGAGGTCGAGGGCGCGACCCAGGACCAGCTGACGACGCTGTACTCCAGCATGTACCGGCTGTACCTGTACCCGAACTCCGGCTTCGAGAAGGTCGGGTCGAAGTACCAGTACGCCTCGCCGTTCTCGAAGATGCCGAACCCCGACTCGCCGACGCACACCGGCGCGAAGATCGTCGACGGCAAGGTCTACGTCAACAACGGTTTCTGGGACACCTACCGGACGACCTGGCCGGCCTACTCCTTCCTGACCCCCGGCCAGGCGGGCGAGATGGTCGACGGCTTCGTCCAGCAGTACAAGGACGGCGGCTGGACCTCGCGCTGGTCCTCGCCCGGGTACGCGGACCTGATGACCGGCACCTCCTCGGACGTGGCGTTCGCCGACGCGTACGTGAAGGGCGTCGACTTCGACGCGGAGTCGGCGTACGACGCGGCCCTGAAGAACGCCACGGTCGTCCCGCCGTCCTCCGGTGTGGGCCGCAAGGGCATGTCGACCTCGCCGTTCCTCGGCTACACGAGCACCGACACCCACGAGGGCCTGTCGTGGGCGCTGGAGGGCTACCTCAACGACTACGGCATCGCGAAGATGGGCCAGGCCCTCTACAAGAAGACCGGGAAGAAGCACTACAAGGAGGAGTCCGCGTACTTCCTCAACCGCGCCCAGGACTACGTCAACCTCTTCGACTCCAAGGCCGGCTTCTTCCAGGGCCGAAACGCCAAGGGTGACTGGCGGGTCGAGTCGTCTAAGTACGACCCGCGCGTGTGGGGCTACGACTACACGGAGACCAACGGCTGGGGCTACGCCTTCACCGCCCCGCAGGACAGCCGGGGCCTGGCCAACCTCTACGGCGGCCGCTCCGGTCTCGCCGAGAAGCTGGACACGTACTTCGCCACCCCCGAGACGGCGGGCTCCGAGTTCGTCGGCTCGTACGGCGGTGTCATCCACGAGATGACGGAGGCCCGTGACGTCCGGATGGGCATGTACGGGCACTCCAACCAGGTCGCGCACCACGTGAACTACATGTACGACGCGGCCGGACAGCCCTGGAAGACGCAGAAGAACGTCCGCGAGGTGCTCTCCCGCCTCTACACGGGCAGCGAGATCGGCCAGGGCTACCACGGCGACGAGGACAACGGCGAGCAGTCGGCCTGGTACCTGTTCTCCTCGCTCGGCTTCTACCCGCTGGTCATGGGCAGCGGCGAGTACGCGATCGGCTCCCCGCTGTTCACCAAGGCCACGGTCCACCTGGAGAACGGCCGGGACCTGGTCGTGAAGGCGCCGAAGAACAGCGCGAAGAACATCTACGTGCAGGGTCTGCGGGTCAACGGCAAGAAGTGGAAGAAGACGTCACTGCCGCACTCGCTGATCGCGAAGGGCGGTGTCCTGGACTTCGACATGGGCCCGAGGCCGTCCTCGTGGGGCACGGGCAGGAACGCGGCTCCGGTGTCGATCACCGAGGACGACAAGGTGCCCTCGCCCCGGTCGGACGCCCTCACGGGTGACGGCGCGCTCTTCGACAACACCTCGGCGACCGACGCCACGGTGACCTCCGTCGACCTGCCGGTGGCGAAGGCCACCAAGGCGGTCCAGTACACGCTGACGTCCTCCGACAAGGCCGAGGCCCCCACGGGCTGGACGCTGCAGGGCTCCTCGGACGGCACCCGGTGGAAGACGCTCGACAAGCGCTCCGGCGAGTCCTTCGCCTGGGACAAGCAGACCCGGGCCTTCTCCGTCGGCCACGCCCGCTCCTACACGCACTACCGGCTGGTCCTCGACGGTGAGGCGGCCCTCGCGGAGGTGGAACTGCTGGGCTGACGCACCCCTTCAGGCAAGAGGGGCGGGCGCGGAGTGTGGACTCCGCGCCCGCCCCGCCGTCGTACCGGCGTCTCCCGCTCAGCCGGCCGCGACGGTGAACACGTGCAGATCCGCGTTGTCCGGCAGCTTCACGCTGCGGACCGTCTTCCCGGCCGGGGCCTCGTAGGGTTTCGTCGCGAAGACGTAGGTGGCCACCGGGTCCTTGTCGGCGCCCGCCACATTGCGGTAGGCCGTCCTGGCCACGACCTCGTTGCCGTACTGGACGGTGCCGCCTCCGCCGCCGACGGTCCAGTCGGTGAAGGAGAGGTCGACCGTGGCGGTGCTGCCGTCGCCGTAGGTGATGGTCGCCCTGGTCTGCTGATTGCCGTTGACCGCGCTGCCGAGGAACGACAGCCGGGTGGTGTCCGCCGGGAGTTCGACGGTCTGTCCGGCCGCCGAGGCGTTGTCGGGGCGGCCCGAGGGCGAGTTCGGCCAGGTGTACGCCAGTCCGCCTTCCAGCGTGCCCCTGCCGCCCGGGGTGAGACCCGCGGCGGCGAGCGCCTGGCGGGAGTAGCTCCAGCCGCCGCCGTCGTAGTCGGCCTCGTCGTGGTCGCCGGCGTCGTCCGAGACGCCGGTGTTGTTGTAGGCGGCGAGCAGGGAGCCCTCCGCCGCCACGGTCAGCGCCACCGGCTGCTCGTACGAGGTGCCGTCCGAGGTGACGGTGACCTTGACGTCGTAGAAGCCCTGCTCGGCCGAGTCCGCGGCGGACAGCGTGATCCGCTGGGCGCCGTCGGTGACGGTGCCCTCGGCGGGGCTCGCGGTCACGCCCTCGGGCGTCCGCACCCGGAAGCGGACCTCGGGGCCCGCGCCGCCGCCGAGCGACAGGGCCCGGATGTCGATCTTCGTGTCCGCTCCCGGCTCGACCGTCGCCGTGGTCGGGCCGACACCGATCTGGTAGGGCTGTTCACCCGTGCGGAAGGACGGCGGCGCGTCCGCCGGGTCGCTGCCCCAGGTGCGGTTCGCGGTGGCGCCGAGCGTGTAGTCGAGCGTGCCGCCGTGCCGTACGAACGAGGCGGGCAGCCAGGGGCGGTCACTGGAGCGGCCGTCGACCTTCAGCGACTGCACGTAGGGCGATCCCGCGGCAGCCCCGGTGGCGCGGATGCTGATGTCCCGGCCGTGCGGCCGGTCGATCTCGGCCCTCGGGAACAGCGGTGAGGCCAGCGTCAGTTCGGCCCGCGACGGCACCTGGGGGTACATGCCGAGCGCCGAGAACACGTACCAGGACGACATGGCGCCCAGGTCGTCGTTGCCGGGGATGCCGCCGGGCTCGGTCGACCACAGCTCGGACATCGCCGCCCGTACGGTCTCCTGCGTCTTGTAGGGCGCGCCCGCGTAGTCGTAGAGGTAGGGCACGTTCGTCGACGGTTCGTTGTCCAGCTCGGACTTGTCGCCGCCGCTGCCGGTGAACGCCCAGCCGCCGTCGGCGTCGTGGAAGAAGGCGTCCAGCCGGCCCAGCGCCTTGTCCCGGCCGCCCATGGCCGCGAAGAGACCGGCCGGGTCGTGCTGCACCATCCAGGTGTACTGGGCCGCCGTGCCCTCGACGAAGCCGTTGCCGGTGGACGGGGTGAAGCCGGTGACCCAGCTGCCGTCCGCCTTGCGGTTGGCGATGTAGCCGCCGCCGGGGTCGGCCGCGATGTTGAAGTTGTTCTGCCACCACTGGGAGCGGTCCGCGAAAGCGGCCGCCGTCCTCTTCCGCCCGGCCGCGTCGGCGAGCTGGGAGAGCGCGAAGTCGGCGCCGGACATCTCCAGCGTCTCCGCCGCGCCGCCCCAGGCGTTGGACACGGACGGCATGTAGTGGTGCTTCAGATACTTGTCGAGCGAGGGCCGCTGCCCCACCGAGAGGACCGGCTTCCCGGCCGGTGACAGGTCCTGCTCCGTCGGTACGGTCGCCGCCCGCACCAGGGAGTCCAGCGCCCCGCGCAGGTCGAAGTCCGTACCGCCGAAGGCCCGGATGCCGGCCAGCGCCGGTGCCGACGGGTCACCGTTCATGACGTGCGTCCCGCTCGCGCCGTGCAGCCAGCGGTCCCAGACTCCCCCGTTCTGCCGGGCGAGCTCGTACAGCGACTGCGCGACGTCGGAGCCGGTGTCCGGGCTCAGCAGGGTCACCAGCTGGACCTGGGAGCGGTAGACGTCCCAGCCGGAGAACGTGCCGTACTGGGCCTTGTGGCCCCGGCCCACGCGGTGCACCTCGCCGTCGCTGCCCCGGTAGCGGCGGTCGGCGTCACTGATCACGTTCGGGTGCAGCAGGGCGTGGTAGAGCGCGGTGTAGAAGGTGGTGCGCTCCGCGTCCGTGCCGCCGCCGACCCGGACGGCGTCCAAGCGGTCCCGCCAGGCCCGGCCGGCCGCCTTCCGCACGGAGGTGAAGGATCTGGACGGCGGGTTCTCCGCCCTCAGGTTGGCCTCGGCCCCGGCCGCGCTGACGTAGGAGATGCCGACCTTCACGTTCACCGGGCCGTCGCCGGGTTCGAACTCCACGTAGCCGCCGGCTCCCTTGCCCGCGACGGGGCGGCCGCCCTGGCCGAATCCCCCGGTGCCACCGCTCGCCTCGGTGGAGCCGGGGCTCAGCGTGCCGTCGTGCCAGGTGCCGGTGGACTTGAAGTCCCGGTCGAAGCGCGCGGTGAAGTGGAGGGTGTAGTAGCTGCGCTGCCCCTCGGGATCGAGGTAGCCGCAGAAGTTCCCGGAGGTGACGGAGCCGGAGACCGTCCGGGTCTCCGGGTCGATGCGCAGGTCCGAATCGGTGGAGCCGACCTCGGAGTTGGCGGTGCGGATCAGCAGCGAGGCCGGTTTGTCCTCGGGGTAGGTGAAGCGGCCCGCGCCGGTCCGCTCGGTCGCCGTGAGGTCGGCGGTGACACCGCTCGCGAGGC
This sequence comes from Streptomyces sp. NPDC008313, assembly GCF_042956125.1. Lineage (NCBI taxonomy): Bacteria > Bacillati > Actinomycetota > Actinomycetes > Kitasatosporales > Streptomycetaceae > Streptomyces > Streptomyces sp. NPDC008313. The sequence continues at coordinate 342,954 of NZ_JBIBFR010000003.1, forward strand.
CCACCTTGTAGTGGCCGGGCTCGGCGGTCTCGTCGGCGTGCGCGAAGTCGGCGGCGTACACCGCGTCCTTGGTGTCGCTCGCCGGGGAGGAGGTGACCTCGCCCGCGTACGGGAAGAAGGGGATGTCGCCGCTGCCGCCCGCGCAGCCGGTGCCGGACATGTGGGTGAGGGAGAAGCCCCGGATGCGGGTGGCGTCGTACTGGTAGCCGCCGGGCGCGGCCGTGCGGGTGGCGTCGCCCCGGGTGTTCTCGGGGCTCCAGGAGAGCATGCCGAACGGCACGACGGCGCCGGGGAAGACGTTGCCGCCGTTCCTGGTGCCGATCAGCGGGTCGACGTGGGCGGTGGGGTCGCGGACGAGGTCCGGCGGGGCGCCGGACGCGGCCAGGGCTGGCGTCGCTCCTCCGGCCGCCACCAGGGCGACGGCCAGGAGCACGGATGACGGACGGAAACGCATGACGCGGCCCCTCCTCCTTCGGACGGGTCGCGCACCACAGGTCGCACAAGCCGCAGGGACAGTAGCGTGCGCCACCGGTACCACGGAAGACCGCGTACGGGACGGAGGCGGGCGCACAGGGCCTCAGGCGCACCGCCCGTTTCACTCCGCCAGGTCAGGCGGCGGACCGCGTGAGCGCGGATGGGCCGGTCACCTGGCTTGACATCGTTGTCCGTCGGCGGGGTAGAGTCATGTACAGACCATTAGACAACGTTGTCGCGTCCCACTGGTCCGCCACAAGCCACGCTCCACCCGGGTCGGCCTGCCCCCCAGCCCCGCCCCGGCTCGCGGACCGGGTGAGTCCCGAACACCCACCCGGTCCGCCCCGAGCCACCGCGTGAGGCGGGAGCGGCCCCGGAGGCGGGTTCCGGTCCACCTGGTATGGGAGCGCTCCCACCCCACTCTCCGGTGAAACTAGTGCCTCGGGGGGGTCCCTGTATACGCCTGACGCGCATCGCTTCCCCGCAGGGCGAGGGCCGCGCGTCCCGCGACCGCCCGCACGGATCGACGGGGAACCGCTTCCGGACACGGCGAGGGCCGCACCCCCGTCCACCGGGGATGCGGCCCTCGACTGCCTTGCCCTGCCGCCTACTTGCGGATCAGGCTGCGCAGCACGTACTGCAGGATGCCGCCGTTGCGGTAGTAGTCGGCCTCACCGGGGGTGTCGATGCGGACGACCGCGTCGAACTCGACGCCCGTGTCGGTGGTGACCTTGACCGTGCGCGGGGTCGAGCCGTCGTTCAGCTCGGTGACGCCGCTGACGGAGAAGGCCTCCTCGCCGGTCAGGCCGAGGGACTGGGCGGTGTGGCCCTCGGGGTACTGCAGCGGCAGGACGCCCATGCCGATGAGGTTCGAGCGGTGGATGCGCTCGTACGACTCGGCGATGACGAACTTGACGCCGAGGAGCGCCGTGCCCTTGGCCGCCCAGTCGCGGGACGAGCCGGAGCCGTACTCCTTGCCGGCCAGGACGACCAGGGGGATGCCCTGCTCGATGTAGTTGCGCGAGGCGTCGTAGATGAACGAGACCGGGCCGTCGGCCTGGGTGAAGTCGCGGGTGTAGCCGCCCTCGGTGCCCGGCGCGATCTGGTTGCGGAGGCGGATGTTGGCGAACGTACCGCGGATCATGACCTCGTGGTTGCCGCGGCGCGAGCCGTAGCTGTTGAAGTCGCGGCGCTCGATGCCGTGCTCCGTGAGGTACGTGCCGGCCGGGGTGTCGGCCTTGATGGCACCGGCCGGGGAGATGTGGTCGGTGGTGACCGAGTCGCCCAGCTTGGCGAGCACGCGGGCGCCGGTGATGTCCTCGACCGGGGCCGGCTCCATGCCCATGCCCTCGAAGTACGGGGGCTTGCGGACGTAGGTGGACTCGCCGTCCCACTCGAAGGTGTCGCCGGTGGGGATGGGCAGGGCCTGCCACTGGGCGTCGCCCGCGAAGACGTCCTGGTAGGACTTGTTGAACATGTCCTCGCCGATGGCGTTCGCCACGACGTCGTTGACCTCGGCCTCGGTCGGCCAGATGTCCGCCAGGTGGACGGGCTTGCCGTCCTGGTCGACACCGAGCGCGTCCTTGGCGATGTCCACCTTCATGGAACCCGCGATGGCGTACGCGACGACCAGCGGCGGGGAGGCCAGGTAGTTCATCTTGACGTCGGGATTGATGCGGCCCTCGAAGTTCCGGTTGCCGGAGAGGACCGAGGTGACGGCGAGGTCGTGGTCGTTGACCGCCTTGGAGACCTCCTCCGGCAGCGGGCCGGAGTTGCCGATGCAGGTGGTGCAGCCGTAACCGACGAGGTTGAAGCCGACCTTGTCGAGGTACGGGGTCAGGCCCGCCTTGTCGAAGTAGTCGGTGACGACCTTCGAACCCGGGGCGAGGGTGGTCTTGACCCAGGGCTTGCGGGTCAGGCCCTTCTCCACGGCCTTCTTCGCGACCAGCGCGGCGGCGACCATGACGTACGGGTTCGAGGTGTTGGTGCAGGAGGTGATCGCGGCGACGGTGACGGCGCCGTGGTCCAGCTCGTAGGTCGTGCCGTCGGGGGCGGTGACCGGGCACGGGTTGCTCGGCACGCCGTTGGCGGCGGCCGGGGCGTCGGAGGCCGGGAAGGACTCCTTGCCGGCCTCGTCGACGCTGTCGACGTAGTTGCGCACGTCCTGCTTGAACTGCTCGGCGGCGTTCGCAAGGGCGATGCGGTCCTGCGGGCGCTTCGGACCGGCGATCGACGGGACGACCGTGGAGAGGTCCAGCTCGAGCTTCTCGGAGAAGTCGGGCTCGGCGGCCGGGTCCAGCCAGAGGCCCTGCTCCTTGGCGTACGCCTCGACGAGCGCGACCTGCTGCGCGTCGCGGCCGGTCAGGCGCAGGTACTTCAGGGTCTCGTCGTCGATCGGGAAGATCGCGGCGGTGGAGCCGAACTCCGGCGACATGTTGCCGATGGTGGCGCGGTTCGCCAGCGAGGTGGCGGCGACGCCCTCACCGTAGAACTCGACGAACTTGCCGACGACGCCGTGCTTGCGCAGCATCTCGGTGATCGTGAGCACGAGGTCGGTGGCGGTGGTGCCGGCGTTCAGCTCGCCGGTCAGCTTGAAGCCGACGACGCGCGGGATGAGCATGGAGACCGGCTGACCGAGCATCGCGGCCTCGGCCTCGATGCCGCCGACGCCCCAGCCGAGGACGCCGAGACCGTTGACCATGGTGGTGTGCGAGTCGGTGCCGACCAGGGTGTCGGGGTACGCCTGGCCGCCGCGGACCATGACGGTGCGGGCCAGGTGCTCGATGTTGACCTGGTGGACGATGCCGGTGCCCGGGGGGACGACCTTGAACTCGTCGAACGCGGTCTGGCCCCAGCGCAGGAACTGGTAGCGCTCGCGGTTGCGGCCGTACTCCAGCTCGACGTTCTGCGCGAAGGCCTCGTTGGTGCCGAACTTGTCGGCGATGACGGAGTGGTCGATGACCAGCTCGGCCGGGGCCAGCGGGTTGATCTTCGCCGGGTCGCCGCCGAGCTCCTTGACGGCCTCACGCATGGTGGCGAGGTCGACGACACAGGGAACACCGGTGAAGTCCTGCATGATCACGCGGGCCGGCGTGAACTGGATCTCCTGGCTGGGCTGGGCCTGCGAGTCCCAGCCGCCCAGGGCACGGATGTGATCGGCGGTGATGTTCGCGCCGTCCTCCGTGCGGAGCAGGTTCTCCAGAAGGATCTTGAGGCTGTACGGAAGGCGGGCCGAGCCTTCCACCTTGTCCAGCCGGAAGATCTCGTACGACTCGTCGCCCACCTGCAGCGTGCTGCGGGCGTCGAAGCTGTTCGCCGACACGACAGTCTCCTTCATTCATGTGCGCGTACCACCGCATCCTGCCGCCACGACGTCCCGGCGATCCGCTAAGGTGAGGCTAAGTTAGGTAGCCCTTACCAGGAATCTCCGTCCGAGTGGCGGCCGCGGTGCGCCTCGGCAGATATCTCGATGTCGAGATAACTCTAGTACATGGGCACGGGATGGTCATGTCCGGTCCCTTCCGGGGTACCCGTTCCGGGCCGAGAACACCCGGCGACCGACAGCAGAGGGGGACTTCCGTGGGCCTCACCTTCCGCAAAAGCTTCCGCATCCTTCCCGGGGTGCGGCTGAACATCAACCGCCACTCGTGGTCCCTCACCACGGGTGGCGGTCACGGACCGCGGCGCACGCACAGCAGCACCGGACGGCGCACCACGTCGATGGACCTGCCGGGCCCGTTCGGCTGGCGCCGCACCCGCGACGCCACCAGGCGCCGCCGCGGCGGGTCCTGAGGGACCGTCACCCGACCGGGCGCTCCGGCGGCTATTCGGGGATTCAGGGGCGCGCCGACGCCCCCCTGAACATGCGCCATCTCATATCTGAGATAACCTGCCGCTATGGCAGACGACTACCTCGTACGCATCGGCAAGCTCATCCGTGACGCCCGTCAGCACCGTGGCTGGACCCAGTCGCAGCTCGCCGAGGCGCTCGGCACCAGCCAGAGCGCCGTGAATCGCATCGAGCGGGGCAACCAAAACATCAGCCTTGAGATGATCGCCCGTATCGGTGAAGCCCTCGACAGTGAGATCGTCTCACTGGGCTACGCGGGCCCGATGCATCTGCGGGTCGTGGGCGGGCGCCGGCTCTCCGGTGCCATCGACGTCAAGACCAGCAAGAACGCCTGCGTCGCGCTGCTGTGCGCCACCCTGCTCAACAAGGGCCGCACGGTACTGCGCCGGGTCGCGCGCATCGAGGAGGTCTACCGCCTCCTGGAGGTGCTCGGGTCCATCGGCGTCCGCACCCGCTGGATCAACGACGGCGTGGACCTGGAGATCGTGCCGCCGGCCGAGCTGGACATCACGACGATCGACGCCGAGGCCGCCATCCGGACCCGCTCGATCATCATGTTCCTCGGCCCGCTGCTGCACCGCCTGGACAGCTTCAAGCTCCCCTACGCGGGCGGCTGCGACCTCGGTACGCGCACCATCGAGCCGCACATGATCGCGCTGCGCCGCTTCGGCCTGGAGATCGCCGCGACGGAGGGGCTCTACCACGCCCAGGTGAACCGCTCCATCTCCCCCGACCGGCCGATCGTGCTGACCGAGCGCGGCGACACGGTGACCGAGAACGCGCTGCTGGCCGCCGCCCGCCACGACGGCGTGACCGTCATCCGCAACGCGTCCTCCAACTACATGGTCCAGGACCTCTGCTTCTTCCTGGAGGCCCTGGGCGTACGGGTCGACGGCGTCGGCACCACCACGCTCACCGTGCACGGCGTGCCGAACATCGACGTGGACGTCGACTACTCGCCCTCCGAGGACCCGGTCGAGGCGATGAGCCTGCTCGCGGCGGCCCTCGTCACCGAGTCCGAACTGACCGTGCGCCGGGTGCCGATCGAGTTCCTGGAGATCGAGCTGGCGGTCCTGGAGGAGATGGGCCTCGACCACGACCGGACACCCGAGTACTTCGCCGACAACGGCCGTACGCGCCTGATCGACCTGACCGTCCGGCCCTCCAAGCTGGAGGCGCCGATCGACAAGATCCACCCGATGCCGTTCCCCGGCCTGAACATCGACAACGTCCCGTTCTTCGCGGCGATCGCGGCATCGGCGCAGGGCAAGACGCTGATCCACGACTGGGTCTACGACAACCGCGCCATCTACCTCACCGACCTCAACCGCCTCGGCGGCCGGCTCCAACTCCTCGACCCGCACCGGGTCCTGGTCGAGGGCCCCACCCGCTGGCGCGCCGCCGAGATGATGTGCCCGCCCGCCCTGCGCCCGGCGGTGGTGGTGCTGCTGGCGATGATGGCGGCCGAGGGCACGTCGGTGCTGCGCAACGTGTACGTCATCAACCGCGGCTACGAGGACCTGGCGGAGCGGCTGAACTCGGTGGGGGCGCAGATCGAGATCTTCCGGGACATCTGACGGGTGGGGTGTCGTGCCCCTTGGGCAGCGGGCACGACACCTCAACATGCCAGCGGACCCGCGAATATTCACCTTCGCAGCTTTCCATTGATCACCGTTGTTTTTCAGCAGTAGCCGTCAGTCATTACGGAGCGCGACCAATGTGGCGGGGTTTTCGGGCCGTTCACCAGCAGCGCCCCGCGTACGTCGACTCAGCGTACGCGGGGTGGCAGTGAGCACTCCGGCGGTGGTAAGTGATCACTTGACAGGCAACCCACCGTTGACCCAGCGCCTCGATCATGCACCGGTCACCGTGTGCCGCGCAGACGGGAGCCTCGGCCGTTCTGCTCAGGCCGCGGAGCGATCCGTATCCTGGGGCCCGCACGGCCCATGACCATCCGTTGCATACCGGAGGCGTCCCAGTTGAACACGGATCTCAGTGTCGTCACCGGCGTACGACAGACGCTGGCCGTCGTCCTGCCGGTCCGGTTCGCCGCGATCACCGACTGGGCGACGGGACCCCTGCCCTTCGAACTCGGCGGCCGTCGCACCGATGCCGTCACCCGGCAGACGTACTACACCCCGGCAGCCGCCCGAGCCCTCTACGGCACACCTGAAAAGCCCTGCCGCTGGCACCGGTTCATGGACGTGCAGCACGAGTCTCTGTGCCTGAGGGGGATCGAGTTACTGCGCACGGCCACCGCCCGCTATCCCGACCACGGGCTGGCGGTGCTGCACTTCGATGTCGAGGGTCCCGCCCTCTTGGAGACGCTGCGCGCCATCGGCCACCGCAACCCCGCCCCGCCCGACCCGCTCGACGGTCCGCTCTCCCCCAGGGTGCTGCTGGACGGGGTCGCCGAGCCGCGTGGTGCCGCTGCCCCGTTCGCGATCGCCCGACCGTACACCGTCGCGTTCCTCACGCCCGGCACACAGCACACCCCCGCGCTGAGGCAGGTCGGCCGGCTCCCGGAGACGGCCGACCGCTGGCTCTGGTACCTCGCGTCGAGTTCCACGGAGGCCGACGTCCCCACCCCGTTGGAGCAGTGGCCGGACCGCGCGGAACACGCGCTGCGCATATCCGCCGACTGGAGCGCTCTCGTGCTGCGCAACGGCACCGCTTTTCTCGGACACCGTGCTGATCCGGGCGGAGGCGACTTCTACGCCTTCGCACAGTTGCACGCCCGCACCGTGTACCTCGACGCCTTGCTGCTCGGCAGCATCCAGCGCGATCACATCGACGAACTGACCGACGCTCTTTCCGGTGTCTTCGACGGTCCGAAGCTCGCCCGCCGGGTGTCCGCCCTCGAACGGCACATCGCCGCGTTCCGCAGCACCTACTGGCGTCAGCATCTCACCGCCCACGGGCCGGCCAACGAACTGCTGCTGAGCTTCCAGGCCCAGTACCGCCTCGCGGAGCGCTTCGACGAGATCCTCGCCGAAGCGGCGGACTACGCACGGCTGGTGCAGACCCAGGAGAGTCAGCAGATCGCGGGCGCACTCGGTGTCCTGACCATTCTCGGCCTGCCCGTCGGTGCTGCCCTGAGCATCCTCCAGGTGCTGGGCGCCGAGGGAGCCGTCCCCGTCGTCGTCGCGCTCGTCGCCGCGCTGGCCGCCACGGCCCTTGTCCTCACCACACGCTATGGCCGCCTCGTCCTGTCCTCGCTGCGCGGCGGGGATCCCGGCGACGATCGGTGACGTCCGTCTCCGCCTCGCCAGGAGGTGGGCACAATGACCGGATACACGCTGTACCCGCCCTTGACCGTGCGTTAGCTTGCTCTGCGCGGACCTTGGCGAAGAGGATGCGGGACACGGAGTGACGGTCAACGAGGGGGAACCGCTCCGGCTGTACAGAAAAGCTCTGAGGTACGCGGAATCGGACCCCGAGGTCTTCCTCGGCACAGCGAGGAGAGCGGCGGAGTCGATCCTTTTGGACATCGCCATGCGAGAGGCGGTCGGCTCGAAGCCGACGCTCGAATCCCTGCTGACCGTGCTCGCCTCGAAGAATTTGGTACCGCCCAAGGTGGTGCTCGCCGTGCGCACGATCCAGAACTACGGCAACTACGGCAGTCACGCCCAGGACGGGTCGGCCGAGGAGATCTCCGCCGAGGACGTCAGGCCGTGCCTCAACGCACTGACCCAATTGGCCGTCTGGTACGGGCAGACGAGCAGATCGCTCGCTGAGGAGGCCGTCCGGCACGAACTCTCCGACCGCCGGGGCCGTACGGGCACGACCCGGCTCGCGGACTCCACACTGATCGTGGTGAAGGCCGTTCTGCTGGGCTGCGGCCTGGAGAAGGCGCTGGCGCGGCGGAACCACCGTGTGGTGTCGTTGCAGCTCCCCTGGTCCGATCATCTCGTGCGGGACGTCGCGGCCCGGCTCCTCGACGCGGCGGTCTACAACGAGCAGCGCACCCTTCGCTTGCTGGAGGAGGAAGAGGCAGTCCAGGACCAGGTGGTGCCCATCGGACGGGTCGGCTATTCGATGGGCGGTCGCAATTTCTACCTGCTCGCCGCCCGTGGTGGCCGGTGGGGCGGAGTGACGGCCCAGGAGTTCCTCGCGGATCCGGCCGGTGCGCAGATCGCGGTGCCCAGGCACAGCGACATGTTCGACAACCTGCTCTCGGCGCTGGCGACCGATGAGGCGGGCCTCGCCGGCATGGGGATCAGCGTCCTCGACGTACCGCACCATCTCGGGCTGGAGTTGTTCCACCTCAACCGGGACGTGCTGGCGGTGGGCGGCCAGAACCTGCGCATGCACGCGCGGGAGGACGACGCGTACTTCGAGCTTCTCAACTCCGACATGCTTCCGGCACCGATCCAGGCACGGCTGCGTTCGGCGGCCGCCAATGTGCTCATCGCGAACCGGGCGTGGCTGGAGGAGCTGGATCTGCATCCCGGGGACCTGCGCCGGGAGCTGATGCGGTCGTTCCACGAGTGCGGGTCCGACGACGAGATGTTCGAGCGTCTGGTGCGTGATCTGGTGGCCCACGCCTCGTTCCCGCCGGAAACTCTGCCTGCCAGCCGCGAACGGCTCGTACGTCACGTGTTGTTCGAGAGTTACCGCTGGGGCCGGCCGTGAGCGCACCGAAACGCGTGCTGGTCGTGGGCGGTGTGAACTTCGACGTCATCGCCCAGGCCGACCGGTTTCCATCGGAGCACGAGAAGCTGCGGGGCAGGGAGTGCTCCGTGCTGCCGGGCGGTGCTGCATCGAACACCGCCGTGGGGCTGGTGCGGCAGGGCTGCTCCGTCCGGCTGGTGTCCGCCGTGGGCGACGACACGGCGGGCGCGATGTGCCGGGAGGTGCTGGACGCGAGCGGTGTCGACACCTCGCTGGTTCAGGTACAGGCCGGGGCTCGTACAAGCATGGCCGTCGTCCTGTCGTCGGGTTCCGGGAAGCGGATGCTGACGTTCGCGGGCGCGGACCGCGGCCTCGCGTTCAACGCCATCACCGAGGAGGACGTACGCGCGGCGGATCACGTCCATGTCATCGGGGAGCCCACTCCCGTACTCGGACGCATCGTCGAACTCGCTCACCTGACCGGGCGAAGTGTCTCCATGGAGTGGAACGGCAGAGACATGGGCCCGCTCGCGCAGGGAGCGTCACTCCATTTCATGAACGCCGACGAGGCCGCCCGCCTGCCGGTGTCATACGCAGCGTCCGACGTCTTCGGGACCGCGCGGCGCACGGCGGAGCTGGTGGCCGGCGATGTGATAGTGACGCTGGGCGCGGAGGGCGCCGTGTGGGCCACTGCCGCCGGGAAACTGTTCCATGAGCCCACCGTGCCGGTGGAACCGTTGGACAGAACCGGCGGCGGCGACGCGTTCGACGCGGGCGTCATCGCCGGCTGGCTCAACGGCGAGTCGCCGAGGGCCGCCATGCGGCGAGGCCTCGATGCGGCACGTCATGTGATCACAAGGATTGGAGCTCACCCGTGACGAGATGGCTCGGTGTTGCCCTGCTTCCGCGAGCGGACCATCTGCGTGCCGCCGTCCGGCTGCAGCGAGACCTCGGTGGGGACGTGCGTCTGCAGCCTCCGCTGCATCCGGACGGCAACCTCCCCCATGTGACAGTCTTCCAGGGCCCGTTCGAGGACACCCTTGATCCGGCGGAGGTGCTGGAGCAGATCGGCACGGCAGCGGTCGGGAGCGGTCTGCACGGCGAGGTGTCCCTGTCCGCCACGGGCGTGGTCTACCAGCCCACAGGCTGGCTGTTCCTCGCCCTGGAGCGTCCGCCGCTGCTCGAGGCGCTGCAGGACGCAGCGCTCGCCGCCCTGGACCGGCATCTCGACCGGGCGTCCTTCGACGCCGACAAGGACGTCTCCCGTTTCACGGACGCCGAGCGGGCCAGCTACAAACGCTACGGCTACCGGTACACCGGTGAGGCCTACGCACCGCACGTGACACTGGGCCGGACCGAGGAGGAAACCGCCCTGGAGCTGGTCCGCGCCGCGCGGGAGCGGACCGACATCCCCAAGGAGTGGGTGTTCGACCGGCTCAGCTTCTACGTCATGGGCGAGCACGGCGCCCACGCGGAGACCTTGCTGGAGCGACCGCTGAGCCGGACGTGACGGACCCACGGGAGTTGCTGACGATCGCCGAGGCGGCCGTGGGCGAGGCGGCCGCCTGGTCGGCGACGGCAGGGCGCACATGGTCGACCGCGCGGTACAAGGCCTCCGGCGAGGAAGTCACCGCTGCGGACATCGAGGTGGAGTCCCGGGTGACGCGGGTGCTGGCCGCCTGGACCCCGCGCATCCCGGTCGTCGGCGAGGAGTCGTCGGCCCCCGGGGCCTCGCTGCCCGCGCGCTGCTGGGTGCTCGACCCGATCGACGGGACGATGAACTTCGCCCGGGGCGCGCCGATGTACGCCGTGTCGCTCGCCTACGTGCAGGACGGCGTCCCGCTGGTGGGCGTGGTGGAGGCGCCCGCCCTCGGCCGGCGGTGGACGACGCCGGGCCGCCCGGAGAACGTACGCCCGGTGGCCGAGGACATGAACCGCGCGGTCGTGGGCCTCTCCGGCACCGGCGCGGCGCGCGGCGGCGCGCGACGTGTCCTCGACCGTGTCCAGGACGAGGCCTACCGGGTCCGCATGCAGGGCTCGATGGCGCTGGACCTGGTGGGCGTGGCTGAGGGCTGGCTGGACGCCTGCATGTGCATCGCCCCCAAGCCGTGGGACGTCGCGGCCGGAGTGGCGCTGTGTCGCGAACGGGGGCGGTCGGTCCTCGGCGCCGGCGGCAGGGCGTTCTCCTTCGACTCGCCGGTCCTGCTGGCGGGCTCCCCCGCAACGGCCCGATGGCTCGCCGGTCTGTGGGGAGGCGGCTGAACCGGCGGCCTTCGGCTGCCCCGCCGGGGTGGCATGGCTTTCGGACGCCGACGACTGAACACCTACGGTGACGAGCACTTGACGGCCATGCGAGTAGTTAGTCGTATCGTATGCCCACAGTAGTGCCGGAAAGGACGAGTTCGCCAGAGCCGTACCGCGTACGCCGAGTCAGCTTACGCGCACATTCGGTGGACGGTACGCGTCACGGTACGTCACGATGGTCACGGTCGGATCAGTACGACGGCGGGTGGCACGGGAGGTGGCCGGCGGTGGCCTACGAGAGCACGGGCGGCGGCACCGGGGCGGGGGGCGCGGAACCGGGGGCGTCGGACAGTTTGCGCACTTTCGGGGCGGTCGTCCAGGCCCTGCGGGAGCACGCGGGCCTGAGCCGCGAGGAGTTCGGCGCTCTGGTCCGCTTCTCGAAGCACACGGTCGCCTCGGTGGAACAGGGCCGGAGGATGCCGGACCGGGAGTTCGTGGAACGCGGGGAGGAGGCGCTCGGCAACACGGGGGCCTTGCGGAGGGCCGCGCCGACGCTGACGCGGCAGGCGGGGCTGGCCAGTTGGTTCCGGCAGTGGGCTCGGTTGGAGGTCACCGCGGTCAGCCTGTACACGTACGAGTGCCGGGTCGTTCCGGGTCTGATGCAGACCGAGGCGTACGCGCGGGCGGTGTCGCTGGACGTACCGCCGCTGCCTGACCCCGAGGAACTGGAGCAGCGGATCGCGGCGCGACTGGCTCGGCAAGAACTGCTGTCGGTCACGCGGAAGCCGCCGACGGCGTTCAGCTTCATCGTGGAGCAGGCGGTGCTGGAGCGGTGGACGGGCGGGCAGGAGGTGACGCGGGAACTCTTCGATCACTTGCTGGGGTTGATCGAGCGAAACTGGAACGTGGAGTTTCAGGTGATGCCGTTGCGCAGGCCGTCGCATGCGGGGTTGGACGGGCCGATCATGCTGGCCGAGACGCCGGAGCATCGGTGGTTCGGCTACTCGGAGGGGCAGCAGAACGGGCGGCTGATCTCCGACCCGAAAGAGATCAGTCTCCTCCAGCAGCGGTATGCGAAACTGCGCTCGCAGGCCCTGACCCCTGAAGACTCCCTGGGCCTGCTGAAGCGATTGCGAGGAGCGCTATGAGCACGTCCGAACTGGCTTGGTTCAAGAGCAGCTACAGCGGCTCGCAGGGTGACGCCTGCATCGAGGTGGCGAAGGGCACGCAGGCGATCCACGTCCGGGACTCCAAGGACCAGCGAAGCCCCGAACTCACCCTCTCCCCCACCGCATGGAACGACTTCATCACTTACACCGCCCAGGGCTGACTCTCACGACAGGCGCCCCGCACTGGACGCAACCGGTGCGGGGTGTCTGTCGTTCACCGGGCAGGAGGCGTCCACTTGTCTTCGTCTATGGCTTCCTGCAGCCGCGCGGAGAAGGTCGGCATGTGCCTCACGCGTCTCCCCTCACGGTTGGCCTTGAGAAGGGGCGGTGTAGCCCTCGGGTGAAGTTTCCCCCGCGTCGGGCGCCTGCCCGTCCTGTTCCTGTCGGCGGAGGCGGATCTCGACGTGGCCGTCGGTGATCCGGGACTCGAAGGCCGGCTGGGGGGCGGTGGCCGGGCCGCGGACGTTCAAGCCGTCCGAGAGCCGGAAGACGCTGCCGTGCCAGGGGCACTGGACGCATCCGTCGCTGACCGTGCCCTCGGAGAGCGGTCCGGCGAGGTGGCTGCACCGCTCGGCCAGGGCGTGGACCGCCCCTCCGGATTCCCGGACGACCAGGACCGGGACGTCGTCCACGCTGCGCCGTACCGGACGGTCGGCGGGGAACTCCGTCACGGCTCCGATCCGGTGCCAGCCCCGCGTGACGACGTGCGGGACCTCTTCGGCGTGGTTCGCGCCGGACGCCTGGCGGTAGGCCAGGTGGCCGCCCAGCACGCCGCCGAGTGCGACCGCCGTCAGCCCCAGGAAGCCGTAGGCCCGGCCTGCCGCGCCGCGTCCCCTGACGCGGCAGGTGAGCGAGGCGGCGTAGAGACCGACGGCCGTCGAGTTGGCCAGGGCGTGCACCAGTCCGACCCGCTGCTGCTGCGGGTGCAGCTCCGCCCAGTCGACCCAGCCCGCGAGGGCCGCGGGCGCGGCGGAGGACAGGCCGACGCCGATCAGCAGACCCGCCTCGCGCGAGCGGCCGGGGTACAGGTCCAGGACGGCCGCCGACATCCAGCTGCCGATCGGCACCTGCACCATCAGCGGATGCACCGGGTGCCCCAGCCACCTCCCGTGCAGGAAGTCCCGCGCGTCGCCGAGCGGCAGCGCCTTCACCCGCTGGCGCACCGCGTCGATCACCGCGTCGGCCCTGGGCTCACGTTCCAGGCGGTCCAGCAGCCTCAGGACCCTGTTCTGCCGCATGCGGCGGCGTGGCGTAGTACTCATGGTCGGCCGGGTCCCCGCCTGCGCGGACGGCAAACAGGAGCCGGGCCCGCCTGCGGCTCTCCGCCGGGGCAGGGTGGTCGGGGGTAGGTGGCGGAGCCGCCGTGCGTCACCGACCACAGGGCTCAGTCGAGGCAGAACTCGTTGCCCTCGACGTCCTGCATCAGGAGGCAGGACTCGTTCTCCTCGTCGGCGAGCAGGAGCTTCCCGCGTACCGCGCCGAGCGCGACCAGGCGGGCGCACTCGGCCTCGAGCACGGCCAGGCGCTCCTCACCCACGAGGCCGGTGCCGACCCGCACGTCGAGATGCACCCGGTTCTTGACCACCTTGCCCTCGGGGACGCGCTGGAAGTACAGCCGGGGCCCCGCACCTGTGGGATCACCGCAGGCGAACCAGGCTCCGCGGTCCTCCGGTGCCAGCGAGCGGTTGAAGTCGTCCCACGTCGCGAACCCCTCCGGGGGCGACGGTGCGACATACCCCAGCACCTCGCACCAGAAGCGCGCCACGCGCTCGGGGTCGGCGCAGTCGAAGGTGATCTGGACCTGCTTTACCGATGCCATCGGGTCACCGTAACAAGGTGGTCCCAGTGAGCAACTCGTTTACCCGGACGGCATTCCGTGTCCCAGCGGGCAGCGGGCAGGGCGTGGTGGCCACCGGTGGTCCGGAGACAGCCGCTGCGCCTCTGCACATGACAACCTTGCCACCGTTCCAGTAACGCCGTTCGCCCATCGAGAAGTTGAGACGATGACCGTTCCCTCCGCCCTTCCGCCCCTGCCCTCCGGCCCTCCGCCTCCCGCCGTCGGCGACCGGTCCTCCGCCAGGTGGAGGGAGCCGCTGATCATCGCGGTGGCGGCCGGGGGCGCCGGGGTGGGGCTCGGCTGGCTGCTGTGGGCCGGTGGGGGTGGTGCGGCGTCCGGTACCGGTCTGAACGACGCCCGGGCCGACGCGGTGGGTTCCTGCCAGGTGCTCCCCCGGACCCCGGGGCTGGACGCCCTGTACGAGGGGCCCAAGGACAGCTCCGAGGCCTACTTCAACCGGTTGGGTGCCGCCTCCCAACTGGCCCACTCCGCCGCCGTACTGGACGACCGGTACGAGGAACTGGACAAAGCCATGCGGGAGATCATGCGCCGCATGCAGACCTTCGACGTGAAGGACCCCGGGGCGACGGCCACCGAGAAGAAGGCCCGCGCGCTCTGCGCCGAGTACGAAGGTCAGTAGAAGCGCAGACCGCCGCCCACGCAGGGGCCGCCCACGCAGGGGCCGCCCGCACGGCGTGCCCGCCGCGCTCGGAGCGGACGGTACGTTCGCGTGGCCGTACCGGCGTCGGCGTGGAAGCCGGGACGTGGCGGAGCCCGGGAGTCGTATCCAGCTCCCGGGCTCCTGGGGATGCCACCCACTTGCGCACGCCGATGGCGTTCAAGAGGACGGATCAGTCATCAGGCCGTCGTGTTCTTCCTTCGAACTACCGCACCGCGAGAGGTGCAGGCGAGAGTCGAACTCACATCCGACGGCGTTCGTCCGGCCTCGTTCGATCCGGCGATCGGTGGCGATGCTGAAGCTGGAGCGAGAGTCTGAGATTGATGCGGTGTGCCTCTGCCGTGTTGGGCTACCCCGGCCCGTGATGCCTCTGTGTGCCGGGGGAAGGGCTCGAACCTCCACTGTCACCGCTTCGTCAGGCTGATCTTCAACCGAGGTCACGGGGCCTCGGGATTTTCCCGCCGTCCCGAGCCCGCGATGGACGCGGAGTCCGTCGTTTCCCCGACGGGGAGCAGGCCCCTTTCGGCGAAGACCTCCTTCGCCGCGAAGGTGGCGTTCAGCGCTCTGGGGAAACCGCAGTACGCGGCCGAGTGCAGGAGCGTCTCGACGATCTCCTGCGGGGTCAGGCCCACGTTGAGGGACGCGTTGACGTGGACGGCCAGCTGGGCCTCGCAGCCGCCGAGCGCGGTGAGGATGCCCAGTGTCACCAACTGGCGGTCCCGGGGGGCCAGCCCGGGACGGCTGTAGATCTCTCCGAATCCCCAGGCGGCGATCTGGTGCGCCATCTCCGGGGCGATGTCCGCGAGTGAGGCGATGACCCGCTCGCCGGCTTCGCCGTCGATGCCGGCGAGCACCTCCATACCCCGCTCGAACCGGGCCTCGCGGCTCTCGTCGGCCGGGCGGGGTCGTCGGGTGGCCATGTCAGCTCTCGCCCCGGTCCCGGCCTCGACTCTCGCCGCTGTCCCGGGTGAGGGTGACGCTCTGTTCGTTCGTCGCGTGGAACGCCGGCAGGGGGAGGCCCAGCAGGGCCGGGCGCATCTCCATCAGAGTGGCTTCCACGTGGGCGTCGCCCGCCTTGAAGGGATGCTCCCCCAGTCGGCTCACATTGGTCCAGCCGTGCTCCGCGCCGTCGCAGATCGCGGCGGTGCCGCCGATGCCGTACCGGACACCGGAATCACCCTGGGCCAGCGAGGAGGAGACGAACACGGGGCCGGTGTGGCTCACGCAGCGGTACGTGCCGGAGAGCGTGACGGTGCCGTCCGGGGCGATCACGCCCGTGCTGTCGACGGTGACCGACTCCGGGATGTCGGACGCCGCGTCCGCCACGGCGGCCGTGGCGGGTGCGGCGAGCAGGAGCAGCGTGGCGCCGGCGGTCGTGCCGATGGTCTGGCGCAGGGACATGAAGTACCTCCTGGAGTGCGGTGGGAGCGGGGTGCGCAGGGTCCAGAGGTACCGGGCCTTCGCTCCGGGCGGCGTCATCGTCACCCCACCGGTGGCGAGTCCGCCGCGAGCGTCCGGAACACGTCCGGGTGTTGTCCACGTGGTGTCCGCATGTTGTCACGCTTCACGGCGAGCCGTTCCGGTGCGTGGGCGACGGGAGCATGGTCCGTAGTGCGGGGCGACGGCGACGCAGCCGTCACTCATGGCATCCGACGTGGAGGTGCGCCATGTGTTCTCACCAGTCACCGGGCCAGTCAACGGGTCAGTCACCGGACCGCTCCGGCCGCGAGGCCGCGCACGAGGCCGTGATCGTCGCCGCCCACCCCGAGCAGGGCTGGAGCCTCAGGTGCGACGGCGTGATCGTCTTCGACGACACGGGTGAGCTCCTGCCCGACGGCAGCGTCGTCGCACCGCACCGGGTGGTGGCAGGCCGCGGCCCGGACGGACGGACGTGTGCCGACCGGGCCGCGGCCGGGCGGCTCGCGGTCGCCGCCTGAGCCGGAGGCGAGCGCGGGCACCAGCACGGGCACGGGGAAAGGGACGGACACAGGGACAGGCCCCCGGCTACGGAAGCACCGCGAAGCCGTCCAGCTCGACCAGGGCCTGCTCGTCCCAGAGGCGGGTGGCGCCGATGACGGCCATCGCCGGGTAGTCGCGTCCCGCCAGGCGGTGCCAGACACGGCCGATCTCGGCGGCGTGGGCGCGGTAGTCGGCGACGTCCGTGGCGTAGACGGTGACCCGGGCGAGGTCCGCGGGGGTGCCCCCGGCGGCGGCCAGGGCGGCCAGGAGGTTCGCCAGCGCCGTCTCGAACTGCTGCGGCAGCGTCTCCCCCCGCACCTTCCCGTCCCCGTCGAGCGCGGTCTGGCCCGCCAGGAACACCACGCGGCCCCCCGTGGCGACGACGGCGTGGGAGAAGCCGGTGGGCGGGGACAGCTCGGGCGGGTTGACTCTCCGCGTACTCATGGGCTCTCCACAGTCGCATACAACTCCTTGGCGATGATGGCGCGTTGGACCTCGCTGGCGCCCTCGTAGATGCGCGGGGCGCGCACCTCGCGGTAGAGGTGTTCGAGGAGGTGGCCGCGGCGCAGGGCGCGGGCCCCATGCAGTTGGACGGCCGTGTCGACGACGTACTGGGCGGTCTCCGTGGCCAGCAGTTTGGCCATCGCCGCGCGGCGCGGGACGTCCGGGTCGCCCGCGTCGTACGCCGCTGCCGCCGCGTAGACCATCAGGCGGGCCGCCTCCGTGCGCAGGGACATCTCCGCCACCTGGTGGGCGACCGTCTGCAGGTCCTTCAGTCTGCCGCCGAACGCCTCACGGGCCGCCGTGTGGGCGAGCGTCGCGTCCAGGGCCGCCTGGGCCATCCCCACCGCGAACGCGCCGACACTCGGCCGGAACAGGTTGAGCGTGGTCATGGCGACCTGGAACCCGCGGTCGGGCTCTCCCAGGACGTCGTCCGCCGTCACGGGTACGGCGTCGAAGGCGAGGCTTCCGATGGGGTGCGGCGACAGCATGTCGAGCGGGGCGCCGTCCAGCCCGGCACGGTCGGCGGGGACGAGGAACGCGGTGACTCCCCGGGCGCCGGCTCCTGGGGTGGTGCGCGCGAAGACCGTGTAGAAGTCGGCGTCGGGGGCGTTGGAGATCCAGCACTTCTCGCCGGTGAGCCGCCAGCGGTGCGCGCCGTCGGGTTCGGCGGACAGCGCCAGCGCCGCCGCGTCCGAGCCGGCGCCCGGCTCGCTCAGCGCGAAGGCGGCGACCGCCGTTCCGCCGGTCACGCGGGGCAGCCAGGTCTCGCGCTGGGCAGGGGTGCCGTACGCGTGCACCGGGTGCGCGCCCAGGCCCTGGAGGGCGAGGGCCGTCTCCGCCTCGGTGCAGGCGTGGGCCAGGGACTCGCGCATCAGGCACAGGTCGAGGGCGCCCGAGGTGAACAGCCGTGACAGCAGCCCCAGCCGGCCCAGTTCGGCGACGAGCGGCCGGTTGACGTGGCCGTCCGCCCCGCCCTTCTCGGCGAGCGGCCGCAGTCGCTGCTCGGCCAGGGCGCGCAGCTCGGCGCACCGGGCGGTCTGTGACGGATCGAGTGAGAATGCCGCCATGCGGTCCCTCTTCCCTGTGGGGCTGTACGAAGGTTATCGCGTACCGTTGACTGTCGTCACTATCGCGATACGCTCCCGGTGCGAGCCCACCCACACAAGGGGGCGAACCGCCTTGGAGACCAGCGACACCAGCGACGAGCGCGACACCCGGGACAGCAGGGACACCCGCGTAAGCGGGGACAGCGGGGACAGCAGCGGCACCGATGTTCGCCGCGCCGCGGTCGCCTCCGCCCACCTCGACACCTTCACCCGCGACCATCTGCCGCCTCCCGAGCAGTGGCCGCATCTCCCCCGCGACCTGCCCGAGCTGCACTACCCCGACCACCTGAACTGCGCCGTCGAGCTCCTCGCCCACACCGCCGCCGAGCGTCCCGTCTTCCGTACGGTGGACAAGGACGTGTGGACCTACGGGGAACTGCGCACCCGGGTGGACCGGATCGCGCACGTCCTGACCGGTGACCTGGGCGTCGTGCCCGGCAACCGCGTGCTGCTGCGCGGCCCCACGACGCCGTGGCTGGCCGCCTGCTGGCTGGCCGTGCTGAAGGCGGGCGCGGTCGCCGTGACGGTGCTGGCACAGCAGCGCGCCCACGAGCTGTCCACCGTGTGCGAGATCGCCCGGGTGTCCCATGCCCTGTGCGACGCCAGGTCCGTGGACGACCTGTTCGGGGCGGAGGTACCCGGGCTGCGTGTCACGGCGTACGGCGGTGACTCCGCCGACGATCTGCTCGTACGGATCAAGGACGCCCCGGACGGGCCGTATCCCGCCGCCGCCACCGCGTCGGACGACGTCGCACTGATCGCGTTCACGTCGGGGACCACCGGACGGCCCAAGGGCTGCATGCATTTCCACCGTGACGTGCTGGCGATAGCGGACACCTTCTCGAAGCACGTCCTGCGACCGCACGAGGACGACGTCTTCGCGGGCAGCCCGCCGCTCGGCTTCACCTTCGGGCTGGGCGGACTCGTGGTCTTCCCGATGCGCGCGGGCGCCAGCGCGCTGCTGCTCGAACAGGCGGGCCCCAGACAGCTGCTGCCGGCGATCGCGGAGCACCGGGTGTCGGTGCTGTTCACCGCGCCCACCGCGTACCGCGCGATGCTCGACGAACTGAACCGGCCCGACGGCTCCGATGCGCCCGACGGCCCCGATGCGCCCGGCGGCACCGGTACACCCGGCGGCCCCGGTACGCCCGGGGGTTCCGGTACGCCCGGGGGTTCCGGTACGCCCGGGGGTTCCGGTACGCCCGGGGGTTCCGGTGCGTACGACATCGGGTCCCTGCGGCGCTGCGTGTCCGCCGGGGAGAACCTGCCCGCGGCGACCTGGCACGCCTGGCACGAGCGCACCGGTGTGCGCATCATCAACGGCATCGGCGCGACCGAGCTGCTGCACATCTTCATCTCGGCGGCCGACGACCGGATACGGCCGGGGACGACGGGAGTCCCCGTACCGGGGTGGCACGCGCGCGTGGTGGACGGTTCCGGCGCGCCCGTGCCCGACGGGGAGCCCGGACTGCTCGCGGTGCGCGGCCCGGTCGGCTGCCGCTATCTGGCCGACCCCCGCCAACGGGAGTACGTGCGCGACGGCTGGAACATCACCGGTGACACCTACGTACGCGAACCCGACGGCTACTTCCGCTACATGGCCCGCGCCGACGACATGATCATCTCGGCCGGGTACAACATCGCGGGACCGGAGATCGAAGACGCCCTGCTGCGCCACCCGGACGTCGTGGAGACGGCGGTCGTCGGGCGGCCCGACGAGGCACGCGGCCAGATCGCCGTGGCGTACGCGGTGCTGCGGGCGGGCGCGCGCCGGGACGCGGACGCGCTGCGCACCTTCCTGAAGTCCGAGCTGGCCCCGTACAAGTGCCCCCGCGAGATCGTCTTCCTGGACGCGCTTCCGCGCACGGCGACGGGCAAGCTCCAGCGGTTCCGGCTGCGGGCGGAGCACACCGAGCCCGCTCGGGACACGGAGCGTACGGAGGGCGCGAGCGGCGCCGGCCGTCCCGAGGGCCGGTTGTCCACAGGGGGCGACTCGCCGTGATCCACGCGTTCTAGAGTGATCACGTGTCAGAGCAGCACGCCCCCAGGTCCCTCATCGTCACCTTCTACGGCGCGTACGGCCGTTCCGTGCCAGGCCCCGTGCCGGTCGCCGAGCTGATCCGGCTGCTGGCGGCCGTGGGCGTGGACGCGCCGTCCGTACGGTCGTCGGTGTCCCGGCTGAAGCGGCGCGGCCTGCTCGTGCCGGCCCGTACGACGGCCGGTGCCGCGGGGTACGCCCTGTCGCCGCAGGCACGGCAGCTCCTCGACGACGGCGACCGCCGGGTGTACGCGGCGATGCCGCCCGAGGACGGCGGCTGGGTGCTCGCGGTCTTCTCCGTGCCGGAGTCCGAGCGGCAGAAGCGGCACGTGCTGCGGTCACGCCTCGCGGGTCTCGGTTTCGGGACGGCGGCCCCGGGAGTGTGGATCGCCCCGGCGCGGCTGTACGAGGAGACCCGGCACACGCTGGAGCGGCTGGGTCTCGACCCGTACGTGGAGCTGTTCCGGGGCGAGCATCTGGGCTTCGCGCCGACGGCGGACGCCGTGGCGCGCTGGTGGGACCTGACGGCGATCGCCAAGGAGCACGAGGCGTTCCTGGACCGGCACGCGCCCGTGCTGCACGACTGGGAGGGGCGCGGGGACACACCTCCGGGCGACGCCTACCGCGACTACCTGCTCGCTCTCGACTCCTGGCGCCATCTCCCGTACACCGATCCCGGGCTGCCCGCCGCGCTGCTGCCCCAGGACTGGCCCGGCGTCCGTTCGGCGGCGGTCTTCACGGCGCTGCACGCCCGCCTGCGGGACGCCGGAGCCGCCTTCGCGGGGGTGGCGGAGACGGCTGGGGTGACGCCGGCCGGGGACGCGGAGGAAGCGGCGGGCGCGGAGGAAGCGGCGGGCCCCGCGGAAGCATGACGTGAGCCGTATCCGCACGCGCTAAGGGAACCCTCAGCTTCCTCCGTCCCTCTTCTCAGATTCCTTACCTAGCGTCGGGCCGCATGAGTCTGATGCGCAGTCTGAACCGGGCGCTCACCGCCACCACGGGCCTGCAGGTACGCAGAGCCGCACCGGCCGCACCCGGAGAGCCGCGGGTCACCGCGGCGAAGCCCGCCGAGCGGCCCGCTCCCGTGTACCGATGTCCCGCCCCGGAGGATCTCGGGACGGACCGGCTGCTGCGGCGGCCGGTCTTCATCCTGTCGCCCGTGCGCTCGGGCTCCACCCTGCTGCGGATGCTGCTCGACGCGCACTCCCGGCTGCACTCCCCGCACGAACTGCACATCCGCCGCCTGGAGGTCGGCTACGGCAGCAAGCTGTCGCGGCGTGCGATGAGCGCCCTCGACCTGGAGCGCGGCGATCTGGAACATCTGCTGTGGGACCGGGTCATGCACCGGGAACTGGTCCGGTCCGGCAAGGACTTCATCGTCGAGAAGACACCGAGCAACGCGTTCGTCTACCGGCGCATCCGGGACTGCTGGCCCGACGCCCGGTTCGTCTTCCTGCTGCGTCACCCCGTCTCCATCGCCCGGTCGTGGCACGAGGGCGACCCGGACAAGCGCACCTACGAGGAGGCGGCCGCCGACGCGCTGCGGTACATGAAGGCCGTCGACAACGCCCGCAAGGGCATCACCGGCGGCCACACCGTGCGCTACGAGGACATCACGGCCGACCCCGGCGAGGAGATGCGCCGGCTGTGCACGTTCCTCGGCGTCGACTTCGAACCGGCCATGCTCGACTACGGCAGGCGCGACGACACGCAGGTGGTCAAGGGGCTCGGCGACTGGCGCGACAAGATCCGCAGCGGCTCGGTGCAGGCCGGCCGCGCGCTGCCCGCCGGGGACGACATCCCGGAGATCCTGCGGCCGATGTGCGTGACCTGGGGTTACGCCTCGTGAAGCCGCATGCCGAGATAGAAGAGGTCTGGCCGCGCGACGGCCGCATCAGGCTCGTCGGACGCCTCGTCGGAGCCGTCTCCCAGGGCTTCGCCGAGCCCGGCGGGAGTGACGGCTGGCACCTGCTGCTGGTGCGCCGGGGCGGCGACGGCCGGAGGCTGCGCTACGCGGCCCGGGTGGAGGACGAGCGCTTCGAGGGCAGCGTGCCGGTCGCCGACCTCGCCGCCCCGGACCTCGCCGCCTCCGCCCCCGCGACCGCCGTCCCCGCGACCACCGATTCCACCGGCGTCGATTCCGCCGGCGCCGAGGAGTGGGACGTCCATCTCACCGACGGCACGGCGAGGTTGCGGGCGGGGCGGCGGCTGGACGACATCCGCGGCAAGAAGCACATCTTGGTCTACCCGGAGCAGCGGGTGCTCGGCGTGAGCGTCCGCCCGTACTTCACCGTGAAGGACAACCTGTCGCTGGAGTGCCGCGGCGGCCGGACGGGGGCCGCCCGGTGACGGACCACGACCGGCGCACACTCCCCAGGGTCCGCTATCTGCTGCTGCACGCGTACGGGCGCGGCGGCACCATCCGTACGGTGATGAACCAGGCCAACTCCCTGGTGGCGGCGGGCTGGGACGTCGAGCTGGTGAGCGCCGTGCGCCGCCGGGACGCGGTACGGTTCCCGCTGGACGCCCGGGTCCGGGTGTCCACCGTCGTCGACCTGCGCGAGGGTGCGCACACCCCGGCCGCCGGGATCCTCGGCGGATGGCGCGAGCGCCGCCGGGGCAGGATGCTCGGCCGGCCGGCGAAGCACATCCCGGCGGGCGAGTTCGGCTACCGGTACTTCAACCGGTACGTCGAGACGCGGCTCATCGCGTACCTGCGCTCCCTGGACGACGGCATCCTCGTGACCACCCGGCCCGCGCTGAACTTCCTCGCCGCCGAGCACGCCACGGGCGGAGTGATCCGGGTCGCCCAGGAGCACATGAACCACGGCACCCACAAGCGTGATGTGCGGCGCCGGATCAAGGAGACCTATCCCCGCTTCGACGCGGTGGCGGTCCTGACGGAACGGGACCGTGAGGAGTACGGGCGGCTGCTGCCCGGCACCCGGGTGGTGCGCATCCCCAACGCCGTGCACTCGCTGGACCAGGTCGCCTCGAACCACAGGTCGAGAATCGCCGTCGCGGCCGGGCGGCTCTTCCCGCAGAAGGGCTTCGACCTGCTGATCCCGGCCTGGGCGAAACTCGTCGAGACGTATCCCGACTGGCAGTTGCGCATCTACGGCAGCGGCGAGAGGAAGGCGGACCTGCGCGCCCTGATCGAGGAGCACCACCTCTACAACCACGTCTTCCTGATGGGCCACACCGACCGGCTCGACGACGAGCTCGCCAAGGCGTCCTTCTACGTGCTCAGTTCACGCTTCGAGGGGCTGCCCATGGTGATGATCGAGGCGATGAGCCACTCGCTGCCGGTGGTCGGCTTCGACTGCCCGACCGGTCCCGCGGACGTGCTGACCCACGGGGTCGACGGACTCCTGGTCCCGCCCGAGGACCCGGACGCCCTCGCCGACGCCATGAGCCGGCTGATGGGGGACGGGAAGCTGCGGGCGGACATGGGGGCCGCGGCGGTCCTGACGGCCGCGTCGTACGGTCCGGACGCGGTCCGCCCGCGCTGGGAGGACCTCTTCACCGGCCTCGACGCACAACGGCAGCGCACTCCCGGCGCCGCGCGAGGACAGCGGGCATGAGCGCACAGCCGGCGGTCGGCCGCCCGGAACCGGGCCGCCTCACGTCCCGAGCGTGAGCCGGGGCCTGGGGGCGTCCGTGCGGCCGGTGCGTGGTCTGCGGCTGCCCGCCCGGTAGGGCTGCGGCCAGACGACGCCCGGCCCCTCGTACCCCTGCTCGGCCGCCGCGTGGAGCGTCCAGTTCGGGTCGTAGAGATGCGGTCTGGCGAGCGCGCACAGGTCCGTACGTCCGGCCAGGATCAGCGAGTTGACGTCGTCCCAGGAGGAGATGGCACCCACGGCGATCACCGGGATGCCGGTCTCGCCGCGGATGCGGTCCGCGTACGGCGTCTGGTACGAGCGCCCGTACTCGGGCCGCTCGTCCGCCACCACCTGGCCGGTGGACACGTCGACCGCGTCGGCTCCGTGGGCGGCGAAGGCCCGGGCGATCGCGACGGCGTCCTCGGCGGTGGTGCCGCCGTCGGCCCAGTCGGTGGCGGAGATGCGCACGGTCATGGGCCGCTCGTCCGGCCACACGGCCCGGACGGAGTCGAAGACCTCCAGCGGGAAGCGGAGCCGTCCCGCGAGCGAGCCCCCGTAGCCGTCCGTGCGGAGGTTGGTCAGCGGCGACAGGAACCCGGACAGCAGATAGCCGTGCGCGCAGTGCAGTTCGAGCAGGTCGAAGCCACAGTCGGCGGCGCGGCGGGCGGCCTCCGTGAACTGCCGCCGGACCATTGCGAGCTGCGCGGCGTCCAGCTCGGCGGGCGTCTGGCTGCGCGGGGTGTACGGGAGCGGCGAGGCGGCCACCAGCGGCCAGTTGCCGTCGTCCAGCGGTTCGTCGATGCCGTCCCACATCAGCTTCGTGGAGCCTTTGCGGCCGGAGTGGCCGAGCTGCACGCCGATCGCGGTGCCGGGCGCCCGGGTGTGCACGAAGCCGGTGACGCGCCGCCAGGACTCGGCCTGTTCCGGGGAGTACAGACCGGCGCACCCCGGTGTGATCCGCCCTTCGGCGCTGACGCAGACCATCTCGGTCATCACGAGTCCGGCGCCGCCCAGCGCCCGCGCGCCCAGGTGGACGAGGTGGAAGTCGCCGGGGACACCGTCCACCGATGAGTACATGTCCATCGGTGAGACCACGACACGGTTGCGCAGGGTCAGACCGCGCAGCCGCAGCGGTGTGAACATCGGGGGCGTCCCGTCCGGGCAGCCGAACTCGCGCTCGACGGCACGGGTGAAGTGCGCGTCCCGCAGCCGGAGGTTGTCGTGGGTGACGCGGCGGCTGCGGGTGAGCAGGTTGAAGGCGAACTGCCGTGAGGGCTGGCCGAGATAGCGGTCCAGGTCCTCGAACCACTCCAGGCTGGCCCGGGCCGCGCGCTGGGTGGAGGCGACGACGGGGCGCCGCTCCTCCTCGTAGGCGGCGAGGGCGTCCGGCAGCCCGGGGTGCTCGTCGAGACAGGCGGCCAGGGCGAGGGCGTCCTCGACGGCGAGTTTCGTACCGGAGCCGATGGAGAAGTGGGCGGTGTGCGCGGCGTCCCCGAGCAGGACGACGTTGCCGTGCGACCAGCGCCCGTTGACGACCGTACGGAAGGAGGTCCAGGCGGAGTTGTTGGAGCGCAGCGGACGGCCGCCCAGCGCCTCGGCGAAGATCTTGGCGCACCGTTCGACGGATTGCCGCTCGTCCGTCCCGTCGAAGCCGGCCGCCCGCCAGACCTCCTCGCGCATCTCGACGATGACGGTGGACGCGTCGGCCGCGTAGGGGTAGCCGTGCAGTTGCATGACGCCGTGCTCGGTCTCGGCGATCTCGAAGCGGAACGCCTCGAAGGCGAAGTCGGCGGCGAGCCAGATGTAGCGGCAGCGGTGCGCGGTCGCCTGGGGGCGGAACACATGGGCGAGCGGTCCACGGGTGGTGCTGTTCACCCCGTCCGCGGCGACGACCAGGTCGTGGGTCCGCGCGAGCAGTTCCGTCGGGGGGGCCTCGGTACGGAAGCGGAGTGCGACGCCGAGGGACCGGCAGCGCTCGTGGAGGATCTTCAGGAGCCTGCGGCGGCCGAGCGCGGCGAAGCCGTGGCCGCCGGAGGTGTGGCGCACCCCGCGGTGCACGATGTCGATGTCGTCCCAGCGCACGAACTCCTCCCGCAGCGCCGCGTACACGACGGGGTCCGCGTGTTCGATGCCGCCGAGCGTCTCGTCGGAGAGCACGACGCCGAAACCGAAGGTGTCGTCGGGCGCGTTGCGCTCCCAGACGGTGACCTCGCGGCGCGGGTCGAGCCGCTTGAACAGGGCCGCGGCGTAGAGCCCTCCGGGACCGCCGCCCACGACGGCGACCCGGAGCGGGCCGGGCGCGGACGGCTGGTCCTCCGGCGGGGCGGACGGCTGGGCGGACGGCGAGGCGGACGGCGGGTCGGACGGCGGGACCGGCCGGGGCTGTGGGGTGGTCACCGCTATCGCCCCCGCCACTTCGGGGGACGCTTCTCGGTGAAGGCCGCGTGGAACTCCGCGTAGTCCTCGCCGTTCATCAGCAGGGCCTGAGTGGCGGCGTCCAGTTCGACGGAGGCGGCGAGGGGCATGTCCAGCTCGGCCGTCAGCAGGGCCTTGGTCTGCGCGTACGCGAGCGCCGGTCCCTCGGCGAGGCGGCGGGCCAGGGCCAGGGCCGCCTCGTCCGCGTGGCCCTCCTCGGTCAGTTCGCTGATCAGGCCGATCCGCTCCGCCTCGGGCGCGCGCACGGGTTCGCCGAGCATCAGGAGCCGGGTGGCGTGCCCGAGCCCGACGACACGGGGCAGCAGGTAGGCCGCGCCCATGTCGCCGCCGGAGAGCCCGACGCGGGTGAAGAGGAAGGCGAAGCGTGCCGAGGGGTCGGCGATCCGGAAGTCGGCGGCCAGCGCCAGTACCGCGCCGGCGCCCGCGGCGACCCCGTGCACGGCCGCGATCACCGGGAACGGGCATTCCCGTACCGCGCGGACGACCTGGCCGGTCATGCGGTTGAAGTCGAGCAGCTGGGACGTGTCCATGGCCAGCGTGGCGCCGATGATCTCGTCCACGTCGCCGCCCGAGCAGAAGCCGCGCCCCTCGCCGGCCAGCACGAGGGCGCGTACGGATCTCTCCCGGGACAGCTCCGCGAGCAGGTCGCGCAGGTCGGCGTAGGCGCCGAAGGTCAGCGCGTTCAGTCGGTCGGGGCGGGCCAGCGTGACCTGGGCGACGCCGTCGGCGATCTCGCACCTGAGGTGCCGCCAGTCGGGCGTGGGGCCGGCCGAGCCGGTGAAGGGACTCATGACGTGCGGCCTCCTCGGGCGGGGGCGGGGCACCGTATGTCTGCTCCACGATGTCTGCCCTTCGAAGTTATCACCCTTCCGTGACTGTCGTCACGAGTGCGCGATAGCCCTGGGCGCCTTTCCACCTCGGCGCGGCCCGCCGAGCCGTCCTGGGGGGTGACGCCGTACCATTCGTGACTTGAGGCAGGACAGCCTGCTGATGAACGGACCCACCTTGTACGAGCACTCCGCCGCCCCCGCTTCCTGGCGCATCGCGCTGCCGCACACGGCCGCCGCGGTGCCCGTCGCGCGTGCGCTGGTCCGTACGGCGCTGGCCGAGCGGGAGCACGTGGCCGACAGCGACACCGCGGAGCTGCTCACCGCGGAACTGGTCGCCAACGCCGTCGAGCACACGGCGGGCCAGGGGCCCATCGAGCTGGTGGTGGAGCTGCTGCCGACCGGCTGCAGGGTCGAGGTGCACGACCCCGATCCGGCGCCGCCGGGCGATCTCACGGTCCCGGGTCCGCTCGGCGAACCGGACCCCTGGCAGGAGCACGGGCGCGGCCTCCTGCTCATCCGCGCCCTCAGCTCGTCCTGCGGCCACCGGCCGACCGGCGCCGGCAAGGCCGTCTGGTTCCGGCTGCCGGTCGTGCCGGCCCAGCGGCGGCCCGTCTAGGGTCTCGTTCGGATCAGGCCAGCGTGGCGACCAGGATCGCCTTGATGGTGTGCAGCCGGTTCTCCGCCTCGTCGAAGACGACCGAGTGCGACGACTCGAACACCTCGTCGGTGACCTCCAGGGAGTCCAGGCCGTAGGCCGCGTGGATCTCCCGCCCGACCTTGGTCCCCAGGTCGTGGAAGGCGGGCAGACAGTGCAGGAATCTGACGTCCGGGTTGCCGGTGGCGCGCAGGACGTCCATGGTCACGGCGTACGGGGACAGCGCGCCGATGCGCTCGGCCCACACATCCTTGGGCTCCCCCATCGAGACCCAGACGTCGGTGGCCACGAAGTCGGCGCCGAGCACGCCCTCCGCCACCTCCTCGGTCAGCGTCACGCGCGCGCCGCTGACCTCGGCGAGCTCGCGGGCCCGGGCCACGACGTCGTCGGCCGGCCAGTAGGCGCGCGGGGCGACGATCCGTACGTCCATGCCCAGCAGGGCTCCGGTGACCAGGTACGAGTTGCCCATGTTGAAACGGGCGTCGCCCAGGTAGGCGAAGGCGATCCCGTCGAGCGGCTTGGCGCAGTGCTCGGTCATCGTGAGCACGTCGGCCAGCATCTGGGTGGGGTGCCAGTCGTCGGTGAGACCGTTGTAGACGGGAACACCGGCGAAGGCGGCCAGTTCCTCGACACCGGCCTGGCTGTCGCCCCGGTACTCGATCGCGTCGAACATCCGGCCGAGTACGCGCGCGGTGTCCTTGACGGACTCCTTGTGCCCGATCTGCGAGCCGGACGGGTCGAGGTACGTCGTGGAGGCACCCTGGTCCGCCGCCGCGACCTCGAACGCGCACCGGGTCCGCGTGGAGGTCTTCTCGAAGATCAGCGCGATGTTCCGGCCCCGCAGACGCGGCGTCTCGGTCCCGGCCTTCTTGGCCGCCTTGAGGTCGGCGGCCAGCTCGACCAGACCGCGGAACTCCTCCGCGGTGAAGTCCAGCTCCTTGAGGAAGTGGCGGCCGGCGAGGGCGGTCGGGACTGTCGCCATGGGGGCGCTCCTGGGGTGCGGATACGGGGGCCGTCGAGGGCGACGACGGGACGCCGACGCGGTGACCATGAAATTCTATACGACCATTAACATTTCTATACAGGCACCCGGTGTCAGGCACCCCCGCTCCCCTACCCGCCCACCGGATCACGCTCGACCGGGCAGCTCATGCACCTCGGTCCGCCCCTGCCCCGGCCCAGCTCGCTGCCCGGGATCTCGATGACCTCGATGCCCTGCTTGCGCAGATGCGTGTTCGTCGTCGCGTTCCGCTCGTAGGCGACGACGACGCCCGGCTCGACCGCGAGGACGTTGCAGCCGTCGTCCCACTGCTCCCGCTCGGCCGCGTGGACGTCCTGGGTCGCGGTCAGGACGCGGATCTCGTTCAGCCCGAGCGCGGCGGCGACGGCCCGGTGCATGTGCTCCGGCGGATGGTCGGTGACCTTCAGCTCCTTCTCCCCCGCGCCCGGCTCGATGGTGTACGAACGGAGCATGCCGAGCCCCGCGTACTGGGTGAAGGTGTCGGCGTCGACCATCGTCATCACCGTGTCGAGGTGCATGAGCGCCCGCCGCTTGGGCATGTCGAGCGCCACGATGCTCTGCGCCGACCCCGCCGCGAACAGCTTGTGGGCGAGCATCTCCACGGCCTGCGGTGTGGTCCGCTCGCTCATGCCGATGAGCACGGCGCCGTTGCCGATCACCAGGACGTCGCCGCCCTCGATGGTGGACGGGTAGTCCACCTGCCCCTGTGACCAGAAGTGGAAGCTCTCGTCGCGGAAGAGGGGATGGTGCCGGTAGATCGCCTCGAAGTGGACCGTCTCCCGCTGTCGCGCCGGCCAGCGCATCGCGTTGATGGAGACGCCGTCGTATATCCAGGCGGACGTGTCGCGGGTGAAGAGGTGGTTGGGCAGCGGCCCGAGCAGGAAGTCGTCGAGATCCATCACGTGGAAGCGCACGGAGGTCGGTTCCAGGTGCGCGTCCAGGAACTCCCGCTTGGTCATCCCGCCGACCAGCGCCGCGGCCAGGTCGGCGGCGGGCATCGTCTCGAAGGACGCCCGGAGATGGTCGGTGGCGAGCGGACCGTACTCCTTCTCGTCGAAGACCCGGTCCAGTACGAGCGTCCGGGCCGCCGGGATCTCCAGGGTCTCGGCGAGCAGGTCACCGAAGAGGTGGACGGTGACGCCCCGGTCGCGCAGCACGTCGGCGAACCCGTCGTGCTCGGCACGCGCCCGGCGCACCCACAGGACGTCGTCGAAGAGCAGGGCGTCCTTGTTGCTGGGGGTGAGCCTCTTGAGCTCGAGATCGGGCCGGTGCAGTATGACGCGGCGCAGCCGCCCGGCCTCGGAGTCGACATGGAATCCCATGACTCCATCCTGACCATCCCGACCCGCGTTCACCCGCCGATCGGACATTCACGCCGCCAGATCTTCGCCGAGCGGGGCGCGGGCCGGGGCGGGGCGCGGGTCACGGCGGGCCGGGCCCGGGGGGGGCAGGCCCCGTGAGTACGCGACAGGTCCGGAGGTGCCGCCGGGCCCGGAGGCACCGTCGGCACCCCCGGACCCGCGCGCACCGCCTCGTCGGAGGGGGCCCGGACTCGTCACAGACGGGGGTCCACCGGTTCCGACTCCAGAGCGAGCACGCCGAACACCGCCTCGTGGACGCGCCACAGCGGCTCGCCCTCCGCCAGCCGGTCGAGCGCCTCGAGACCCAGCGCGTACTCCCGGATCGCGAGCGACCGCTTGTGGTGCAGGGAGCGGCCCCGCAGCCGGGCGAGGTTGTCGGGCCGCGTGTACTCGGGACCGTAGATGATCCGCAGGTACTCCCGGCCCCGGACCTTGACGCCGGGCTGCACCAGGCGGCCCTTCTCGTCGCGTACGACCGCGCCGACCGGCTTGACGACCATCCCCTCGCCGCCGCGCCCGGTCATCTCCAGCCACCAGTCGATGCCCGCGCGCACCGACTCCGCGTCGCCGGTGTCGACGTAGAGGCGGCGGGTGGTCTGCAGCAGACCGCTCGCGTCGTGCTCGACGAGCCGGTCGATCAGCGCGAGCTGCTCGTCGTGCGGCAGCGCGGCCAGGCTGCGCCCCCGCACGGCGAGGATCTGGAACGGCGCGAGCCGCACGCCGTCCAGGCCGTCGGTCGTCCAGCAGTAGCGCCGGTACGCGTCGGTGAACGCCGCCGCGTCGTCCGCCCGGTCACGCTGTCTCGCCAGCAGGTCCGTCACGTCGACCCCGCGCGCGGCGGCGCCTTCCAGGGCGGCGAGTGCCCCCGGGAACACGGCACCGGAGGCGGCTCCGACCGCCGCGTACTGGGTGCGCAGGAGTCCGGCGGCCTTGAGCGACCACGGCATCAGCTCGGCGTCGAGCAGCAGCCAGTCGGTCTCCAGGCCGTCCCACAGGCCCGCCTCGTTCGCGGCGGCGCGCAGCCGGCCGAGGATCTCCTCGGTGACCGCGCCGTCGTCGAAGAAGGGCCGGCCGGTACGCGTGTACAGGGCGCCCGTGGGCCCCGACACGCCGAACCGCTCGCGTGCCACGTCCGCGTCGCGGCAGACCAGGGCCACCGCCCGGGAGCCCATGTGCTTCTCCTCGCACACGACGCGCTCGACGCCGTCCGCCCGGTACTGCTCGAACGCCTCGGCCGGGTGCTCGAGAAAGCCTCCGTCGGCGGCTCCGCCGTCGGCGTCAGGGCGCGCGGTCGCGGTGGGTGCCATCGTCGGCGGCAGGTAGGGCAGCAGTCGCGGGTCGACCGCGAAGCGGCTCATGACCTCCAGGGCCGCCGCCGCGTTCTCCTCGCGGACCGAGACCCGGCCCGCGTGCCGCGTCTCGACCACCCGGCGGCCGTGCACGTCGGCGAGGTCGAGCGGCCGTCCGTCGTCTCCACCGGGTGCCTCGGTACGCAGCGGCCTGGCCGGCTCGTACCAGATGCGCTCGGCCGGTACGTCGACGAGTTCACGCTCCGGCCAGCGCAGGGCGGTCAGCTTGCCGCCGAACACGGCGCCCGTGTCCAGGCAGATGGTGTTGTTCAGCCACGTGGCGTGCGGGACCGGTGTGTGGCCGTACACCACGGCCGCCCGGCCCCGGTAGTCCTCCGCCCACGGGTAGCGCACGGGCAGGCCGAACTCGTCGGTCTCGCCGGTCGTGTCGCCGTACAGCGCGTGGGACCTGACCCGGCCCGAGGTGCGCCCGTGGTACCTCTCGGGCAGGCCCGCGTGGCAGACGACGAGCCGTCCGCCGTCGAGGACGTAGTGGCTGACCAGCCCGTCCACGAACGCCCGCACGCTCGCGCGGAACTCCTCGCTCTCCTTGTCGAGCTGCTCCACGGTCTCGGCGAGTCCGTGGGTGTGCTGGACGTTGCGGCCCCTGAGGTGGCGGCCGAGCTTGTTCTCGTGGTTTCCGGGCACGCACAGGGCGTTGCCGTCCGCGACCATCGACATCACGCGGCGCAGCACGCCGGGTGTGTCCGGCCCGCGGTCGACGAGGTCGCCGACGAAGACGGCCGTCCGGCCGTCCGGGTGCGCCCCGTCCACGTAGCCGAGCTTGCCGAGCAGTGTCTCCAGCTCGGACGCGCAGCCGTGGATGTCGCCGATGATGTCGAAGGGGCCGGTGAGGTGGGTGAGGTCGTTGTACCGCTTCTCGGTCCTGATCCCGGCGCTCTCGATCTCCGCCACGCCCCGCAGGACGTGCACCTTCCGGAACCCCTCACGCTCCAGGTGGCGCAGGGAGCGGCGGAGTTCGCGGATGTGGCGCTGGATCACGCGGCGCGGCATGTCCGCGCGGTCGGTGCGCGCGGCGTTGCGCCGGGCGCAGACGTCCTCGGGCACGTCCAGGACGATGGCGACGGGCAGGACGTCGTACTGCCTCGCCAGCTCGATCAGCTGCCGGCGGCCGTCCTGCTGCACGCTGGTGGCGTCGACGACCGTACGGCGACCGGCGGCGAGCCGCTTGCCCACGATGTAGTGCAGGACATCGAAGGCGTCGCGGCTGGCGCTCTGGTCGTTCTCGTCGTCGGCGACCAGGCCGCGGCAGAAGTCGCTGGATATGACCTCGGTGGGCTTGAAGTGCCGCCGCGCGAAGGTCGACTTGCCCGAGCCGGAGGCACCGATCAGCACCACGAGGGAGAGGTCGGTGACGGGCAGGACGCGAGCGTTGCTCGTCGGGTCGGTCTCGGCCCGGTCGGTCTCCGTCCGGTCGGTCTCCGTCCGGTCGGCCTTGGTCTCGTCCGTCATGCGGTCTTCGCCTCCTTCGTGGCGTGAGTGGTGTGAGTGGTGTGAGTGGTGTCCCTGGCGCGGGTGGTGCCCGTCGCGCGGCCGGTGTCCGTGGCGGCCGCGTTCATCGTGAACGTGGCCATCTGGGTGGGCGGCCCCACCTCGGGGTCGTCCGGGCCGACGGGCGTGAACTCCACGTCGTAGCCGTGGCGTTCGGCCACCGTCCGCGCCCAGGCGCGGAACTCCTCGCGCGTCCACTCGAAGCGGTGGTCGCCGTGGCGGACGTGTCCGGCGGGGAGGGACTCCCAGCGGACGTTGTACTCGACGTTCGGCGTGGTCACGAGGACGGTCCTGGGGCGGGCGGAGCCGAACACCGCGTACTCCAGCGCGGGCAGCCGCGGCAGGTCGAGGTGTTCGACGACCTCGCTGAGCACGGCGGCGTCGTACCCCTTGAGCCGGTTGTCGGTGTAGGCGAGCGAGCCCTGGAGGAGCCTGACCCGCGCGGCCTGCCGCTCGCCCATGCGGTCCAGCTTGAGCCGCCGGGCGGCGACCGTGAGCGCGCGTATCGACACATCGACACCGACGATCTCGGTGAACCGGACGTCCTTGAGCAGCGCCTGCACCAACTGGCCCTGTCCGCAGCCGAGGTCGAGCACGCGGCTCGCCCCGGACGCGGTGAGCGCGGCGACGATGGCGTCACGCCGGGCGACCGCGAGCGGCACGGCCTGGCCGCCGCCGTCCGGCAAGGAGGCGGAGTCGGGCCCTGCTTCGGCCCCGGGACCGTCGGCGGCTTCAGTCGCCGCCCGCGCCCCTATCTCCGTCCCCGTCGCTGTCTCTGGCCCCGTCGCTGTCTCTGTCTCGGCCCCTGTCTCCGGCAGCTCGTCGTCGGCCGGCTGGTCCGCGACCGCGTTGTCGATGTCCTCGACCGCGCTGTCGTCGGCCTCCGCGAGCCGTACGAGTTCCATCCGCTCCATCGCCTCACGGGTCAGCGACCAGCGCCTGGCGAGGTAGCGGCTGGTGATCAGCTTCTGCTCGGGGTGGTCCGGCAGCCAGCCCTCGCCCGCCCGCAGCAGCTTGTCGACCTCGTCGGACGACACCCAGTAGTGCTTCGCGTCGTCGAGCACCGGCAGGAGTACGTAGAGGTGCCGCAGGGCCTCGGCGAGGGTCAGCTCCGTCGCCTCCAGAACGAGGCGTACGTATCGCGAGTCCCCCCACTCGGGGAACTCCGCGTCCAGCGCGACGGGCTCGGCGGCGACCGTCCAGCCGAGCGGTTCGAACAGCGCCCGCACGAGGCCGGCGCCCCCGCGTGCGGGAAGTACCGGAATCTCCACGCGGAGCGGACGCGGCAGCCCGGCCAGCTCGGGCCGCGCCTTGCACTGACCCTTCAGCGCGCTGGAGAACACGTTGCTCAGCGCCACGGCGAGCAGGGAGGACGCCGCGTAGGGGCGGTCGTTGACGTACTGCGCGAGCGTGGCGTCCGGAGCGCCGCCGCGTCCCTTGCCCTTGCCCCGCCGGACCAGCGCCACGGCGTCGATCTCCAGCAGCAGCGCGACCGTGCACCGCTCCGGGCCCGCCTCCGGATACAGGACGTGGGCGGTGCCGTAGGCGGTGGAGAACGCCTGCGCCTTGTCGGGATGCTTGTGCAACAGGAAGCCGAGCTCGGTCGCGGGACGTTCACCGGTACCGGTGGTGCTGATCGTCAGGAACACTGGGCATGCCTCGTTCGGGTGTGGATCGGGGGCCGTACGGTCCGTCGGCCGCCGCGCGGCGCCGCTTCACCGGCGCGCCCGACCAACGTACAGAGAACACCTGCGCGACACCCGGCAATATTCGCCGGTCACGGGCGGGCGCGAGCGCCCCGGCCTGCGGGTTCGGGGCGCTCCTCCCGCCCGGGCGGACCCGGCCGGGCCCGAACGGGAGCCGTCAGGACAGCTGCGACTGGACCCGGGTGGAGATCAGGTCGAGGTGGTCCAGGTCGTGCAGGTCGAGGACCTGGAGGTAGATCCGCCTGCTGCCGATGGCCTCGTACCGGCCGATCTTGTCGACGACCTCGTCCGGGGAGCCCGCCAGGCCGTTGGCCTTGAGGTCGTCGACGTCACGGCCGATGGCGGCGGCACGGCGGGCCACCTCCTGGTCGTCCTTGCCGACGCACGCCACCAGCGCGTTCGAGTAGGTGAGGGCGTCGGCCGCGCGTCCGGCCTGCTCGGCGGCGGCCCGCACCCGGCCGAACTGGCGCTCACTGTCCTCGATCCCGGCGAACGGGATGTTGAACTCGTCGGCGTACTTCGCCGCCAGCCGCGGAGTGCGCGTGGCTCCGTGGCCGCCGATGAGGACGGGCACCTTCTCCTGCGCGGGCTTGGGCAGGGCGGGCGAGTCCGTGAGGTCGTAGTGGGTGCCGTGGTGGCTGAACGTCTTGCCCTTCTCCGTCGCCCACAGTCCGGTGACGATCGCCAGCTGCTCCTCCAGGCGGGCGAACTTCTCCTTCGGGAACGGGATGCCGTACGCCTTGTGCTCCTCTTCGAACCACCCCGCCCCCAGGCCCAGTTCGACCCGGCCCCCGGACATCTGGTCGACCTGGGCGACCTGGATGGCGAGGACGCCGGGCAGCCGGAAGGTACCGGCCGTCATCAGGGTGCCGAGCCGGATGCGGCTGGTCTCGCGGGCGAGTCCGGCGAGGGTGATCCAGGCGTCGGTGGGGCCGGGCAGTCCGTCCCCCGATCCCATGCTGAGGTAATGGTCCGACCGGAAGAAGGCGTCGAACCCGAGGTCTTCGGTGGCCTTCGCCACGGCGAGCAGGGTGTCGTAGGTGGCCCCTTGCTGGGGCTCGGTGAAGATTCGAAGATCCATGCCCCCATCCTGCACGGTCGCACACCGCCCGACCGCGCGGACCGCTCCGGGGGCCGCCCCTCAGCCCCCTCCCTCGGCCCCGCCCCTTCAGCCCGCCTCTTCAGCCCGCCGCGGCGTCCGGCTCGGGGACCGCCTGCTCCCGTGCCGCGAGGCGCCGCAGCATCTCCAGGACCCTGTCCCGGGACTCGTCCGCCGCGTCGATCGCCTCCATGCACTGCCAGTACGTGCCCTGGTCGTCGGAGGCGCAGGCTATGCCGACGAGCGCGATGCTGACCTCGCCGAGCAGCCCGCCGAGGCACAGCAACGCCTCTCGGGCGTCACCCAACTCCGTGAGCTGCGCGGCCCGCAGGGCGTCCACCTCGGGCACCGGCACGTTCAGCACGCCGCAGCCTCTGCCCGCCAGCTCGGTCAGGCCCAGCGCCTCCCCGCGTAATTCGGGCGGACCCGAGACGGCGAAGCGGCTGCCTATCGCCTGCGCGAGAGCCTGAGCCTGCCACGCCTCCCTCATCGCCTCCGGCGTGTCGCCGCTCTCCACGAGGGCCTGCCTGCTCGCCTCGATGAGCCGCACCGCTTCCATGCGCTGCCCCCGTCTGCCCCGACGCACCCACCGGCACGTCTGCCCGAACTCCACCGTCCACTACCCAGAGTGAAGGCACGCGGGACGAAAAGCTAGAGGAAGCCCGAAATTTGTGGACAGATATTTCACCGCAGTCGCCTTGATGGCTACGGACAGTGATATGTGGGTGATGTCGTGCGGCGCCTCACCGCCCGCCGGAGTGCCGTCCTCCACCGGCCCTGGCGGCCCCCGCCGCCCGGTCGCCCCGGTCGCCTCGGTCGGCTCAGGGCGCCTCCCCCGCCGGGAACCTCCGCTCGTTCCGGTCGATCTTCGCGTCGAGTGCCGCGAGGGGGTCGACGCCGAGCACCGTGCAGAGCTGGAACAGATACGCCAGGACATCCGCGATCTCGTCCGTCACCCGGTGGGCGGTCCCGGGCCTCTCCATCACCTTCGACGACTGCTCCGGCGTCAACCACTGGAAGATCTCCAGGAGTTCGGACGCCTCCACGCTGAGCGCGGCGGCCAGGTTCTTCGGTGTGTGGTACTGCTCCCAGTCCCGCGCGGCCGCGAACTCGGCCAGTCGGCGCTGCAGTGTCGCCACGTCCAGTTCTGTCACGGCCCCAGGTCTACCACTGTGACCCCCGCAGTCCCCGCGGCCCAGGAGGCGTCAGCGACCGCGCCCACCAGCCGGATGTGTCCGCGCCCGCACATCCGCACCGCCAGCCCGACGAGTTCCCGCGTCTGCCGGGCATCCAGACCGCGGTCCAGTCCGTCCGCGAGGACGGTGAGGGTCTGCAGGGCCGCCGGGACCTCCCCGGCGGGGTCGACCTCCAGCACCCCCGGCCCGGTGAGCAGCACCAGGGCCAGCGCGAGATACCGCAGTTCGCCGTCCCCGAGCAGCCCCAGCGGCGTACGGACGCCGTCGCCCCGGTCGAGGACGGCGTGCACCCTTCCGTCCCCGGGGGACAGCGCCAGCAGATCCGCGACCTCGCCCGCGCAGCCGGCCCGGACCGCCGCCACCAGCAGCCCGTGCCGTCGGCCGCACTCCGCCCGCGTGCGCCACAGGACCTCGGCGAGGTTGTCGCAGCCGCCCAGCAGCCGCCCCGCGCCGAGGCGGACGCCGGTCCGCATGCGGGCGGGGCGGGGGTCGCAGGCGAAGACGGACCGCAGCGCGACGACCATCTGCTCGGCGGCGGCGAGGACCCGGCGTTCCCCGGCCGTCCTCCCGGCGACACGCAGCGGCAGCAGAGCCGTGCCCAGGCGGTCGTCGGGGAGCGGTCCCCTGGTCACCGCAGACGAACCCGCCGATCCCGCCGATCCCGTCGCGGAGCCCGCCGAGCCCGCCGAACGCCAGGCAGCCTGCACGAAGGGGCGGCCCGGGTCGCGCAGGGCGGTCTCCAGGAGGACGTGCCCGCCGGACGACAACCGCTCGCCGACGATGCGCAGTTCGGGCTCGGCCTGTACGGCGACGTCGAGGCGCACGGGACCCTCGGGCCCGTTGGCCGTACAGCCGATGCGGAATCCGCGGCGGCCCTGCGCGTCCGGCCGGGCCCGCTCCGGAACGCAGGCGGCCGGGTCCGGGAACACGTCGGCGAGCCCGGCGCCGCCGCCGAGCCGGGCCAGCGCCTCGTAGGCCCGCAGCGCGGTGGTCTTGCCACTGCCGCTGGGCCCGGAGAGGAGGGTGAGCGGGCCGAGCGTGAACCCGGCGTTGCGGTGTCCGGCGAAGGCGGTCAGCCACAGCGCGCCGACGCTGGGGCGGTCGTACCGCGCCTCGGCCGACTCGGGGGCGTCCAAGGACGACACGGTCATATGCGGACAGTAGACGCCCGGAATCGGGCGAACCGTTCCGTCCGCGCGGCCTTCCCACCATCGAGCGACCCCCGGGACCAGGGGTTACGCGGCTCACCACCGCGATGTCCCTCAAGGAGACCCACGCGACCCTTCGCGGGCGACCACCGCGACCCCTCAGGGCCGCTCGTCACCGCGCCCGCCCCGTTCCGGGCCCCGACGGCCCCGGCCCGCCTGTCTGCCTCTCTGCGAACCGCCCCCGATCACACGCCCGGAATCCCCGCTCCCTCCATCAGCCCCCGCACCTCGGTGCCGGGCGGTGTCAGCAGGAAGACGTTGCGGTCGACCCGGTGCATCCCGCTGGCCAGCCCGAAGACCACGCCCGTACTGAAGTCCAGCACCCGCTTGGCGACCTCGGTCTCCGCGCTCGTCAGATCGAGCAGGACCGGCACCCCCGCCATCAGGGTCTCGGCGACGTCGCGGGCGTCGGCGAAGACGTTGACCCGCAGGACCACGAAGCGGCGGCGCGCCTCGGTCGCGGCCTCGGGTATCGACCGGTGGTTGACGGCCGAGGGCCATGCGTCCCGGCCGCGCAGCGGAACGACCTGGGCGAGCCCTTCCCATTGTTCATCGGTGACGTCGTGGCTGTTCACTGACCCACCCCGTCCTGGCTCGCACTGATTGTCTGCACCGGGCAATTCTTACGCATGGTCACCTGTTCGGCTCAACAGCGACACGGTCCGCGACCGTCGGCGCTCTTTCGCGGCCCGCCGAGAGGGCTGCCGACGGGGCCGCCGCCCGGAACGATGAACGGCACATTACGGTGGAGCCCGGGTCGCACGCGCACGGGGCGGGGCGAGGCAGGACGGGGCAGGACAGGACGAGATGGGGCGCACGCAGTCGCGTGTCTCCCCCTCCGCCTCCCCCTCGGCCTTCGTCTCCGCGTCGTCCGTGCACAGTCGTCGTCAGGGGGAGTCGATGAAGTGGTTCAAGCAGGACCGATCGGGCCGGGAGCAGACGGAGCGCGGGCGAGCGGACCGGCAGGGGGACGGGAGCGCGCGGGAGTTGTCAGGGGTCGTCAAGACCGGTGACGCCCCGCCGGAGGCGGCCCCGGCGCTGCTCACGGCGGGTGGCAGGACCTTGCAGCGAGCCGACGGCGACAGCAGCCAGGTCGTACGCCTGACGACCGGTACCGGGCCCGTCATCCTCGACATCACCCATCGCGCCGGGGGGCGTTTCGTGGTCGACGCCCTGGACCAGCGGCTGCATTCCGAAAGTCAACTCGTCTACACCGACGGCCCCTTCGCGTGCCGTGCCCTCGTCAACGCGGACGACAGGCCGGTGCGGGCGCTGCGCATACAGGCGGACGGCCCCTGGACGGTGGAGGCCACCGAGGTCTCCAGCGCCGTGACGCTGGACGGCCACGCACACCGGGACGCCTCCGACGTACTGCGCTACGAGGGCGGCCCGGCGATCGCGAACCTCCGCTACGAGGGTGACGCGCGCTCCGACGACGGCGGCTACTTCCTGGTCGACACCTTCGAGCCCACCGGAGACGGCTTCGTCGACGAACTGGCCAACCACGTCGGCCGCTGGCAGGGCGAGGCCCCGCTGACCGGCCCCTGCCTGATCTACGCCCGCTCGGACGGGCCCTGGTCGATCGGCGTGGAGGAACTGGCCCCGTGACGAGACAGCGGCGCGCGGCTCCGGCCCCGTGAGCCCGGTGTGATCCGGGGACAGAGGGCAGCGGGCAGCGGGCAGGGGACAGGGCTTAGCGGATGACGTTCACGTGCGTGCCGGACGGGGCGAAGTTCCAGAGGGCCTCTCCGTCGGCGGCGTGTTCCCGGATCGCCCCCGTGTCCAGTCCCGGACTCGGCCGGGGGGACGCGCCGTCGGTCGCGTTGGAGAAGGCGACGGACACACCGGACCGGTTGGCGAAGTAGACGATGTTCTCGACCTGCACGCCGTCCGTGCCCTGCGCCTCCTCGCGCCGGAAGGAGACCGCGTAGGCGCCCTCGGCGGGGTTGACGGTGCCGGGCCAGACCTCGAAGGAACGGCTGACACTCCCGTCGGCGGCGACCAGCCACACGCGGCGCTGCCTCAGCGAGTACACGACTCGCTTGCCGCTTCCGGAGTCCGCCGGCAGCGCGGCCCGGGGCTCCTTGCCCGGCCCGTCCGAGCGCTTGGCGCTCGGCGAGGCGGAGGGTGCGGTGACGGACTTCCCGGGGTGCGTCCCCCGGTCGGCCCGCACGGCGAAGTAGGCCACGATCACCAGAGCGCCCATAGTCAACGCGGTGACCCAGACCGATGTGGGAATTCGGCGTGCAGGCACTCGGGCGGGTCTCCTCAACTAAGGCGCGCAGCAAGGGAATACGGCCAGCCTTCGACATGAACCCTTGCCTGCCGCGACCGCGCGAACATCCTACAGTCGCACCGATGGCCATCGCCGTGTCCGCGCTCGCGTCCGCCTCGCCGTGGTGCCCCGCCCGCGTGGTGCCCCGCCCGCGCCGCCGTCGGTGCCCGCGCCGGTCACGCCGGGACGGGTACGGCGGTGGCCGGCGTCAGCACTCGGCGCGCGTTCCGCATCCGCGCCGGGGACGCCGACGGGATCACCGCGAGCGCCGGCAGCACCGAGGCCACGGGCGTCACCGGCCGCACTGACCTCACCGGCGTCACCGGCGTCACCGGCGTCACCGGCGTCACCGGGGCGACGGGAATCACCGAAGCCGCCGAGGCCGCCCGGGTCGCCGGGCGTCGGGTCCGGGCGCCTGCGAAGACGAACAGGCGCAGCACCAGGAAGCGTCCGACTCCGGCGAGCCCTGCGGCACCGAGGTAGACGGCCTGGTCGCAGAGCACCCCGGCGGACGGCCGCACCAGGTGCAGTACGAGCATCGCCGCGCAGGTCACCACGTAGGCGGCCGTGGCCGAGCCCGCGGACTGCATGTGCTCACGCCAGGCCGCCCGGCGGCCGGCACCGAAGGTGAAGCGGGCGTGGAGTTCGGTGCACAGGACCGTGGAGGCCACCGTCATCAACGCGTTGGCCACCGTCCAGGGCATCAGTCCGGCGAGCAGCGCCACCGCGGCGCTCGAAGCGACACCGACCCCACCACCGCACAGGACGAACCGGGCGAAGGAGGCGAGAGGGCCGGGAGCACCGGTCGTCCGGGGCACGCCCGCGCCGTCGGATTCCCCCGCGGCCCCGCTTCGCGCGGCGAGGTCGCCGTGCACCGCGCTGCCGCCCCACGCCGCGAGGTCGCCCCGCGCCGTGCGCGCCGTCTCCGGCTTCGACGAGAGCTGCGACTTCATGGCGGTTTCCTTCCGGCGAGGGCGACGACGAACCCTTCGGTCAACGTGGTTCATACGATGCCGTCTTCGGCCCGCCGCCACGAGGACGTCCGCCCCCGAATCGGGGGTGGGGCTGTCCCCACCATGGGAGTCGGGCCCCCTCCACCCACCAGGGGTGACCCCCTGCTCGAATGCGCCGCGTGACGTCTGTGGACCCGGGTGATCGCCGTGAACCCCCGGACCTGCCGGCCCTTCTGGAGCGGCTCTACGACGCGGTTCCCCGCTCGGGGGCCCGCACCGGCGTCGCCGCCTCCGGACTCGCGCAGTTGGACCAGGCGGCGCGCGAGCGGACGGACGACGGTTCGGTGGCTCGCATGGCGGACCGCGTCCGGGCCGGTCTGAACCGGGGTCCAGCGCCTGGACTCGCGCTTCGACGCCTACCGGGACGCCGCCGGCCTGGAACCCGCGCTGGAATTCCATTCGCTACGCAGGTCCTACCCCACCCATCTGATCGAGGACGGCCACGACCCGTTGTTCGTCCAACAGCAGGTCGGCCACGACCATGCCTCCACCACCGCGATCTGCACCCGCGTCTCCTCCGGCTTCCGCACCCGTTCCCTGCGACGCGTACGCCTTCCGCGCAGGCCGCGACGATCCGGGCCGCTCCGCCACACGAACTGGGACGTGCCGCACAAGGCCGCCGTACCTCATGTGTGATGAACTGTGGCCCGGTTTCGAGAGGTTGATCTTGTCTCGAACAAGAGAGTCGGAGGGACCGTGAACCTTGGTGGGGGGACGTGGCAGCGGCTGACCGCCGTGGTGCTCGTCATGGCGGTGGCGGCCGGGTGTACGGGGCAGGGCGAAGGCGCGGGCGGCGGAAACGACGAAGACCTGCTGCGGAACCACGACTGGACGCAGATGCCGGGCACCACCGCGCGGAACGACATCCTGAGCGTCAGCGCATTGGATCGGCACATCGTGGAGCAGGACTCCTCCGGCGGCCGGCCCAACCCCCCGCTGAACCTGGCCGGCCCGCATCTTGAGTCCGATGGCGACTTCACCGTCACCGCGCGCATGTCCGGTGTGGGTGACGATGACGGCGGCTCATGGCTGCGGCTGTACGGACGGGTACCGGTCATCTACGACGAGTGGCGGCAGGAGCGGCCCTCACTCCGCGTCGGCGTGACCGCCGACGGACAAGTGAAGATACAGATATGGGACGGCGAGAGCGATGAGCCGGCCACCTCCAAGGAATTCGACTGCGGCTGCTCTGGAACGGTGACGCTCGCCGTGTCGAGCATCGGTGACACCTTCCGCGTGAAAGCCGACGGGCGGCGGCTGGGAACCGTGCATGACCCGGGGGTGTTCGCCGAGGGCACTGTCTGGTTCGGTCTGGAGGCGGACGCGGGCGACAACGAGCGCCGCGAAGGATGGCGTCTGACGCAACTGTTCGCGCGGGCGGAGAGCGGTGACTCGCTCCGCGTGATCAAGGCGCCGCAGCTACGCCAGGAGCAGTCCGACGACTCGCTGCGCGCGCGGGCCGCAGACGTGGGGCGGCCGTTCGACGTCGGCACCGCCCTGGCCGAGAACCCGCTGCTCACCGACTCACGCTACCGGGCGCTCGCGGGGAGCCAGTTCTCCATGCTCACTCCGGAGAACGCGTTCAAGCCACAGTTCCTCCACCCACACCGGGGCGTCTACGACTTCCGCGACGCGGACCTACTCGTACGCTTCGCCCGCGCGAACGACATGAAGGTGCACGCGCACACCCTCGTCTGGCACGAGGCTCTGCCCGACTGGATGCGGGAGAACGACGACCCCGAGGAGGTGCGCCGGACCATGCTCCGGCACATCGCCATGGTCGCCGGGCATTTCAAGGGAAAGGTCGCGGAATGGGATGTGGTCAACGAGCCCATGTCCGACGACGAGGAGAGCTACACCAACGGGGATCTCGGTCTGCGCTCCGAGCAGAGCCCGTGGTTCGAGGCCATGGGCGAGGAATACATCGACGAGGCGTTCAGGGCCGCCCACCGGGCCGATCCGAAGGCACGGCTGTTCCTCAACGAGTACGGGGTCGAGGAGGAAGGCGAGCGGTGGGACGCCCTCTACGACCTGGTCGAGCGGCTCAAGGCACGCGGCGTACCGATCGACGGCGTGGGTTTCCAGAACCATGAGTACGCACC
This sequence comes from Streptomyces sp. NPDC008313, assembly GCF_042956125.1. Classification (NCBI taxonomy): domain Bacteria; kingdom Bacillati; phylum Actinomycetota; class Actinomycetes; order Kitasatosporales; family Streptomycetaceae; genus Streptomyces; species Streptomyces sp. NPDC008313. The sequence goes on from NZ_JBIBFR010000003.1 coordinate 386,793, forward strand.
CGGCGACCGCATCGACCCGGAGACCTTCCGCAGCCATGTGCGGGATCTGGCGGAACTCGGGGTTCAGGCGCGGGTGTCGGAGATGGACGTCCCCATAGGTGAGGACGAGGAGGACGGGCGGCAGACCCAGGCCGATGAGATGGCGGGCAAGCTGCGAGTCTGCCTGGAGGAGCCGAACTGCACGTCGTTCTCCACATGGGGATTCACTGACCGGTACGGTTCCACCGCCGACACCAAGATCTACCCTCTGCGCACGGCCGATTCCCTGCCGTGGGACGCGGCCCTGCGGCCGAAGCCGGCGTACGAGCGCCTGCTCGAGGCCTTTGACCTCGCGCGTTCATGAAGCGGGCTGTCCGGCAGGCGGTCAGGCGGTCAGGCGGTCAGGCAAGCGAAGCGAAAAGTGCCTCTGAACAGCGAGAATGAGGATCACTGAGGTCCTTGTTCCCGCCCCTGTCGGAGGCACTTTCCAGGTGAAGCGGCCTCCCGGGCCCTGCCCCCATGTCCGTGTCCGGGACGACGGCCGAGCGGTGGTCTCGCAGGCCGCTTCGGTCCTGCTGGTCGAATCCGCCCCAGATCGGCGAGTGATCGGCGGAATACACGACTCCCGAACATGCGACGTCACCAGTCCCAAGGCCGGCTTCCGTCGCTCGGAAGGAGCGGGTCTTCGCATGGCTCCGGGCGCCCCAACGCCGCTGATCAGGCCCGGTTTATAAACCGGTCTAGCCCACTCTACCCAGACCGCGCCCGCCACCCCTCCTCCCTAGCCGCGTCGCATCAAGCCGCAGACAGCAGCCCCATCGCCCGGTAACGATTGAGCATCGCGATGGAAATCTCAACTTTACCGGTTAACCAGCGACTGCCATAGTGCCGACATCCCGACAGCAGTCCCGAGCCGCCATTCCGAAGGAGTCGGACACATGGGGAAGAAGCAGACGTTCGCCGGTGCGTTCCTGGCCGTCGCGGCGCTGACCGTCACGGGGTGCGGCGGCAGCGGAACACCGTCCACCGACGCGGCGACCGCGCCCACGGAACCGGGCAAGGTCACCGGCACGATCACGGTGCTGACGCACCGCACCGACCTGGTCAAGAGCGGCGCGATGGACGACTACGCCGCGGAGTTCAGGAAGATCTATCCCAAGGTGCGGGTGAAGTTCGAGGGTCTGACCGACTACGAGGGCGAGGTCAAGATCCGCATGAACACCGAGGACTACGGCGACGTCCTCATGATTCCGGCCGCCGTGTCCCAGAACGACTACCCGAAGTTCTTCTCCCCGCTCGGCAGTTTCGAGGACCTGGGCCCCAAGTACCGCTTCAGCGACAAGACCGACGTCGACGGCAAGGTCTACGGGATAGCCCAGTTCGGCACGGCCAACGGCTTCCTCTACAACAAGGCCGTCTGGAAGAAGGCCGGTGTCACCGAGTGGCCGAAGACGCCGGAGGAGTTCCTCGCCGCGCTGAAGGCGATCAAAGCCAGGACGGACGCCGTCCCCTACTACACCAACTTCAAGGACGCCTGGCCGCTGGTCCAGTGGACGAGCAACGTCGGATCGGTCAGCTGTGACACCGGCGCCGCCAACAAGCTGGCCGGCCCGGTGTCACCCTGGAAGGACGGCAGCGACCTGAACGTCAGCGACACGCTGCTGCATGACATCGTCAAGGGCGGGCTGTCCGAGAAGGAGCCCAGTACCACCAACTGGGAGGCCTCGAAGGGCATGGTGGCCAAGGGCAGGATCGCGACCATGATGCTCGGCTCCTGGTCGATCACCCAGATGCAGGACGCGGCGAGGAAGGCGAAGGCCGACCCCGAGGACATCGGGTTCATGCCCTTCCCCACGCAGCGGAACGGGAAGTTCTGCCCGACTCTCACCTCCGACTACCAGCAGGCCGTCAACATCCACTCGGACCACAAGGAGGCGGCCCGCGCCTGGATCGACTGGTTCACGGAGAAGTCCGGCTACTCCGCGAAGGAGGGCGCCGTCCCCACCGTGAAGTCGGCCCCGATGCCCGCCACGCTGAAAAGCTTCGTCGACAACGATGTCAACTTCGTCGAGCGCTCCGAGCTGAAGACGGGCCAGGTCAACGAGATCGACAAGGCGGCCGAGATCGGCCTGAACACGCCCGACTACCGGCAGAAGCTGGTCGACATCGCGCGCGGAGCGCAGAAGGGGGATCTGAAGGACTACTTCGCCGAGCTCGACAAGAAGTGGAACGAGGCCGCGAAGACGGCCGGCTCCTGACGGACGGCCACGACGGGCCCCGGCCGCGTACGACACCGGCCGGGGCCCTGGGCCAGGGCCCACCCCGACCGTCACGGGAGCCCGGGGCCGTGGCCCACCGCACCCCTGCCTCAGCGTTCGAAGCCTGCGGCTCGGCCAGCCCGAGATCGCCCCGAAGAGTTCGCTCTTCGGAGCGAGATCGTGCTTCCTCCCGCGCAGGGGTTCCTCGGAACGCAGGTCCTCGGCGATGGCCTCGGCGTTCTTCTCCCCGGTGACGAAGCAGAGAAGGCAGAAGTCCTCCTGCGGGTTGACCTGAACGGCGCCTATGGCCTCGGTGGCGTCCCCGGGAACGGTCACGTGCATGAAGGCCGACACCTCGGCAGATCGATTTCGGCGCGGACCGTCTTGCCGACGGGGGCGCGGTCCAGCACGGACCAGCGGTCGGCCAGGGCGTCCACCAGGACCAGGCCCCTGCCGCCCTCCGCGTCCGGGTCCGGGGCGGCCGCCGTCCGCGGTCCGGGCGGGCGGCGCTCTCCCCTGCTGTCCGACACGTCGATCCGCAGCGTGTGCGCGTCCAGCCGCAGCACCACCTCGATGTCCCGCCCGAGCACCCGCCCGTGGGTCACGGCGTTCGCCGCCAGCTCCGCCACCAGGATCGCCGCCGTCTCCGACACCGCTGAGTCGTACGGGATGCCCCAGACGTCGAGCCGGTGCAGCGCGAGATGGCGGGCGAGGCGGGCGCCGCGCGGCGTGGAGCTGAAGCGCTGGCTGAAAACACGTGCTGTGACCGGCGGCCGGTCGGTGGGCATACGCGTCATGCCGCCCATACGACCGTCGCGCCGCCTCCGTTCACCAGATCACCGACCCGTACGCAGGGTCGGCGTACGAGTACGCACGGTGGACAGTAGGCATAACTGTTCGTGACCAGGGCGCCGTTGAGTGCGTTGTACGTGCGGGAGGTGGTGTCCTGATGACGGACGGTACGGGCAGCGGCGGTGGTGCGGGGGTCCTGTGCGGAGGCGGCGAACCGGAGGCCTCCGACAGCCTCAAGACGTTCGGTGAGGTCGTCAAGGCCTTCCGCAGGCGAGCGGGGCTCACCCAGGAGGAGTTCGCGCCTCGCGTGCGGTACTCGGTCCCCACGGTCGCCTCCATCGAGCAGGGCCGACGGTTCCCGCCAGCGGACTTCGTGGAACGCGCTGAGGAAGTCCTCGACGCGTTTCGGGGCGTTGAGGGGAGCGGCGCGGCATCTCTCACGGCAGCCGGGCCTGGCGAGCTGGTTCCGCCAGTGGGCACGGTTCGAGGCGGAGGCGGTCAGCCTCTACACGTACGAGTGCCGGGTCGTGCCAGGGCTGTTGCAGACCGAGGCATACGCGCGGGCGGTGACCGTGAGCGTGCCACCCGTCAAAGACGAAGAGCAGGTGGATCAGCAGGTGGCGGCACGCTTGGGCCGTCAGAAACTGTTCCTGCGCCGACCGCCGATCTCCTTCAGCTTCATCATTGAACAGGCGCTGATCGAGCGGGGCACGGGTGGACCGGAAGCCACACAGGAATTGATCGACAACCTGCTCACGCGGGCTCATCAGTTCAACGTGGAGTTGCAGATCATGCCGTTGCGGCAGGCGGATCACGCCGGGTTCGACGGTCCCCTCCAAGTGTCGGAGACACCTGAGAACCGGTGGTTCGGCTACGCCGAGGGGCAGCGCGGCGGCTTGCTGATCTCCGACCCCAAGGAGGTCAGCATCATGCTGCAGCGCTATGCGAGACTGCGTTCACAGGCTCTCAACCCAGAAGATTCCATAGGCCTGTTGAAGCGAATGCGAGGATCGCTATGAGCTCACTGGACCTGGCCTGGTTCAAGAGCAGCTACAGCAGCGGTGGGTCCGGCGACTGCGTGGAAGTGGCCCTGTCGTGGCACAAGTCCACCTACAGCAGCGGCAGTGACGGCGACTGCGTGGAGATCGCCCCCTGCCCCCACGCCGTCCACGTGCGTGACTCCAAGGTGCGGCAGGGTCCCCGGTTCGCCGTGTCGCCGGAGAGCTGGGCCCGGTTCCTTCCGTGCGTGACCGGGGCCTGACCGCGTCGGTGGACCGGCGTGCGGTCAGGTGGCGGACAGCGGTCGGCTGCCGGACCGGTGCAGGCGGTGGGTGAGGAAGGCGAGGATCTCGTCACGCGCCCGGACCGTGGGGTGGCCGGCCTCGTCCACGAGGTGGGCGGTGACGACGCTGTGCGGGGTGCCGACCACGTCGGCGAAGAAGGGCGGCGGGGCGGTGTTGGCAGCGCTGTCCGGGAGGACGCGTCCGTCGAAGGCGTCGCCGAGCAGCGCGCGGTAGGCGGCGAACCGCTGCCCCGTGCACCAGCGGTCGCCCTCGAAACGGTAGGCGAGGACGGTGAGGCCGTCGCGGTCGAGCCGTTCGCGCACCGCGCGTGCGTCCTCGGCGCCGAGTTCGAGTCCGCCGGGGTCGTCGAGCGGCAGTGACGGGTGGTTGACCACCGGAGCGATCACCGCCGGCTCCAGGGCCATGGTCAGGGCGAAGTTGCCGGTGAAGCACAGGCCGATCGCGCCCACTCCCGGCCCGCCGCACGCGCTGTGGGCCTGACGTGCCAGGCCGCGCAGCCAGGACGTCACCGGGCTGGTGCCGCCCCCGGCGAAGGCGCGGAACTCCGCGCTGACACAGGCGCGGCGGACGACCTCCTGGCCGCCCTCGGCCGTGGGGTAGGCGCCGTCCGTCCCGAACAGGGACGGCACATGAACGGTGAAGCCGGCGTCCCGCACCCAGCGCGCGAGCCGCAGGACGTCGGGACTGATGCCCGGCATCTCGGGCAGTACCACGACCGCGGGCCCGGACCCGGCCACGTACACCCTCTTCTCCACCCCCTCCACGGTCACGTTCCGGTGGGTGAAGTCGGTGATCGGATCGTCTTCGCTCATGGAGCCATCCTGGTGCGGTGCCGATCGCCGGGTGAGGGGCGGGATCGCCAGGGTCAGGGGTAATCTCGCCACGCGCGAGGGGCCCGCCGAGTGGTACACGGCCGGCGGCCCGGGGCCGAGGACGGGGACGACAGGGGGTGCGGGAGCGGTGGCGGAGTCGGCGCGGCAGACGGAGGAGGGCGGTGGCGTCGCGGGTCCGGGCGTGGGGCCGGGTGCACTGAGGGTCGGGGTCCTGGCGTATCCGGGATGTTTCGCGTCCGAAGTGTTCGGTGTTCCCGACCTGTTGACGATGGCCGGGCATGTCGCCGGGCCGGACGCGCCCGGCTACCGGGTGTCGGTCGTCTCGCCGCGCCGCCGGGTCACCGCCTCGGGCGGCGCGAGCCTGGACGTGCGTCCCCTGCGGGAGGCCGACGTGCTCGTGGTCCCGGGCTTCGAACTGCTCCCGGACGCGGACCTCGACGCGCGGCTCGCCGGGCTCGCCCCCGAGATCGCGGCGATCCGGGCGCAGGCCGCCGCGGGAACCGCCGTCGTCTCCCTGTGCGTAGGCGCGTTCCTGCTCGCCGAGGCCGGGCTCCTCGACGGGCGCCGGGCCACCACCTCGTGGCTGCACGCCGGCCGGCTGGCCGGGCGCTGCCCCAGGGCCGACGTGCGGCCCGAACACCTGGTCGTCACCGATACGGGAGTGACGACCACGGCCGCCTTCAGCGCCATGTACGACTTCGCGCTGGACCTGATCCGCCGGCACGACGGCGCCCGGGTGGCCCGCACCACGGCGCGGCTGGCGCTCGTCGACGACGCGCGGACCTCCCAGACCCCGTACGTGGACCCGCGACTCCTCCCGCAGCCCGGCCGGGAGTTCTCCCAGCGGGTCATGCGGCGACTCGACCAGAACCTCGCCGCGCGGTACGACCTCGCCGCGCTCGCGGGCGCCTTCCGCGTCAGCACCCGCACGCTGCTGCGCCGCTTCTCCGAGGAGACCGGAAGCAGTCCACTGGCCCATCTGCAGGCCTCCCGGGTCCGCCGCGCCCGGCACCTGCTGGAGACCACCGACCGCACCGTCGCCGCTGTCGCCGCTGAGGTCGGCTATCGGGACCCCGGCACCTTCGCCGCCCTCTTCGCCCGCCATACCGGCCACCGGCCGCACGCCTACCGGACCGCCTTCCGCCGCACGGCACGGGCGTCAGCCCTGGACGGCGGCGTCCGGGAACCTCCTTCCGCGCAGCCCCTTCACCCCGGCGAGCACCACTCGGACACCCGGGCGACAGTGCCGTACAGCACACCGATGACGGGCTGAGCGCACGGCGTTCGCGTGATCACCTCCGGTAATCTGGCTGCTCCCCCAGAAGGAGTTGACCAGTGGAGTTCCGGCTGCTCGGAGCGATCTCCGTCGCCACCGAGGCCGGCGAACTGCCGCTCGGTCCCGCCAAGCGGCGCAGTCTGCTGGCCGCGTTGCTGCTGACCCCCAACCGGCCTGTGTCCGTGGACCATCTGACGGGTGCGCTGTGGGACCACGAGCCGCCGGCGCAGGCCCGCAGTGTCATCCAGGGGCATGTGTCGCGGCTGCGGAGCCTGCTCGCGGGCACGGACGCCGAGATGTACGGGGTCGAACTCGTCACCCAGGGGACGGCGTACGTCCTGCGGATGCCGGAGACGCTGCTGGACGCCCACCGCTTCGAGGAACTGGTGACGCTGGCGCGCGGTCAGCGCGCGCCGGACGACGCCGTGGCGATGTACCAGGAGGCGCTGTCGCTGTGGCAGGGGCCCGCGCTGACCGGTGCGTATCCGAGTCCCCCGTTGCAGGCGGCCGCGCACGCGCTGGAGGAGTTGCGGCTGGCCTCCGTGGAGTCGCTGGCCGGGGCCTACACGCGGCTGGGTGAGCACGCGCGGGCCGCGGCCGTGCTGCGCGCGGAGGCGGGCGCCCATCCGTTGCGCGAGTCGCTGTCCGCCGCGCTCATGCGGGCGCTTCAGCGTGCGGGGCGGCGTTCGGAGGCGCTCGACTGGTTCCACCGCACCCGGAGGCTGCTCGCCGACGAGCTGGGCGTCGACCCGGGCCGGGAGCTGGCGGACGCCTACGCGGTGGCCCTGAGCGGCAAGGGCGAGGAGGAGGCGGACGCCCAGGTCCCGCCGCCCGTGCCGGTGCCCGTCCCCGCGCGGGCGACCGCGACGGGTGCACGGTCCGACACCGTCGATCTGCTGCCGAGGATGCCCCGCGGCTTCCACGGGCGTGGAGCCGAACTCACCGCGCTGTCCCGGGCCGCCGCCGGCGAGGCTCCCGTCTGCCTGATCACCGGGCCCGCCGGAGTGGGCAAGACGGCGCTCGCGGTGCACTGGGCGCACCGCAACCGTGCCGGGTTCCCCGGCGGTCTCCTCTACGCCGACCTGCGCGGCTTCAGCGACACGGGAGAGCCGACGCACCTGGAGATCCTGCGCGAGTTCCTGCTGGCGCTGGGGGTCGCGCCGCGCCGTGTCCCGGAGTCGACGCAGGCCGCCTCCGCGCTGTTCCGGTCCCTCGCCGTCGGCCGTCAGCTCCTCGTCGTACTGGACAACGCGCGCGGCTCCGAGCAGGTCAGGGAACTGCTGCCGGGCGGCCCCCGCTGCGTCACCCTGGTCACCAGCCGGTACCGGCTGCGCGGCCTCATCGCCTCCGACGCGGCCCGGCCCGTCGCCGTGGACGTCCTCGAACCGGAGGACAGTACGGCCCTGCTGGCCGCCGTACTCGGCACGGAGCGCGTCCTCGCGGAGGAGGTGGCCGCCCGGCGCCTCGCCGAACTGTGCGGCGGGCTCCCGCTCGCGCTGCGTGTGGCCGCCGCCCGGCTCGCCGACCAGCCGGACTGGTCCCTGAGCGCGATGAGCGCCGAACTGTCCGACGAGTCACGCCGTTTGAGCCTGCTGGACGTCGAGGACACCGGCGTCCGGGCGGCCCTGCGGCTCACCGTGCGCAGGCTGCCCGAGGAGGCCGCGCGTCACTTCTCCCACCTCGGCCGGTACCCGGGCACGCACGTGGACCGCTTCACGGCGGCCGCCCTGGCCGGCACGGACCCGGTCACGGCCGAGGCGGCGCTGGACAAGCTGAGCGCGGCGCACCTCCTCACCCGGAGCGCGCCGGGCCGCTGGACGCTGCACGATCTCGTGCGGCTGTACGCGCGTGGGCTGGACGCCGGTCCGGACGCCCTGGTGCGGGTCCTGGACCACTGTGTGGCCACCGCGCTGGCGGCGGCCGAGGCGGCCGAGCCCGGCGCCGAGTCGTGCTTCGCGCTTCCGGAGGACTTCCATGCCCCGTGTGCCGTACGGGAGTTCGCGGACCGGGACGACGCCATGGCCTGGTACGCGGCCGAGCGCGAAGACCTGACGCTGGCGGCGGTGGCCGCGCGGGAGGCGGGACTGCACGGCAGGACCTGGCGGATCGTCCTGGCACTGTGGCCGCAGATCGTGTGGCGGGTCCGGGACGGGTGGACGCCCCTGCTGGAGACGGCCCTGGAGGCGGCACGGGCGGACGCCGACGCCCGTGCCGAGCCGCGTGTCCTCGCCCTGCTGGGATGGGTGCTGACGGAGGAGGGGCGCACCCGGGAGGCGCTGGTCCATCTCGAGGCCGCCGCCGTGCTCGCCGCCCGGGCCGGGGACCCGCGCGGCCAGGCGACGGCCCTGGTCAACCTGTCGCTCGCGCAGGCCGCCCTGGGCAGTCCGGAGGAGGCCGCCGAGGGCTGCGCGCGGGCCGCCGTACTGGCCCGCGAGTCCGGCGACCGGCATACCGAGCGCCTGGCCCTCTACCACCTCACCCGGCACCGGCTGGACGCCGGACAGTGGCAGTCGGCTCTGGACACCGCCACCGCCGCCTTCGCCGTCGACGGGCCCTCGGATCTCTCGACGGCGTCCCGCGTGCTGCTGCTCACGGCCGCCGGGGAGGCACTGCTGGGGATGGGCGACGAGGCCGGAGGTATCCGGCGCCTGGAGGACGCGGCGCGGGAGGCGGAGGCGTCCGGTTACGACGAGGGAGCGGTGCGGGCGCTGGGCGCGCTGCTGCGGGTCTCCCCGGACCTGGGGCTGCGGGCACGCCACGACACCGCGATGGCACGGCTGACGGCGCGGACGTGACGTGCGGGCCTGACGGTGCGGACGTGACTGCGCGGACGCGACGGTGCGCCGGGGGCGCGCTGCCGCGCGTCGGTGCGGGGCGTCGGCGAGGCGTCAGCGGGACGTCAGCCAAACGCCAGGGCGGGGGCCGAAGCTGAAGGCGAACCCGGGGGCCGCACACGGTCTGACCTGGGATCGACCGCGCCACCGACCGCACCACCGCATCACACGGGGAGCTTCACATGCGTACCTTCATCCGCCGCCCTGCCCTTGTCGCCGCGACCGCCGTCGCCGCCCTCGGGCTGACGCTCACCGCCTGCGGGGGTGACGGCAGCGGCACGAAGGACGAGGGTGCCGCCGCGGCCTCGAAGTCCGGCGGCTCCAAGTCCGGCTCCGACGCGGGCTCCGGCAAGCAGGAAGCCGCCGCGGACGGCGGGTCGGGCAAGGAGGCCGCCGGTTCCGGCACCTCCGGTTCGGACTCGGCCGGCACCACCGCGTCGCAGACCCGCTCCAAGGAGAAGTCCGGCGCGAAGGCCCCGGCCTGCTCCGCCGACGACGTGAAGATCTCCGCGGCCAAGCAGGACGGCGTCCCCACCACCCACATCACGCTGACCGCGACGAACGTCTCCGGCCACGCCTGCACGCTGCTCCAGTACCCGGTGATCGGCTTCGGCGACCTGCCCCAGACCTCGAAGGACGTCCCGCCCGTCGCCAAGAGCAAGCCCGGCACCCCCGTCGTGCTGAACGCCGGAGAGCCCGCCTACGCCGCCGTCCGGATCAACCAGGGCGGTGTCGACGAGGACAACCACGTCGTCAAGTCCTTCTACGTGAACCTGTTCGCGGCCGACGGCCCCGCCGAGGGCAGCAAGACCGTCGGCGCGCCCAAGGGCGGCATCGCGGTCGACGACGCGGCCGCGAAGACCGGCTACTGGACGAACGAACTGCGCAACGGCGCCGACGAGTTCTGATCCGTCCCGGGCCCGGTACGCGCCGGCTGGGCGGCCCCGGTCGGCGCGTACCGGCTGACGTCAGCCGGCGCGTACCAGGCTGGGGCGCTTGGCGTCGAAGGTCCAGCCCGGCACGAGGTAGCGCATCGCGGCGGCGTCGTCGCGCGCGCCCAGCGTCTTCTCCCGGTACAGCTCATGGGCCGCGAGAAGGCGGTCCATGTCGAGCTCGACGCCCAGACCGGGGGCGTCGGGCACCGCGATCTCGCCGCCGACGATGCGCGGCGGATCGACCGTGAGCCGCTCCAGGCCCTCCTGCCAGATCCAGTGGGTGTCCAGGGCGTTGTACTCGCCCGGGGCGGCCGCGCCGCAGTGCGTGATCATGGCGAGGGAGATGTCGAAGTGGTTGTTCGAGTGACAGCCCCAGGTCAGGCCCATCTCGTGGCACAGCTGGGCCACACGCACCGACCCCTGCATGGTCCAGAAGTGCGGGTCGGCCAGTGGGATGGACACCGACTGCAGGGCCAGGGCGTGGGTCAGCTGACGCCAGTCGGTGGCGATCATGTTGGTCGCCGTGGGCAGGCCCGTGGCCCGGCGGAACTCGGCGAGGATCTCGCGCCCCGAGTAGCCGCCCTCGGCCCCGCAGGGGTCCTCCGCGTAGGCCAGCGTCCCCACCAGGGGCGAGCAGAGCTCGACCGCCTCGCGCAGGGACCAGGCACCGTTCGGGTCCAGGGTGACGCGGGCCTCGGGGAAGCGGTCCTTGAGCACCCGTACGGCCTCGACCTCCTCCTTGCCCGGCAGGACACCGCCCTTGAGCTTGAAGTCCCGGAAGCCGTACAGGTCGTGGGTGGCCTCCGCCTGGCGGACGATCGCGTCCGGGGTGAGGGCCTCCTCGTGCCGGACGCGGTACCACTCCACGTCCGCGTCGGGCTCGCGGACGTACTCCAGGTCCGTGCGGCCGGGGTCGCCGACGTAGAAGAGGTAGCCCAGGACGCGTACGGAGTCACGCTGCAGGCCGTCGCCCAGCAGGGCCGCGACCGGTACCCCGAGGTGCCGGCCGAGCAGGTCGAGCAGCGCCGACTCGACCGCCGTGACGGCGTGCACGGTGGTCCGCAGGTCGAAGGTCTGGGCGCCGCGTCCGCCCGAGTCCCGGTCCGCGAACCGGCTCCCGATCTCGCGCAGGACGCGCTTGTAGTCGCCGACCTTCGCACCGACGACCAGCGGTTCGGCGTCCCGCAGCGTCCGGGTGATCGCCTCACCGCCGGGCACCTCGCCCAGTCCCGTACGGCCCTCGGAGTCCGTCAGAACGACGATGTTGCGGGTGAAGAAGGGGCCGTGGGCGCCGGAGAGGTTGAGCTCCATGGAGTCGCGGCCGGCGACGGGATAGACGGCGAAGCGGGTGACGGTCGGCTGGCTCATGCGGGTCGGCTTCCTTGGGACGGGTGCGGTCTCCGCGACGCACGGGTCCCCTGACCATATCCCCATATGAAGATGGCGAACACATATGAGAACGACATCACGCCTGCCGCGGTGGGGCCGCGCCGTGGACCGGAGGCGGCCCGAGTTGATTGCGTATCCGTGAAAGCCGGGTCACGGATGGTCCTGGGCGCCCCTATCAGGCCATGATCTCTCCGGGCGGCGCCGCATCCACACCCCCCACATGCGGCGCCGCAACGGGCCGGCACACCTGACGCCCGGCACGAACGGCCGTACCGCCCGGCCTCACCAAGGGTCGGGCGGTACGGGCCACGGCGACGTCAGGGACACCGCGACCTCGCGGGCCGGCGGCTGCACGCCAGGTGCCCTAGCAGGCGCCCAGGTCCTCCCAGACGCCCCACTCGCCGGTGGTGCCGGGCCTGTCGCCCGTGACCCACCACTTGGCGCGCCAGGTGTGGCCGTCGTAGGAGACGGAGTCGCCACCGGTGTAGACGCTGGTCGCGCTCCAGACCGGCGCGGCGCAGGCGCCCGGATCGTCGTCATCGCCGCCACCGCCACCGCCCCCGCCGTCACCGCTGCCGCCGATGTTGACGTCGACGCAGGAGTAGAAGGCGTTGGAGGTGTCCGCCACGTTCCAGACGGCGAGCACCTTCTGACGGCCGGTGAAGCCGCCGAAGTCCACCTGGTGACTGACGTCCGCGGCGGGCTGCGCGTTGTGGCCGTCGAACTCGGCGATCTTCTGGCCGCCGATGAAGTACTGCCAGCTGGCGGTGGAGTGCCTGGCCGTGTTGTGCCAGGTGAACGTCGCCGACGCGCCGACCGGCGTGACCCGCCAGGGCTTGCTGTCGTCGTCGAGCTCGGCGTACTCCGCGTGTCCGCCGCTGCAGCTGTGCAGCCCCTTCGGGCCCTCGACGCTCTGCGGCTCGTACTTGATCTGACCGCAGTCGACGACGCCTTCGGCGCACTGCTGCTGCCGGCTCGTGGGCAGGGTGACCCAGCCGTGGGCGCTGGCCGAGCCCGCCGGAAGGCCGACCGCCAGCAGCGGCGCGAGCAGCGCGCCGATCCCGGCGGCCATCCGTCTCTTCGTGTTCATGCCGTGTCACTTCCTTCACTCGAAGCAGACTTGGTCTAGACCTGGCGCCTGTCAGGTCTAGACCATAGCCAGCAAGCGCGCCCGGTCAAGAGGTCGCGCAGAGTGAACTGCCGGGTAAAGCAACCGACTTCGAACACCGTCCACCAGTACTCAACTTCTGGGGTATTGGTCTAGACAAGCATCGGAAGAGTGGTCGAAGCTTCGAGCACCGGGCTCCTGTCACCGCCTCACCGCACTCCCCCACCTCGGCACTCCCCACCGCGCCGCGCCGTCCGCCCCGTCGCACACGACGGCATGGGCGCGCACCTCGGCGCGGTCCGCGAGGCCACCGCGAGAGAGGAGCCCCATCGATGGATGCGCCGGGAATCGGCAGAGAGCACGTGATCGGAGTCTTCCGCATCGTCGTAGGACTGATGTTCGCCTGCCACGGAGCCGCCGCCCTGTTCGGCGTCCTGGGCGGTCCGCACGGAGCGAAGCCCGGCTTCGCCGCATGGCCCGGCTGGTGGGCCGCCGCCATCCAGCTGACCGGCGGCACACTGGTGCTGTGCGGTCTCGGGACCCGCGCAGCGGCGGTGCTGTGCTCGGGGTCCATGGCCTACGCCTACTTCGTCGAGCACCAGCCCGACGGGCTCTTCCCCATCGAGAACGGCGGCGAGGCGGCGGCGATGTTCTGCTGGTCGTTCCTCCTCATCGCCACTCTCGGACCCGGCCGCTTCGCCCTGGTGTCCCTCGTCCGCCTGCGGCGCCGGACCGGCACCCGGCCGGTCACGACCAGGTCGTCGGCCTCCGCCTGAAGGACGGGGGCCGAAGCCCTGAAGGACGGGGCCGAAAGCCCCGCCACGTCACCTCCCCCGCCTCCGCGCGGCTCGGCTCACGCCTCGTCGGCGGCGCGGAGGGAGGTGGCGAGTTGCTGGCGCGAGTGCGCGCCGGTCTTGCGCAGGGCCCGGGCGACGTGCTGCTCGACCGTACGCGGGGAGAGGTGCAGGGCGGCGGCGATGTCCCGGTTGGTCATGCCGGCACCGGCGAGCTCGGCGACCTCCGCCTCGCGCGGGGAGAGCAGGTCGCCGTAGGCGGGCCGCCCGGGGGCGCGCCGCTCCTCCGCCGGAAGCTGTTCGCGCAGTTCGGCGCGGGTGCGGGCGGTGTCCCAGACGGCGCCCAGCGCCTCGAAGCGGTCGGCGCACTCGGCGAGGGCGGCGACCGCAGCGGCCGTGTCCCGGCCGAGGGCCAGAGCGCAGCGGGCGGCCGCGGCCGCGGTGAGGGACGCGTGGTACGGGCGGGACAGCGCGGCGTAGGCGGCCGAGGCGCTCTCGTACCGGCCGACGGCGGCAGGCAGGTCGCCGGTGTGTTCGGCGAGGGCTCCGCGAGTCCACTCCAGGGCGGCGCTCGCGGACGGCGCGTCGCGGCCCGCCAGTCCGGCGGCGAACTCCTCGGCCATCTCCCGGGCCGTCGCGACCGCCCCGGCCCTTGCGGTGGCCTCGACCGCCCAGGGTGCGAGTTCGGCGCCCCAGGCCCAGACGCCCTTGGCCCGCAACCTCCGCCAGCCGGCGATGGCCTCGGCGGCGGCGGCCTCGGTGTCGTCGCGGGCGAGGGCGAGGCGGGTCAGCGCGCCGGACGCGGCGGCGGAGAGGGGAACGGGACCGCGGTCGAGGTCGAGGGCACCGGGGCCGCTCAGGTGTTCGGCCAGGCCGGACCATTCGCCGCGGGCGAGCGCCAGCAGGCCGAGGACGATCCGGGCGTCCGAGGCCACACTCGCCATGGCACCGGCCTCGTCGACCAGCGCGCGGGCCCGGTCGGCGAGCCCCGCCCATTTGCCGGTGGCCCAGTCCAGGACGAGTGTGCAGCCCTGGCCGGTCTGCTCCGCGTAGGAGGCCCCGCTGCGGGCGGCGAGGGCGACGCCCTCCTCCAGCAGCCTGCGGGACGCGTCGTAGTGCCCGAGCCAGACGGCGGCGTCGGCGGCGTTGCACAGACCCCGGGCGGCCTGCTGGCGGCAGCCGACGAGTTCGCTGTCCCTCGGCAGCCGGTCGATGAGCCCCCAGGAGGCGGGGTCGCCGATGTTGAGCAGCACGCTGACCTGGTTGGCCGCGACGGCGGCCTGCACCACCGGGTCGCCGGACTCGCCGGCCACCTGGAGGGCCCGCTCCAGCCAGCCGATGTTGTCGGCCAGGCCGGCGCCCGGCCAGTACGGCATGGCCAGGGCGGACATGGCACGGGCCAGCGGCACCGGCTGTCCGGCCAGCTCGCCGACGGCACGCTCGAGCTCGACCTGGCCCTCGCGGACCCGGCCCATCTGGTTGACGAGCAGCAGGCCGAGGTCGAGCCGGATCTCGCCCCTGACGCCCGGAGAGAGGCCGTGGTCGGCGACGATCTGCCCGAGTACTTTCCTGGTCTGCTCCGAGCGCAGTCCGATGACGGCGTTGCCGGCGAGCATGACGGCCAGCCGGGAGCGGGCGTGCGGCGGGACAGGACCCGTGGCCAGGGCGGACTCCAGCAGCGCGACCACGGCGTGGACCTCCCCCGCTTCGGCGTACTGCTGGGCCGCGCGCTCGACGGCGTGCAGCCAGCCGCGCTGGTCGCCGCAGGCGCGGCGGTGGCCGGCCAGCCGGTCCCAGGGGACGGGCTGCTGCCGGGCGAGCAGGGCGGCCGCCTGCCGGTGCAGCGTCTCGCGCACGGGACCGGGCACGACTTCGCGGACGGCGGCGGCCGCGAGCGGCGAGGCGAAGCCGTACCTGCCGTCGCCGTGCTCGTGCAGGGCGGCGGTGCGCAGCGCGGCGAGCAGGGCGTCGCGGCCGGCGCGGCCGGGCAGGCCGGCGACCGCGGCGAGTTCGCGGGCGGTCGCGGGCCGGTCCAGGACGGCGGCGGCGAAGACGATCGGGCGGTGGGGCTCGGGGACGGCCGTCGTACGCCGCAGGGCGAGGGCGGCGAGCCGGGGCGGCGGGCCGATCGCGTCGAGGTCGGCGGGGCGCGGCGGGTCCGGGTTTCCGGCCAGGTGGGCGACGAGCAGGTCGAGCAGGTCGGCCACGATCTGGGCATTGCCTCCGGAGGCGTGGTGCAGGGCCTCCGCGAGGTCGGACGGGCAGCGGTCGGCGCCCAGCGCGGCGGCGGCCCTACGGCCCACGGCGGCGATGTCGAGCGGGCCCAGAGCGTGCCGGACGACGGCGAGCCGGGACGGGAACTCGGTCTCCGGGCCGAGCACCAGCCCCGGCTCGGCCAGCTCCTCGGGGCGGAAGGTGAGCACGCAGGCGAGCCCGGCGGGCGCGTCCGCGAGCAGGGCGCGCAGGGCGGCGGTGTCGGTGCCGGACGCCTTGTGGACGTCCTCGACGGCGAGCAGGAGGGGACCGTGGGGCCGCTGCCCGTCGGTGCCCGGGGGGACGGCCGCCGTGGCGGGGACGGTCGTCGCGGCGGGGACGGGCAGCGCGGTCAGCAGCCGGGACAGCAGCCGGCTCTTGCCGGTACCCGCGGCGCCTTCCACCAGGAGCAGCACGGGCCGCCGGTCCCCGTCCTTGCTCCCGCGTCCGCTCCCGCTCCCGCTCCCGCTCCCCGCGAGGGCGCCGGTCAGCAGGCCGACGAGCTCGTTCTCGGACCGTTCAACCATGATCGCCGTCCCGTCGTCCGAAAGCCTCCTTTTGTTTGCGTATCCGTACTTCCGCCACTCCTGATTGCGGCCCCCATCGCCGCCGGGGAGTGTGGGACAGGTCAAGCCCGCCCGGCCTCCTCGGCCGTCGAGGGCCGCCGCCGGCCCGGCCGGCTGCGCAGGCAGGAGTCACGTGGTGAATGAGATGACGTACCCGACGCCCGTCGCGGCGCCCCCGAAGCCCACCGGGCTTCCGCGGCTCGGCACCGCGTGCGAGGAGGTGCCGGTCCGCTCCCAGCGGCTGCTGGCCGCGGTCACCTTGCCCGCATGCCCGGAGTCCGTGCCCCTGCTGCGGCGTACGGCACGCCAGGTCGTCCGGGGCTGCCGGCTGTCCGAGCGGGTCGACGAGGCGGTGACGCTGATCGTGAGCGAGCTGGCCGCCAACGCGGTGCTGCACAGCGGCAGCGCGGACGTGGCCCTGCTCATCGAGGTCGGCGACACCGCGGTGACCGTACGGATACGTGACAACGGGCAGTGGCACGAGCGTCAGGCCCCACGCTGCGAGGCCGCCGACGTGGACACCGCCTTCGGCCGCGGCCTGTCCCTCGTCGACGCGTACGCCGTCGACACGTCCATCGTGCGCGGCCCCACCGGCACGGTCGTACAGGCCGTCGTCACCCTCTGACGCCCCCGGGACCGACCGGCAGGCACCGGACACCGTCGCGGGCGGGCCGAGGGCCGGGCGCCCGGACCGGCGGGCACCGCCTCCGCGCCGCCGGAACGGCTGGGCACGACCGGCCGCAACCACGCTTCTTCCGCTCTCACGCATCCGTATCCCCTGATGCCGTGGCACCGGCATGGTGTGCAACGCGTTCGTACGGGAAGTCTAGCCACCCTCGTGACCCATAGGTAACTTCTCGCCCCTCGGCTCCTGACCAGCCGATCCGGCCCGGGCGCCCCGCCCCGCGGAGCACCCGGGCCGGATCGTGCACGTGTCCCGCAGCGGAGGGCGGTCCCTCGGGACGTGCCTCCACTGTGGTGGAACGCGGCTGCCGCTCCGCCCGGCAGCGGTCAGCGGCGGGGGGCCGGTGGGCGCCGGGTCGTGGGCGGGGGCAGGAGCGGGGCTCCTGATTCGGTGCGTTTGTGCGCCGCCTCCGTGATCGCCGGGTCGGCCGCCGCCGACGTGAGGCCGTGGCGGTGGGCTTCCGCCGCCGTCTCGTAGAGTTCGTTCGCCGCGCGCTGCCGGGCCTCCACCGCCCGTCGCCGCTGCTCGGCACGTTCGCCCGCCGAGTCGACCCACGCCCGTGCGGCCGCGAGCCGGGTGTGCGCGGCGGCGAGTTCGTGCCCGCGCTCCTGCCGGCGTTCGAGCGCCGAGCGGAAGCTGTCGACGTGCGGGTGCTCGCGCAGCAGCCCGGCCAGGAGACCGATGCCGCCGGAGAGCAGCAGGAGCGAGATGAACATCCAGTAGACCGTCTGCGGCTGGAGGTCCAGGCGGTCCGCGAGGGCGGGAAGTGTGCCTGTGTCCACCCCGTCGAAGCCGCCGGCGGCCCCCGTCACGTGCTCCTCCGGCTCCTTGGCCAGGACGGTCTTGGCACGCAGGATGCCCAGGGTGACGGTGCAGGCCACCCAGACACAGAGGAACAGCAGGGCGGCCGGGCCCGCCTGCCGGCCGGCTCCCGTCGCGCCGCGTTCCCGCAGGGCACGGCCGCCGAGATGAGGCACCGTCAGCATGAGCACGCCCACGGAGACCGCCAGGGTCGCGTTGAGCACGCCGGAACTGGAGGAACCGACGCCGTGGAACGGCTGGAACGCCATCCAGTAGATCGGGACTTCGACGGCGAAGACCAGGACGAGCAGGAACAGGACCATCCTCTCCGGCATCGCGGCCCGGGCCCGCAGCCCCGGCCAGCCCTCGACGGACGCGGCGACCGTGCCAGGGGCGGGCTCCGGTATCGCCGCCGGACGCGGGCCCGCCACCACCGGAGTGAGGGTCTGGTAGGCGTCGTCGTCCTCGTCGGAGGCGTCCGCGGGCAGGACGGTGCCTGCGGAGACAGGGTCCTGCGCACCGCCGGGAGCGGTGCCGTCCGTACCGCCGGGGTGTGTCCCCGCGCCCGACCAGGTCCGCTCGAAGCGTTCGCGCACCGCGTCGCGGAGCCGCTGCCAGCGCATCGACCGGTGGGCGAGCAGGTCGAGTTGCTCGCGGGCGCGGCGCACGTCGTGCTCCGCCTCGACCAGCCGGGTCTGGGCGAGAGCGACCCCCTCCTCCTCCCGCAGGATCCGGTTGCGGGCGTCGGCGTCCTCCCGAGAGGCCCGGGTCTCCTGGTCGGCGGCCTCCTCCTCCACCAGTTCGCGCACGAGGTCGCGTCGGGCGGCCAGTTCGGCCGCGTACGGCGGCAGGACGCCGCTGGACAGCACGACGACGTCGAGCGCCGTGCCTCTGCCGTCTTCGGTGCCCTGCTTGCGCGCCCGTTCGACGAGCCGCCGCTGCGCACGGCTGCTCAGGACCAGTGGCACGCGCCGTACGTCGGGCCGGGACTGCCGGCCGAACGCCGCGAAGACCTGCCGTCGCGAGCCGTCCTCGCGGCGCAGCACACGGTCGATCCGTGAGCGCCGCGGAGTGGGCTCTTCGGAGTCACTACTCGTAGTCGTGGTGGACATGTGCCTTCGCCCGTGTCGTGAGGATGTCGGTCCAGAACTGCTTGAAGCCCTGGTAGGTGGAGGGCTTGCGGGTCGGGTTCTTCGCGTAGCCGACCGTGTAGAGGTCCATTCCCTGCAGCGCGGGGAGTTCCCGGCCGCTCAGGAGCTTGCTGACCGCGCGCTTCCGCTCGGCCTTGGTCGACAGCGGCTCCCGGGAGATGTGGAACTCCCGGTCGGTCTGCTCGAAGTCACTGACCGCGAGGATGCTCGCCCTGCCGGCCTCGTCGTCCTGCGTTTCGCGCAGGGTCTGGGCGACGCGGCCGAGGCCGCCGAGCACGTCCGAACCGTTCTGCGTCCGGGCGCAGTCGAGCATCTCGACGGACGCGTTGACAGCGGTGACGCGGGCCCGTTGCCTCAGCGCCTCCGGATCGGTGGTGCTCGACTTCGGCTTGGGGTCGAGGTCGACGGGCGAGTGGCGGCACGACGAGGTCCAGGAGGAGGCCGTCACGGGCGCGTAGGCGAGCGAGGAGCAGTCGCGGTCCTCCAGGAACGGGACGAGCGTCTCCTTGAGCTTCTTCGTGACGTCGACGCCGGTGTCATCGCTCGTACCGGAGCCGGAACCGTCCACGACGAGGCCGCAGGGCACCTTGCTCGCGCCCTTGCCGTCGGACGACCACGGCGTGTTGGAGCAGGCGGTGAGGCCGAGTGCCAGCGCTGCCACCAGGGCGACGGCGGCGCGGTGCGCCCGTGCCGGGGGGCGGACGGCCTGGGGTCCGCCCCCCGAATGGAGTGTGTTCATGTGGCTCGCTCTCACATCGGTGGTGTGATCGTTGACGGCTGGGGACGAATGGGGACGGATGGGGACGGCGTGCGACGGCTCACGGCAGCGCGTGGACGTGCGTGGACGTGCGTGGACGAGGGCATTTCGCCCGCGCGACGGGACGGCCCCGGCGGACGGGCGGGTGGCTGCCGTATGTCCCGCGGCTGCCGAAGGCCTCGTGGCTGCCGTACACCCTCGGGCGGGGGTCTTCGTTCGGTCAGGCCGCGCGCCGGCCTGCCGTGGGGTGGCCCGCGTCGAGCACCCGTAGGGCCGTCGTCAGCGCCGAGGTGGCCCCACGGGCCGCGGTGAGCCAGGAGTCGGGGTCCTCCCAGTCGGCGCCGAGGACGATCTCGCCCGGCAGCCAGGTGCCCGGGCGCGCCCGGGGGTTCTCCTCCTGGGCGGCCTGCTGGTGCCAGACGGCGTCCCAGTAGTGCGCCAGCCGCAGGTTCGCACCGCTGACGACCGAATCGGCTCGGGTGCGGCAGTGCGCCGCGGCCGCGCGCCATTCGGCGACCGAGCGGCCCCACCGGTCCAGCAGCGCGGGCGACGGGTTGCGGCGCACCTCGTACTGGGTGACCACCGCGACGGCGCCGGAGTGGATACCCGCCACCAGGGCGTGCCGGTCGCTCAGCAGGCGGCCGCGCAGTTCGGTGGTGGCACGCTCCGAGATGAGCCGTACCTCCTGGACGTACGGCGTGACCAGCTCGGGCGATCGCGGGGTGTGGCCGGCGACCGTCACCGTCAGCCGGGCCCCGTCGAGCCGTCCGCGCCGGCGGCTGCGCACCGAGCTGCGGAGGTCGAGTCCGCATTCACGCAGGCAGCGCGTGACGCTGTGTCTGGTGTTCACCGGCGGTTCCCCCTATGTGCGTGTGCCGTCCCCGCGGCATGTGCGTATGCCGCCCCCGCGGCACGGAAGATCGGCTCTCGGCACGGCCCATGGGCCGGCGACGTGAAAGTGAAAGCCGGGGTGGATGAGCGTAGCGGAATATGTGATGAACCACATGTGTGGTTAGCGAAATAATCCGCACCCGTTCCGGAACCGGAAAAGGTCCGTTTCTGTTCCGGACGGAGTCCGGTTCCCGTCCGGAACGAAACCGTCCTGGCATTGCCGCGCTCCGGGAAGAAGGCGAATACTTCTCTCCCCGTACACAGGGGAGGGAACACCTTGGACGACACGGAACGGCTGAATGTCAGCGGCACGCACCATCCGCTGCTGGCCCTGGGGCCGGGGGCGCGGCTCGGCATCTGGGTGCAGGGCTGTGGGCTGGCCTGCCCGGGCTGCATGTCACGGCACACCTGGGATCCCGCCGGCGGCACCCGCGTCCCCGTGGCCGACCTGCTCGCACTGTGGCAACGGGCCCTGGAACAGGGGGCGTCGGGACTGACCGTCAGCGGTGGGGAACCGTGCGACCAGCCGGCCGGACTGCGAGCGCTCCTCCAGGGGGCGGACGAACTGCGCCGGGCGCCCACCGCGCGTCCGGCGCCCGACGGCGGGGCGCCCGACCTGCTCGTCTACACCGGGTACGAGGAGCACGAACTCTCCGACGGGCGGCGGGCGGCGCTCGGGCCGGCCGACGCCGTGGTCACCGGCCGTTTCCGTGTCGCCGAACCGACCGACCTCGTCTGGCGCGGCTCGGCCAACCAACGGCTCACTCCGCGGACGGAGCTGGGCCGCTCGCGTTACGCGCCCCACCTCACACGCGTCCGGAGCCCGCGGGACGTGGGACTCCAGGTCGAGGTGGACCGGCGGGCGTTGGACGGGACGTGGCCGCTGCGCCTGTACGGCATTCCGCGCCGCGGCGACCTGGCCGCCTGGGAGAGGGAGGGGGCCCGCCGTGGACTGCCGGTCTCGATGCCCAGCTGGCGCCCCTGACCCGGCCTCAGCCCTGTCCGGCACCCCGCAGCACGGCGACCAGGGCAGGCGTGCGGGTCACCAGGTGAACCGTCCAGCGGGGGTCCGCGCGCAGTTCCTCCTCCACGGCCCAGCGCAGCCAGCGGGCGGCCCGCTCGGGCTCCAGAGCGCCGCGTCCGGCACCGAGCACCGGGAAACACAAGGAGGACAACGGGGGGTCGTACGCGTCTCGTTCGCCGGCGGCCACACGGAAGACGGCGGACACGGCATCGACCACCGTACGCGTGCAGACCTCATAGCCGTTGCCGTCACGCCGGGGTACCGCGACCGCCGCGTGCAGCACCCTGCGGACACCGCGCTGCGCCAGCGCGCCGGGGCCGGTGGGAACGACCGTGCCGGGCGGTACCTGAAGACCACTGCGGTTGTGCACGGCCAGCCAGTCGCGCAGTTCGCGGGCGAGGGGGTCGTCGACCACGGCGTTGGTCTCGTCCCGTACGGCCGCGGCACGGCGCAGCGCCCCGGAGACGGTGTTGCGGAAGATCTTGGACATCTCCAGGTAGGTGTTCTCGGAGGAGACCAGGACGTCGATGCCGCGCAGCAGCTCGATGGGCGAGAGGTGCACCTCGATGCGCGGGTGCGCGGCCGGGCCTGCGGGCGCGGTCGTGTCGTAGTGCACCGGCGGGTCGGTCATCCGGGCCGGGAAGGCCGGGACACGGGCGGGGGTGTTCCGCGCGGGCGCGGCGCCGTCCGGCGTGACGCCCGCTGCGGCCAGGGCCAGCACCGCGTCGGCCAGACGGTCGATGACCTGGCGCTCCTGACGGTGCCGGAAGCTCTCCGTGGTGACACCGAACACCGCGGCGGCCGCCTTGCGCCGCTCACCGGCGACCGGGGAGCCCGCCCCGACGAGCCCGAACGAATGGGCTGCCGCGCGGGCGAGTTCACCGACCGGGCCGGCGTCCGCCGGGGCCGGCCGGCCGTCGGGCGGCGGTGCGGAGCCGTCGAGCCAGTGGACCGCCGCCCGCAGCAGTCGTTCGATGCCCGCGGCCGGCTCCTCCGGTCCCGCGGGCAGGCCCGCGGCGGTCGCCGCCGCGGCGAGTCCGGGATGCGGTGTCTGCCGGACGCGGGGGAGGCCGGCCTTGCGCAGGGCGCGCAGTTCGGCGACGAGTTGGTGGTGCGGGGGCAGTTCCGGGGGTGCCGCGGAGCGGTGTGCCAGACCCATGCCAGAACGATAGGACCGCGCTTCCCCGGGCACGGGGGGTTTCGCGCGATCCGCCGGAAGCGGGCGGAGCCCTGCCCGACTCCCATGCCGACCATTTCCCTTCGTTTTTGCCGTGAATTATTCGCACGTGACCAGATGGGTCACCTTTTCCGGACCGGAAACAATCGCGATTCGATAAACAATCGACCGGCATGGACGAAGGCATATTGTCGCGTAGTATTCATCCGCCTCCGGCGGGCAGGTATTCCGGAAGCAGTACGACAACGCCGGGCGGGGGAAACCACATGAGCACTGCGGCACCACCGGACGGCGATCCCGCGACGGCCGGAAACACCGTCCCGCCGACCGACCAGTTCCCGGACGTCGAACCCGACCCGGCACGCGGCCGGGAAGCACGGCCGCATCTGCACGACCTGCCCGAGGAACTGCGCGGGCGCTTCGAGCGGCTCGCCGAAC
The DNA here is from genome assembly GCF_042956125.1 of Streptomyces sp. NPDC008313. Taxonomy (NCBI): domain Bacteria; kingdom Bacillati; phylum Actinomycetota; class Actinomycetes; order Kitasatosporales; family Streptomycetaceae; genus Streptomyces; species Streptomyces sp. NPDC008313. Next base: position 410,038 of record NZ_JBIBFR010000003.1, read on the forward strand.
TCGGCGCCGGCCGCCTCGGCGAACCGCGCCCCGCGCAGGCCGTGGTGCTGCGCGTCGTGGAACGCACACCCCGGCTCGTGCCCGCGGGCGTCCCGCTGATCTGGAAGGGCTACCACCACTTCTTCGCCCCCGACCCCGAGGTGCACAAGCTCCTGCGCGCCCCCGTCGACCAGCACCTGACGCGGGTCCTCGAACGCGGCCACGCCACCGGAATGGTCTGGGAGGTGTGCCGCTCGGAGGGCGAGACCACCCTGAACGAGTACCGCGAGCGCCACCAGGAACAACAGGGCGTCCCGCTGCCGGCCGGGCACGTCCGACGCGTGGCCGAGCAACTCCACCAGGCGCTGACCGCACTGCACCGGCACGGACTCGTGCACCGCGACGTCGCCCCGGACAACATCATCGTCCGTGAAGGACCGCACGGGGAGCCGCGGCTCGTCCTCGTCGACATCGGCGCCGCCCTGCCCGTGTCGTCCACACGGGTACGGCACTGGACCGGCAAGCCGCACTACCTCGCACCGGAGGCCGCCGCCGTCGTCCAGACCGTCGACCCGTGCGTCGACTGGTGGTCCATGGGCATGGTCATCGCCGAACTCTCCCTCGGCGCCCACCCGATCCCGCTGCGGCAGCGCGGTCTCGTCCTGCGACGCGTCAGCACCGAGGACGTGGACCTGAGCGGCGTGGCCGATCCCCGGCTGCGCGCGCTGTGCGAAGGACTGCTCACCCGGTCCCTGAGACACCGCTGGGGTGCCGCGGAGGTCGGCCAGTGGCTCGACCCGGAACAGCGGGACCCCACGCCGGTCACCCGGCAGACCGCGAGCGCGCCCGGTCCCGGGGCCGAGCCGGGCCCCGCAGCGGCCCCGGACGGCGGCCCCCGGATACGGCCCTTCTCCTTCATGGGGCAGGAGTACACCGACCCGGAGGAGCTCGCCGAGGTCCTCGACCGCTGCCACCCGAGCGCCTCACGGCTGCTGTCGTCGGCCCCCCGGCGTGGCGAACTGGAGCGCTGGATCAGGCAGTTCACTCGGGGCGGAACCCCGCACGCCGAAGAACCCCCAGGAGGTCCGGGCGCGGCGGGCGACGCGGGGTACGGCGACCCGGCCGGCCTGCTCGCCCGGTCGGCCGACGCACCCGACCCCGTCACCCTCGCCGAACTGCTGAACGGTCTGGGCCCCCACCTGCCCGTCACCTGGCACGGCATCAGCCTCGAAGGCCACCAGTTGCCGGGCCTCGTGCGGCACGCCGTCACCGGGGACCCGGATGCCCGGGCCCTCGTCGTCGCCCTGAGCCACCCCGGACTGCTGACCGCACTCGCCGTCCGCCCCGGTGGCGAACAACTCGCCGGCACCGAGGAGCGGTGGCGGCGGCTGCGCGACACCTGGGACGCACAGACCGAGGAACTCGCCCTGCGTCAGCCACGGTTGCGTCGGCGCGCCGTCCGGTCCGCACTCGCCCGGGACACGGTCGTCGATGCCCACCTGCTGCACCTGGCCCGGCTGCCGCAGATCGCCGGCGCCTGGACCCGGCGGGCCCACCGGGCGGCACAGGGGCTCGCCGTCCGCGTCCCCTGGTTCGAGCGGCTGCTGGACGAGTCCGGTGAGCCACTGCGCCCACTGGCCGCGATCATGCTCGTACGCCTGGCCCAGGACGACGCGGAGCGGGGATACGCCCGCCTGGAGGAGCGCCGGCAGCAGGAGGCCGCCGCCGCCCTGGCCATCGCCCGCGACGGACTCGACGTCGCGATGCGCCGCCTCGACATGCTGCCGAACCTCGGCTGGGCGGTTCTGGGCGCCGTCCTGGTCTGCGCCCCGTGGGGTTTCGTCATCTCCCTCTCCGACGCCGCGGGGCGGGCCCCGCAGTCCGCCGTCGTCACCGGCTGGCTGCTGGCGATGCCCGCCGCGTTCGTCGTCCACGCCCTCGAACTGTGGACAGCCGTCCGTATGGGACCACCGGGCTACCACCCCTCGCACTCGCTGGCCGGGCTGGTCATCGGCAACGCCGAACGGCCGGGCCGGTTCGTGCTCCGCAGCCGCTGGGCCCGGCTCCTCTCCGGCCTGCTCGTGGCGGTCCTCTTCCTGGTGGTCCTCCCGTACGTGCTGCTGTGGGCGCCGTGGCTGTGGCCCGTGGGCACCGTCGGCGCCCTCACCGTGTGGACCGTCCGGCGCGACCGGATGTGGCGCCGGGAGCTCCGCAGGCAGCGGGCCGTCCAGGCCGCCGTGCGCGAGGGGAGGACCGCATGAGTTACGGCACGGGCTCCACCGGCGTCCAGGACGTGTGGCCGGGCTACGGGTACGACACGCCGTCTCCCTTCTCCACGAGCGACGTCACGAGCCAGTCCTCGCCCGTCTCCACGAGTGACGTCACGAGCCACCTCCCCCACGCGTCCCCCATCGGCGTCTCCGACGCCGTGGACCACTTCGCGCACGGGCTGGTCCACGTACTGCACGAACTGATGGAACCGGCCGCCATCGCGCTCGGAGCCATGAGCGGGGCCCTGCTGGCCGGGCGGGCCGCCATGGCCGCCACCGGGGTACTGGCACAGGCGGCCGTCCGCGCCGCCGACGATCAGCGCTGCCTCCTGCGCCAACAGCAGAGCGACCGCGACGCCGCCCAGCAGTGGGAGAGCGCCGCGTTCGCCGCGACCCGTGTCAACGCCCGCCGCACCGTCCTCGCGGCCCGGCTCACCCGTACGGTTCGCGGCACCCCGCCGGGCTCGCCCCCGCCGCCCTCCCCCGTACTGCCGCCGCCCGTCCAGCCGCTGGGCTGCCGCCTGGGCGCCACTCGCGAGGCGGTGGCCGAGGCGGAACGCGCCCTCGACCGCGCCGAGGCCGAGCTGGCCGCGTGGGAGTGTGCCGCAGCCGTGGCCGACGCGGCCGATCCGCAGGACACGGCGTGGCAGCGGATCCTCGCCGGGCGGCGGCGGGCCGGACGCCGCCCCGTCGCGCGGGCGGCCGGGAGAGCCGAGTCCACCGAACCCGCCGTGCGGCCCGAGCCGGCCACCGCCGCCCGTGCCAGGGGCGCCGGCGAGGACGAGGTGACCTCTGTCAGCGCCGGCCTGCTGGCCGGCCTGCCCGCCGGGGCCACCGCCGAGGACACCGAGCCCGTCGTCACCGCCCTGCACTACGCGCTGCTCTGCGCGCGTGCGGGTGACGGTGTCAGCGCCGCCGAACGTCTGGAGGAGGCGGACCTCTTCGCCGCCCAGGCCGGCCGGCGCGTCCGGCTGCGCGGCGAGGCGCTGGCCGAGGCCGCCGCCCAGCTCGACTTCCTCACCACCGAGGTGCCACCGGACGTGGAACCGAAGCCTCCCGCCGACGACGTCGTGGCGCTCCTGCGCAGGGCCGTCGAGGAGGGACGTCCCCTCGGCGCCGCCGACCGCGACCGGGTGCGCGCCGCCGTGGACGAACGGCTCGAACAACTGGAGCATCGCTACCTCCAGCGGAGTGTGGCCCACCTGCTCGGTGCTCTGAGCGAGGGGTCGGCCGAGTGGCACGAAACCGGGACCGGCGCCCGGTCCTGCGCCTACGCGCCCCCCGGCTGGGGACCGGCCCACTGGATCCAGGTCACCGTCCGCCCGGACGGCATCGACCTGGCCACCCGCCGGGCCGGCCCGCCCTCCCCCCTGGACGCACGGCGGTGCGCCGAGGCGAAGCAGTGGGCGGCCGACTTCGAACGCTCCGCCGCGTACCTGGGGCTGGACTGCGACTTCCACTTCGACTCGGAGAACGTCGCACCGGGTACGCCGGACGACGCCGCCCAGGTCAGATCGGGGCCGTCCGGGCGCGAGCACGAGCGTCCGGGGCGGCGAGTCCGGGACGACCGGCGGCGACGCGACGACGGACCACGGCACCGGCAGATCGACGACCCAGGCGACCACGACCGCGGGCGCTGACCAGAAGGAGACCGGGGCGGACGACCGCCGGGCCTCCTGCGGAACAACCCGCCGGTTCGGCGACCCGCCCGTCGCCGAACCGGCCACGCCGACGGCGCCGGCACCGGCATGCGCGCCGCACCCCACCGTCCGCGGTGCCCGTCGCACCGCCGAGAGAGGAACACCCAGTGAGCCAGACCAACGGATCGGCCGCGCACCGTCTCGCCAAGGACGGCCGGCCCCGCCACGCCGCCACGGGTCCCCACCTGCCGACCCCGCCCTTCGTCGACGAGATCACCGGCACGCTCGCGGTGCACAGCCAGTTCGTGCTGCACGGCAACATCCGTGACCGCTACCTGTCGCAGCACCGCGTCCACGGGCAGCCGGTCGACGTCGACCGGAGTCTGCCCGAGTCGCTGTGGGACAGGCTGCGCCACCTCGGTTACGGCACGCTGCTGAGCTACGACCAGATCACCGGGTTCATCACCCTGGTCGGCCCCGATCAGGACACCGTGGTCGAGCTGCTGAACGACGCCTTGCGCAGCCCTCGCACCGGGCAGAGCAGCAGTGCCGTCCCCCAGCTCCTCGACGCCGAGCCCCTTCTGCGGGAGATCGTCACCGGGTTCCAGGAGCGCCGCACCGCGCAGCGCCGGGACGGCCGGGAGGCCGAACCGCTGCGGCTCGCGCTGCTGATCGACTACTCGTCGCGGCTGAGCACCGACGTCACCCGGCTCAGCGACGCCGAACGGGACTTCTTCCTGGCCTGCGTCCAACTCGCCCAGCACGCCGAACCGTTGCCTTTGCCCGCACGCCGTCCCCCGCGTGACAGGACGGGGGCGGCAGAACTGTTCAACCCGGTCATCTGGCTCGCGGACAGCGACCGCGACCTGCCGCACTGGCTGGTCAGCGGTTCCGAACGCATCCGCGCGGTCGCGGTGCCCGGGCCGGACGCCGGCGAGCGCGAACGGATGGCCGCGTTACTGGCATCCGAACACGCCTCGGCCCCGAGTGACGGCGTGGCCGCTCACCGGGACGCCACCGGGGTCGAGCAGGCCGGGCCCGAAACGCGCTCACCGCTGTCCCCGGTCAGTGCGTTCGCCAAGGCCGCGGCCGGGCTGTCCCTGGACGCCATGCGGCAGAGTCACCGGCTCGCTCTGTCACGGGGCATGCCGTTCGAGGCGATGCCGGACGCGGTGCGCATCTACCGGCTCGGCGTGGAGAAGGACCCCTGGCGTTCCTGGGACATCCGCAGGCGGATCGCGAAGGGGGACAAGCACCTCACCGGCCGGGTACGGGGCCAGTCGGCCGCGGTCACCATGACGCTCGACATCCTCAAGCGCGCGGCCCTCGGGCTGTCCGGGGCACAGGCGACGTCCGCCGGGCACCGGCCGCGCGGTGTGCTCTTCTTCGCCGGGCCGACGGGGACGGGGAAGACGGAAATGGCCAAGTCCGTCGCGCAGTTGCTCTTCGACACCGAGGACGCGTACCTGCGGTTCGACATGAGCGAGTTCTCCTCCGCGCACGCCGCCGACCGGCTGGTGGGAGCGCCGCCCGGGTACGTGGGGTACGAGGCGGGCGGCGAACTCACCCGCGCCGTACGCGCCGACCCGTTCCGGGTCATCCTCTTCGACGAGATCGAGAAGGCGCACCAGGGGGTGATGGACAAGTTCCTCCAGCTCCTGGAGGACGGCCGGCTCACCGACGGGCAGGGGGTCACCACGTACTTCAGTGAGTGCGTGCTCATCTTCACGTCGAACCTCGGGGTGCAGCACACCGATCCGCAGACCGGGCAACGGGTGTGGGACGTACACCCCGAGGACGAGTACCGCGAGCTCGCGAGGCGGGTGAAGCGCAACATCCGCCACCACTTCGAGGCCAAGGTGGGGCGTCCGGAACTGATGAACCGCTTCGGCGGCAACGTGGTCGTGTTCGGCTTCGTCACGGGGACGGCCGCGGAGGAGATCCTCGACCTGTCGATCGACAACATCACGGCCGCGCTGTGGGAGAGCCAGGGCATCCGGCTGGAGATCGCCCCGCAGGCACGCAGGCAGCTCGGCGAGTACTGCCTGCGGGACCCCTACGCCGGAGGCCGGGGCATCGGTATGGCACTGGAGACGCATCTCATCAACCCGCTGGCCCGCGAGATCTTCAGTATCCAGCTCCAGTCGCCGCCCGGCACGCTCCGGTTGACCCACGTGACGGAGGGCGAGGAGAACGGGTCGGTGGACCTGGGGATCGAGCTCGTCGACGATCACCGATGACACACGCCGAGGACGACGGGCATGACCAGGACGACGAGTATGACCAGGGCGACGAGTACGACGAGGACGGCGACGCCTTCGAGGAACTGACCCCGCGCCGCCCCGGCGCGTCCCGCACCCCGGGCACGTGGGACCCCTCGCCCCGGCTCTCGGACGAGGCCCGGCCGGCGGACGACGAGCAGCCGGATGCGCCGGAGCCCCGGCGCCCCGGTGACGGGCCGGGGCCGGGGACCGCCAGAGCGACGGCCGACGACGACGAACCCTTTGAACCGCTGACACCCCGGCGCCCCGGTACACCGTCGGCAGCCCCGGCCCCGCCTCCGCGGCTGGTGCGGTGTACGGGGTGCGGGCGCAAGGTGCCCGCGGCGGCGACCGGTTGCCCCTCCTGCTCCGCTCCGGTCGCGGACGCGACTCCGGCCGGGGACGCGACTCCCGCCGGGGAGGGCGGCGCCACGGCGCTGCTGCGGTTCTCCGGTGGCCTGGTGCTGGTACGTCTGCGCCCCGGGGACCTGCGAAACCTCGGCCGGGACCGGGAATGGGCGCCCACGACGGCGCGCGGTTTCGCCGACGAGCTGTCGGTGTCCCGTCGCCACGCCGAGATCGCCCTGCACCCGGACGGCACCCTGTGGGTGACGGAGTACCGGGACGGCACCACCCATGGCACCCGCGTCAACGCGGACTATCTTCTGCCCGCCGTCCCCCGCCGGCTGAAGGACGGCGATCGCCTCGTCCTGGGGCTCCACTCCGAGGCCACCGTGTCGCTGTGCGCCCCGGGCGAGGACACGGTGGCCGGCAAGGAAGCCTGAGCTGCGGCCGGCGCGGGACCCGGGCCCAGCCGGCGCAGGAGGGCGAAGGGCGCCGCAGCCCGGCCACCCGAACCGGTCGTGTCACCGCCCCGGCGCGGCCTCCCGCTCCGAGAGCGTCGCGCGCACCGGTCCCAGCAGCCGCCGGGCCTCGGCCGCGCCCTCCTCCGTACACAGCCGTACCGTGCGTTCGGCCACCGGCTCCAGCGGGCCGTCGCCGCAGCGGTCCCCGAACAACTGGATCGCCTCGCGCGGCCGGTGACGCTTGGACTGCCACATCAGTCCCTGTACGTCCGCCGCGTGCTCCCTGATCAGCCGCACCCAGTACCGGGTCTTCGCGTAGTCGTCCCCTTCCGCGTCGACCAGCCAGGAGTCCTGCCACACCGCGGCCAGCCCCTCCGCGGTCATCAGGTCCACGAGGACGAGGTCGGTGGTGGTGCGCAGCACGGACAGGCAGTACATACGGGCCCTTGCCCAGGGGATGCGGCGCTGGGCTGACGGCCCGTCGAACCGCACCGACCTCAGCAGCACCTCGCTGAGCGCGGTCACGGGGTCGAGCGCCGCGTACAGGTAGGAGAACGGGTCCTGTTCCGTGGCGCCGAAGCGGTCGCCGTCGAAGAACGCGTGCTGGTGACTGGGGTTGAACGAGCCGGGCGCACGCGTCTCGCGGTGGCAGCGGTACAGCTCCGTGCCGGCGGGCAGCACGCGGACCAGGGGCTCCATGCGGGCACCCTCGGGCGGGGCGTGGCCGGCCATCAGTCCTCCTCCACCAGGGCGCGGGCGGCGGCGAGAACCAGATCGTCCGGCACCACGTCCAGCAGCGCGGCCGGGGCGCCGTCCAGCCATTCGTTGTCGCCCAGCCACCAGTCCGCGGCGCCCCACGGGTCCTCTCCGGCGAGCAACAGCCGGTTCACCTCGCGCACCACGGGGCGCGGTTCGTCCGTCCCCGGCGTGAACTGGAACTCCGGGTAGCGGCTGCCGAGTTCGGGGTGGTGCAGCCGGATCAGGTCGTCGGCCGCCGCGTCCGTCACGGCCCCGGGTGCCGCGTCCGCACCCCGTGCCGGGGCGCGCAGCAGCCGCTGCCTGGTGGTGTCCAGGACCTCCTCGGCCGTCGGTGGTGGTCCTGCCAGGAGGCCGAGCAGGTCGACGAGCCGTGCCCGGTCGACGACGGTGTCGCGGCCCGTGTCCGGACCGGCGTAGCGCACGGTGTCGTTCAGCGCGACGGCGACGGGGTGGTGGTCGGGCAGCCGGTTCAGCATCCGGCCCACGTCACGGACCGCGCGCAGGGTCGGGCCGCGGCCCACGGCGTCGCCGAGCGCGGTGACCAGGCGCAGCAACCGGGCACGCGCGTCGGCGTCCAGTTCGGCCAGCGTCTGCGCCCAGTGGCGGTGCAGCAGGGTGATCAGTCGGTCGGGCGTCATCGGACCGGGTCCCTCCGGGGAGTCGCGGGCGCGGGGTTGCCCTGGTGGATGAAGGCGGCCCAGTCCTGGAGCCTGCCGATGTCCTGCCGTGCGAGGAAGGGGTCCAGCGCGGCCAGCCCCGGTACGGGGTGCCGGCTCCCGGCCGGAGCGAGGGCGTACCGCTGGGTGGCGCGCAGGGCGTCGGGCGGCGCGAGTCCGGCGTCGAGGTGGTGGTGCAGGACCGTCATCAGGGCCGGGGTGACGCGGTCGGACACGGCCCAGCGGGAGCCGATCACGTCCGTGGCCAGCCGGTGCACGAGGGCGGTGGTGAGGGTGAGGGCCTCGTCGTGGTCCGCGTCGCTCAGGTCGGTCTCGCATGCGCTCAACACCACGAGCGGCCCGGAACGGTCCGGCGCGGGCGGGGTGTTCAGCAGGGCGGTCACGGTGAGGTGGCCCGATTCGGCGGGCGCGTCCTCCTCGCACCACAGGTACAGCGCGGAGCGGGTGGGGTCGGTGCCGGCCCTGCCGTGGCAGACCAGGTGCACGACTCCGGCGCGGTCGGCGGTCGCGTGGCCACCGGCTCCGAGGACCTCCAGGACGGCCGCCGGGGTCGGCAGGCCGGGGCCTGGCTGCTCGGAGCCGTCCTCCAGTATCCGGGCGTCGCCGTAGTACGCGTCCCGCAGCGCCCGGATCTCGTCCTCGGCGTAGAACAGGTCCGAGAGGACCCAGACCAGGACCTGTCCCTGGGCGATCGGCAGCCGGGACCGCCGTATGCCGTGAACCAGTTCGGAACCGGAGGCGACGAACGTCACGACGGCGAGTTCGCACAGGTGGGCGGTCGCGGGAACACCGGCCCGCCTCCCGTCCGCGTCCCCGTCGGCTTCGGCGTTCCCGTCGGCGTCGGCGTCCTGCGGCGGCAGTGGCAGCCGCGCGGCCTGCCACGGTACGACGCCCAGGTCGCCGCAGGGCACGACCACCAGCCGGACCGGCTCCGGTGCCTCACCGGCGTCGCACGGCCGCAGCCCGCTCTCGGCGAGCGCACGCTCCCACAGGCCCAGCGCGTCCATCACCGGACCCATGACCGCTCCGCCCGCCCAAGCGCACAGCCGCTCCAGGGACCGTTCCAGTTCTCGCTCCGGAGCACGGACCGCGGGGACCGAGCCGGGGGCTGTCGCGTCCGGTTCCCCGGTGCCCCGCAACGCGGCCCTGGCCCGCACGAACTCCTCCAGCGGACCGCGGTGCGCGGCGGACAGCCCCGGCAGTTCCACGGCGCGGACGCCGAGGCCCGGACGTAACAGCAGCGCGGTGCCCGCCTCGTCGCCGGTGCCCGGCACCAGGTAGACCAGCGCGTCGGCCCCGCAGCGGGCGAGCGCAGTGCTGAGGACGGGCACGGGCGGCGGCCCCGATGCCGCGCTCCCGGCTCCCGGCGCCGTACGCACCAGCTCCAGCGCCTCTCTGCGCAGCGCGCTGGGCAGGCGCGGCACCCCCGTGGCATCCGGGTGGAGCACCTCGTCGAGTACGGCGGGCCCGGCGGCGCCCGCGGTGGTCACGGCCTGCCGCCACGCGGCCGCCGTCTCGTACGCTCCGAGCGCCTCCAGCCGGTCGGCCACCGTGGTCCCGGCCGCGGCGGCGTGCAGTACCAGGGCCCGCCCGGACTCCAGGCAGGCGACCGCCTCCTCGGGCCGGCCCAGCCGTACCGCCCAGCCCGCCGCGAGGACGCCGAGGTCGCCGGCCGCTCGGGCGGCGCGCAGTCCGTGCTCGGCGCCGAGCTGGAGCAGCACGTCGTCGGCGGAGGCGCGCAGGGCCCGCCGGGTGTGGGCGAGCGCGCCGGTCAGCCGGTGCCGGACGGCGTCGTCGTGGGCCGGGTCGCCGGCGCCGGCCCGCTGGGCGAGGGCGGTGGCCAGCTGTTCGTGCAGGGGGACGACGAGATCGGCCGTGTCGGGCCGGGACCGGTCGTTCTCGGCCTCCAGGTCGGCCTCGGCCGCTTCCAGTTCGGCGATGGCCTCGTCGAGAAGGCCCGTATCGCCGTCGCGATGGTGCAGCGCGCGCAGGGCGAGAGCGATGGCCAGCCGGTTGCGGGGACGCTGGCCGGGCACGGAGGCGGGCGCGTCCAGCGCGGACCGCGCCGAGGCCAGGGAGCGCCGCACCCGTTCGGGGTCGGGCTCCAGGTGGGTGGCGAGCGCCAGCAGCGGAGCTTCCATGGTGGTGAGCATCGGGCGGGCGAAGGGAAGTGTGCCGGGGTGCGCCAGAGCGGCCGCGTGCTGGTCGACCGCGCTGCGCAGCGCGGACAGGTCGGCGGTCAGCCGCACCCTGACGAGTTCGAGGCCGCACAGGATGATCCGGGGCAGCCCGCTCCACTCACTGTCGTCGCCGGACTCCTGCTCGATCAGGGCGAGGAGTTCGTCCCGGATGCTGTCCAGCGCCCCTGCGTCGTTCTCGCTGTGGGCCCGGTCGATGGCGAACTGGGCGTTCAGGCAGCGGTTCATGAGCAGCAGGCCGGGCGCGCCCGGGCGGTCGGGGGCGCCCTCGGCGAGCAGCCCCGCGGGCGACAGCGCCGCCGCGATCAGTTCCTGCGCGGTCTGCCCGTCCTGAAGGCTGTGGCCGGTCAGATGGGAGGCGACCAGCACCGCGGGCACGGTCGCCTGGAGCAGCCATTCCGTCTCGTGGTCGACGGGCCCGTCCATGTTCCTGACCTGGGCCAGCAGCTCCAGGGCCGTTCCGAGATGGCCCTGTTCGCCCGTGCGGATCCCGAGGGCCAGGCAGGACAGCGCCGCGACGCCCCGCGCCCGGGCGTCCCCGGAACCGGCCTCGGCCACGGTCCGATCGGTCAGCACGCGCAGTTCGCCGAGCGTGATGAAACCGGGGTTGATCATCTCCGTGAGGATCGTGGGCACGTCCAGCGAGCGTGCCATCTCCTCCAGCTCCTGCGGACCGAGCGGCCCGGCGGGCGGTACGGTCTGTGCGTCGTCGTCCGGGGAGGTGCCCGGGGCGCCGCGCGGGGGCAGCACGTCGAACGCCTTCATCATGAACGGCAGCGCCTGGGCCAGCCCGCCCAGCGGGCCTTCCTGGGGCAGCAGACCGGGCAACGCGGCCATGGTGTCCGCAAGCGCGTCCGTGTTCCCGTTCCCGGCGTCCCTCAGCAGCGGCACCATGGTGGCGATCGCCTCGATGTGGGGCGGCAGTGGGCGATCGTCGCCCGCCACCTCACGGCTCAGCTCGACGGCCTCGGGCAGCACCTCCAGAACGTCCATGCCCTGCGCCGCGGCCGACAGGCCGAACGGGAGGTAGCGGGCGAGCCCGGGCGGGAGCGCCGCCGCGCCGCCCTCCTCGGCGGGGGCGGCCAGCAGCGGTGCCACCAGCAGGACGGCGAGGTCACGGGCGGCGTCCCGCCGGACGCCGGCGTCCAGCTCCGCCACACCCCGCGCCGCCCGCAGCAGTTCGACGGCCCGCGTACGGTCGGCGGGATCCCGTCCGTCCGCCCAGCGGGCCGCGAGCAGCGCCCCGAGCCGCGCCATGACCTCGGCCGCCGACCCACCCGCCAACTCCGCGCCGATCACTTCCAGTTCACCGATCAGGATGTCCCGTGCGGCCTTGTCCGGGCCGAGCGGGGCCACGCCCTGGTCCGCGTACGTCACCCCGGCGCCGCGGGCGCGGACGAGCAGCCCCCGCACCCGCTCCCCGTCCGCGCCCATCCCGGACCCGTCGTCCACCGTCAACTGCCGCCCCGCCCCTCGTTCCCGTCGTGCCGGCCGGTACCGTCCCCCGAGCGGTACCGGCCCCCCGCCGACCGCACAGTCGCCCCTCCGCGGTCACGGCGTCATGATGCTCGGTCCCACCCGTACAGGGGAGGGCTTCGCGGCGTACGACCGGAATGCGACCGGCTTTGGACCGAACTCGCCCCGACCTGCGCGGAAGAGTCCGCACGCCGGTCAGGGAGGAGCACACGGGGCGTACGACACGACCCCGGCGGCCACACCCCGGCTTCATCGGCTCCCGGAGGCGGCGGACACACGCCCCACCCCCCGCAGCGGGAACCGGCGGCGATGCCCATGGCCCGGGGCCCACGTTGTCGGTGCAGCCGGTTCCGGCGCCGAGTCCCCCGGGGCAGCCAGGGCGTGCGCGAACCGCAGGCGCTGACGCGTGAGTACGACCGTGCCCGCGGTGACACCGACGCGCTGTCGCACGACCTCGCCCCGGACAAGGTGATGCGGCGTCCGTACGAGAACTCCGGTGCCGTCAGCAGGAACCGGATCGGTGACGTCCGCACTGAGCACCTCGGGCACGCCCTGCCCACCGATCGGGACCCCGATCAGGCCCGCCGTATCGACGGCTGTCACGTCCTGCATCACCGCGCGTGACGTGCGAAGTACAGCTGAATCACGGCGAATCGGGATATGACCAACGCCGATGGACACGGCGCAGGACGCGCGGACCGCGGGCGGGAGTACGGGGACGAGAACCGGGTACCGGAGCGCTCGGCTCGCCTCCTGCCCGCCGGAGGGCTCGGCCCTGCGGAGCAGCTTGATCCGCTAGCCTTCCCCGTCGGCCCTGAACCCGAAGAAACGGACACCCACACGTGAACGCCACCGACACCAGCACCGTGCCGATCTACGACCTGCTGATAGCGGAACGGGGCGACGTCGTCGCCGACGCGGCGCGGGCCGCGGAGCAGACCCTCCGCGAGCTGGCCGGCACCCTCGACTTCGGCCTGGCGGACGGTGACGGCATCGGCGCGTAGCGGGGTCGTGCGGCGGCGGCCCCGGGGCGGCGGCCATCTAGATGCCTCGTGCCGCCGGTCACGCACCTGAGCGGGGTCCAGCGCGATGCGAATCCGGCGTACCTCCCGAGTGAACGGCGGCAGGTGCCATAAGGGCGAGTGATGAAGAGGTCACCGGCGGCCCGCGATAAACTTCCGTGAGCAGAGGCGGTAGACGGCATCAGCGAATGAGTCGATAAGCAATGGCTATGGTGGAACGACTGAACGTCGAAGGGCTCCGCTACGCGCAGGCGGTCGCCGAGACGCGCTCCTTCAGCGCGGCGGCCCGGGCATACGGAGTCACCCAGCCGGCCCTGTCGAACGGCATCGCGAAACTGGAGGAACGGCTCGGGGAGAGGCTCTTCGACCGATCCCCGCGCGGTGTGACCCAGACCGCCTTCGGCACCCGCATCCTTCCGCTCGTCGAACGCGCCGTGGCCGCGCTCGACGCCGTCGCCGCGGAGGCCAGACGTCTGACCGAACCGGGCGACCAGAAGGTCCGTATGGGCGTCTCGCCGCTCATCGGCCCGCATCTGGTCGGCCGCGCGTTCACCGCCGTCCGCGAACTGCCCACGCCCCGCGATCTCGTACTGCGCGAGGCGAACATGCGGGATCTGCGGGACGGCCTGCGGGACGGGCGACTCGACATCATCCTCATCCCGGCCGTCACCGCGATGCCGCGCTTCGAGCACCGGGTCATCGACGTCGAGCCCATCGTCGTCGTCGGCCCCGCCGCGGCCGACGACGCCTCACTCGAACTCACCGAGGCCCGGGACGAACAGTTCATCCTCGTGCCGGACGCGTGCGGACTGACGACCTTCACCACCCAGCTCTTCCACGCGAACGAGGTACCGCTGCACACCTATCCGGGAGAGGCGGCCAGTTACCGCGTACTGGAGGAATGGGCGGGCCTCGGGCTGGGTTCGGCGATGATCCCCCGGTCCCGGCTCACGTCCCCGGCCGTCCCCCATCGCCCCTTGCTGAACGAGGGCCGGGAAGTGCAGATCTCCTTCGAGGCCGTATGGAACCCGGACGCGGCACTGCGCACGGACCTGACCCTCCTGGCACAGGCGCTCGGCGCTTCTCACTGAGCCGCAGCCGGCGCCACCGGCAGGCGCCACCGGAAGGCGCCACCGGAAGGCGCCACCGGCAAGGAGCTCCTGATCCGGGACGAGGACGTCCGGGTACTCCACGGCTTCCTGCCTCGGGCAGCTGGACGACCCGGCGCCGGGGTCCTGCCGGAACCACGAACCCGAAATTCCGCCACTGATGGCTTCAAGTCGGCCTGAAATCGCGCCAGTTGAGCGCTGAATGTCATTGACTCGGCTCGGTCACGCTCCTTACGGTCAGGTGATCACTGTTGCCTGAGAGGAGTCAAGATGGCACTGAGTCATGCCCCTGCTACTGGCGCCCCTGCTGAAGCACCGTCCTACGAGTCGCTGGTGGAGGACGCCCTGCGCGAACTCTCCGCTGCCGAGTCGGACGCGGTTCTCGAGCCGGTGGGCAGTGGCGACGAAGGGCCCCTGATGGCCTGGTTCGTCGCCACCTGATCTGTTCCTGCGCGGCGGTATCGGGCGTTCCAGGCGCAGGGCGTTCCTGCGGCTGGGACGCCTGTGGAAGCGATCACAGGCCACGGGAGAAGAACATCTTGAGCGTCTTACGGACCGGCAACCGACTCCAGGCCGGCGTCGATTCACTCCTCGACCGGTACGTCGGTGTCTCCCCCGACGATCACTGCGTCGTCGCCTTCTCCCCGGACAGCCGGGAGGCGGCCGCCTGGCTCGTGGCGGGGTTGAAGCAACGTGACCTCAGCGCGCAAGCCGTAGGTATGCGGCCGCTCGTGGACTACGGGTTCGCCCAGCGCCTGAACTCAGCTGTCGCGGAGGCCGATTCCCGGTCCGGACGGCTCGTCGTCTTCACGCTCGAACGGGACACGATGTCCCACTTCGCGCCCCTCGCCGACGTGCTGCGGCGGGTCGGCGGTGACCGGTGCGTGATGGTGCGCATCATCAGCGCGTCGCGTGAGTTCTTCGAGGAGGCCCTCAGCCTCGGGCCGGACGAGCTCAGTGCCCGCAACGCCGCACTGCTGACGCGACTGACCGGGGCACGGACCGTCCGGGTCCGCACGCGCGGCGGCACCGATCTGCGGATCACTCTCGACTCGGACCGATTCGACTGGATCAGCAACCGCGGGGTGTGGCGGCCCGGCGGCTTCACCATTCTCCCCGCGGGCGAGATCGCCACGTACCCCGCCCGGATCGACGGCCGCCTGGTGGCCGACGGTGCGCTGAACTGCAACGTCATCACACGGATCGACACCCGGCTGGCAGCCCACCCCCTGACGGTCGACATCACCGACGGGCGTGCCACGGGCTTCGAGTGTGCCGGCGCCGACGTCCGCGAACTGGTGGAGCTCTGCTTCAAGCAGCCGAACGGCACCCGGGTCGGCGAGCTCGGCTTCGGCACCAATACGGGAATCGGCCGGTTCATCCCCGCCAACTCGCACATCAACGAACGACGCGTCGGCGTGCACATCGGCTTCGGCCAGCACAACCAGGACCGCTCCGTGGTCGACTACGAGGAGAAGGTGCACCTCGACCTCATCACCGATGGCGCCGAGGTCTTCGTCGACGAGGAGTCCTCACCCATCGATCTGGCCGACTTCCCGCTGACCGGGGACGAGCATCCCGCACTGGTGAGAGACGAGGACATCACGGGCGACTGCTGCGGATTCGGTTACGGCCAGTTGACCGATCCGGCCGCGGCGGCTCCGGGGGCTCCGATCGGATGAGTGTGCGCACGCTGAGCAAGAAGCTGACCGGAGGCATGGCCGACAGCGCCATGGGGCTGCGCGACTTCCGGTTCCTCTGGGCCGGGCAGGCGGTCAGCTCCGTGGGGGACCAGCTCTTCACCATCGCTGTGTCCCTCAGGGTGATCGAGACCGGCGGTGACGCCGGCGACGTCGGCATGGTGATCGGCGGCCGCATCCTCGCCACGGTCCTGTTCGCACTCCTCGGTGGTGTCTGGGCGGACCGCGTGCCCCGGCGCAGGGCGATGATCCTCGCCGACACCTTCCGGTTCGTGGCGATCACCGTGGCCCTGGTGGGGAAGTTCGACACGGGGACGCTCTCGCTCGCCGCCCTGACGTTCCTGGTCGGCAGTGGCGAGGCGTTCTTCCGTCCCGCGTTCGGCGGGCTGGTGCCCACGGTCGTCCCCGAAGAGCGGTTGCTCAGCGCGAACTCATGGCGCGGAGCCCTGGACAGCGGTGCGGCCGTGGTGGGCCCCGCGCTCGCCGGTGTGATCGTGGCGACCGCCGGAACCCGGTGGGCCTTCGGCATCAACGCGGCCACGTTCCTGGTCAGTCTGGTGTGCGTCTTCCTGGTCGCCGAACCGAGGAGGGAACGGCCCACGACTCGTTCCTCCATCGTCGCCGAGACCAAGGAGGGCCTGTCGGCGGTACGCCGGGTTCGCTGGGTGTCGGCCATTCTCGTCATGACCACGTTGCAGACCATGTTCGTCGTCGCACCGCACATGGTGCTGCTGCCGGTCATCACGCAGGAGAAGTTCGCGGGGCCCACCGCATACGGCCTGGTGATCGCGATGTTCAGCCTGAGCGGCCTCGTCGGCACGATCACGGTCGGGCGCGTTCCACTGAAACGGCCCGGCACGAGCGCGCTCGTCTTCAACGCGCTCTTCGCCGCCGTTCCCCTCGTCCTGCTCACCCCCTTCTCCCTGTGGTGGGTGGCCGGCGGATACGTCGTGGCAGGACTCGCGATGATGCCCTTCAACGTCCTCCTGCAGACCGCGCTGCAGCGCCAGTTCCCGTCGGCCCTTCTCGGCCGCGTGACCTCGGTCGACTGGCTGTGCAGCCTCGCCCTGCTGCCGATCGGTCTCGCCGTCGTGGGACCTCTGGCGGACGCGCTGGGCCGTACGACTGTCCTTGTCGTGGCCGCGGTGGTCCAACTCGGTGCCTCTGCCGCAGTGCTGGCCG
The DNA here is from genome assembly GCF_042956125.1 of Streptomyces sp. NPDC008313. Classification (NCBI taxonomy): domain Bacteria; kingdom Bacillati; phylum Actinomycetota; class Actinomycetes; order Kitasatosporales; family Streptomycetaceae; genus Streptomyces; species Streptomyces sp. NPDC008313. The sequence goes on from NZ_JBIBFR010000003.1 coordinate 427,117, forward strand.
TGCCCGGGGTGCGGGAATTCCATCAGGACCAGGACCAGGACCCGGGCCAGGACCAGGACCAGGAAGAACCAACAGCTGTCGAGCATGCGGAGGTAGCCGAGGATGGCAGTAGAACTAGTTCTTGACGATCCGTCCCTGCTGGCGTCCATCCGGGACAAGAAGCCGCATGTGAGCCGGAACCTGGCCGGACTGGGCCACGCGTTCTCCACGGAGATCGCGCAGCGCCTCCTCTTCGATCGAGGACTGCGCACCCCGTACGTCAGACTGTGGCGCCACGGCGAGGACATAGGCGTGCGGAACACCGCCAGGACCAAGGGCGGTGCCGACGAGCGCAGAGTGCTGTCCGGGCTGACGGATCCGCAGCACGTGGTGTCGGAGATGCGGGCGGGGGCGACGCTCGTCTTCCAGGCGATGTCCACGTACTGCCCCGAAGTGGCGTCCTTCTGCGCGGATCTGGCCGACGACATCGGCTGCCCCGTCGCGGCCAACGCGTTTCTGACGCCACCCCACGCGCAGGGCGCCCCCGTGCACTACGACATGGCCAGCGTCTTCATCCGCCAACTGGCCGGCTCCAAGACATGGCGGCTTCACGAGCCGCCCAAGCAATGGCCCATCAAGCGTTCCAGGCCCGGCGACAGACCGGAAACCCCCCTGTCCCAGGAAGTCACCCTTCACCCCGGCGACTGTCTCTACCTGCCCCGTGGCTACTACCACGAGGGGATCACCGGGGACGACGGCTCCGTTCACATCACCTTCTCCGACGGCGTGGAGGACCACTGGGTCGACGTCCTCCACGACGTACTGGATCTCGTCGCCGAACGGACCGCATCGATGCGGGGCCGTCTGCCGGCCAGGTCCGACGCGTTGAACGGCCAGTCGAAGGCACTGTGGCAAGAAGTCCGCGAGGACGTCTCCCGTGCGCTGGACGGCCTGAGCGACGAGATGATCTCCGCGCTGATCCTGCGCCGGCTCCAGGCACGCGAGCAGGAACTCGCGAGGTCGGAATCCGTCTCGCTCGCCGAGATCCTGGCGGTGGAGTCGAATCCCGGTGAGAAGTGAGGGACACGGGGCGGGACGAGATAGTCCGGGTCGCCATGACGCCGGCCGGGACCGCGAGCTTGACACGAAGCCACCGACAGGCGGTTCTCCGACGCCTCGCCCCCCTTCTCCCGGAGGGGCGGAAGTTCTCCTGCCTGCACCCCGGCCTGGTATGGGAGGCGGCGCGGACACCCGCCGGAAGCAGTCCCGCTCACCCCGCCGAAACCGCGGCGGCCCGCGAGCGCATCGCCGATCTGGTGAGCAGCCAGGCCCCCGGCGTACTCATGCCCGCACTGGAACACATCGAAGGCGGAACGCCCTCGTGCCCCGACTGGTGCCGTCATGGCATCGAAGAACTCCTGACGGACGTCCAACGCGTCACCGGTGCGTATGACGACGCATTCGGCGCCCCGAACATGAAGGAGGCGACCGAGCACCTCGAATCAGCTCGGGAAACCCTGCGCAGGGTATGGCCGGAGGCCGCCCTGGAAACGGATCTCCTGATCCGCGTCATCGTGTACGTACGGGCCGGACCCTTCCGTTCGGCCACGCTTCGCCAGACCTTCGGCGCCATCTACCTCGGCACGGAAAGCGTCGAGAGCACCGCCGCCGCCTTCGAGGCGCTCCTGCACGAGACCGGCCACCACTCCCTCTACCTGCGCAACACCTTCGAGACGTTCCTGACCAACGGCGACACCATGGTGACCCACTCACTGCGTCCCGAACCACGCCCGGTCGCGGGCGCTGTGCACGCCGCACACGTCCTCGCACGCATGACGTACGGACTCACCCGATGGGCGGCGGAGGAGACCGCGCCGCCAGAGGTCTCCGAGCGGCGCGACAACGCACTGGACCGCCTGCAACGCACCATCGAGGCACTGAAGCCGGCCGCGGAGTGGACCGACCGGGGCCGCTCGTACTTCGACGATCTGCTGAAGTGGGAGCAGGAACTGACGGACGCCCGGGACGGCTGACGGGGCCCGGAACGGGCCATGCCGAAGTCCAAGGGCGGGCTTCCGCACCCGGAGGTACGCCCTTGGGCCGGCACGCGCAGGTGACCTGCCGGTGGTCTGGCCGCAGACCGACAGGGGGCGTTGAGGCTGGGGTGTCAGTGGGAGATCCTCTGTCCCGCTTCGGTGAGGGTCAGTGTGAGGCACCCCAGCCAGGCGTCGGATTGCGGGTACTCCCAGTTGCCGTCGTCTGCCAGGACAGCGGGAAGATCCTGCTTCGGGATGGGGGGCCGGGCTGTTCTCCGAGAGTGCCATCTGGCGCTGTCCAGGGAACGAGCCGGCACACTCCGATCCATTCTCTGTCGATGAGGGGAAGCAGGAGCGGAACAAGACCCGAGGCGGGTCCTGAGATCAGCGGCTCATCGAGGTCACCCCAGACACCGGCAAGGATGTCGATCTCAGTGGCGTTGATCATGAAGGAGCGTTCGGCGGAGGACAGCTGGTCTGTAGCGGGTAGACCTGGAAGATCCTCCTGCCGCCTCAAGGGTGACGGCGCCCACCACGCCATGCTCGGCATCGCCGGCCGCACAACCTCGCCGTCGCCCTCGCCGGAAAAACCCACAAGCCACCGCGGCCAACCTCGCCCGAGGCGAGCTGTGGCCCTTGGGGAACCCAACTGCCCGCACGAGCTTGCCGCGCCTCGCCATAGGAGAAGGAAACGGGAAACAGCTTCGATCGCCTTGTCCGTCCGGGAGTTGGTGCCGCACTCTTCCGTGCAGTACCGCTTCGGCCCGGACGACCGGGTTCAGGAGGTTCCCGTGCCACATCCGTCCACATCGTTCGGCGAGGAACTGAGGAAGCGGCGACTGGAGGCCCGACTGAGCCTTACGGACCTGTCCCGTCTCGTGCATTACAGCAAGGCGCAGCTCAGCAAGGTCGAGCGGGGCATCAAGGTGCCCAGTCGTGACCTCGCGCGGCTGTGCGATGCCGCACTCGGTGCCGAAGGGGCACTGATCGCCCTGAGCACCCCCACCGCTATCGGTCCACCTGTTGTGTCGGAGCCAGGCCGGGTCGAAGAGGAGAACTGGATGATGCACTTGTCACCGGACGGCCCGAGCTCCTTCGGGCCCGTGGGCCGACGTGAGGTGATGAATGCCGGTGTCGCCTCGCTGATGACCTGGAGGTCGGACGGATCAGGTCCGGCTTCCTCGGCTGCCGGCGCCGGCATGCTGGAAGCCTCACGCTCCCTGTTCACGCACTACCGCAGACTCGGTCAGACCGTGGAACCCGGCCTGCTTCTGCCTGAACCGCCCCGGGTTCGGTAGAGATCTCAGATTGTGGTGATGAACTGGGGTTTCGTGAGTTCGGTGTAGTAGTTGACTTCGTATTCGACGGGCGGGATGTGGCCTATCTCACCGTGGAGTCTTCGGTGGTTGTACCAGTCGATCCACTCGGCGGTGGCCAACTCGACCTGAGAGAGCGTCTTCCATGGCCGCTGGGGCTTGATCAA